>DATKEY010000248.1:0-9318 GCA_035544475.1 Candidatus Dormiibacterota bacterium | reverse complement strand
ACGGCGCTGAAGCGGCCGCCGGGCTTGAGGTCGGCGATGATCGGCGTGCGCGCGCTGACCCGGTCGAAGTCGTCGATCTCGAGCGGGATGGCGACCTCGTGGGCGAGCGCGAGCAGGTGGAGGACGCCGTTGGTCGAGCCGCCGGTCGCGGCGACGCCGGCGATCCCGTTCTCGAACGATGCGCGGGTGAGCAGCCCGCGGGCGCTGCGTCCCTCGCGGAGCATCTCCATCACCAGCCGGCCCGCGGCCTCGCCGACCGCGGGTTTGGCGGGGTCGAGCGCGGCGACGCTCGCCGAGCCCATCGGCGAGAGGCCCATGAACTCCATGACCAGGGCCATGGTGTTCGCGGTGTACTGCCCGCCGCATGCACCCGCCCCGGGGCAGGCGACGTCCTCGAGCTCGCGCAGGTCCGCGTCGGTGATCCGACCGGCCTCGAGCGCGCCGATGGCCTCGAAGACGTCCTTGACGTCGACGTCGCGGCCGCGGAAGCGCCCCTGCGCGATCGAGCCTCCGTAGAGCACCAGTCCGGGGATGTCGAGGCGCAACAACCCCATCGCCGCGCCGGGGATCGTCTTGTCGCATCCCACCATGCAGACCATCGCGTCGAAGAAGTGGCCGCGGCCGAGCAGCTCGACGGAGTCGGCGATGAGCTCACGGCTGACGAGCGACGCCTTCATCCCCTCGGTGCCCATCGTCACGCCGTCGCTGATCGCAATGGTGTTGAACTCCATCGGCGTCCCGCCGGCGGCGCGCACGCCGCGCTTCACGTGCTCGGCGAGGCGGCGCAGGTCGAGGTTGCACGGCATCGTCTCGACCCAGGTGTTGGCGATGCCCACCAGCGGACGGCGCAGGTCCTCGTCGCTGAAGCCGGTGCCCTTGAGCATCGCGCGGGCGGCGGCGCGGTCGGGGCCGTCGAGGAGGACGCGGCTGTGGTGACGGGGATCCATGGGCGCTCCGCTCTGAATGGGGATGGGAGCCACCCACCTTAGCGCGCCGTCTCAGCCGCACGTCGTCCCGCCCACGACGGCGCAGCCCCGGACGATCGAGGGTCCGGGGCCGCACCGGGGGGTACGCGCGTCGAGGATACGGTCGACGACAACAACCGTCAATAACTTCCGCCGGTGGGCGGGAGCGGCCGGCCCCCGGGGTCGAGCCGGCGGAGGACGCGGCGCTCACCTCCCACCGTGGCCTCCGCCGCGCCGGTCCCCGGTGTCGCCGGGCCCGTGATGTCGAGCGCGCCGCGGCCGTCGGTGCCGAGGTCGAACGGGCCGGCGTCGCCCCCGCCGCCGAGCACGGTGCGGTAGACGACCCGCCCCGCGGCGTCGAGCTTGACGACGGCGACGTCGCCCGCGGCCGCGCCCCCCGTGGCGGCGTCCGGCGACGGTGTGGAGCTCACCGCATACACCGCGCCGCCACCGTCCATCGTCGACACGAAGCTGTCGTCGAGCCCGCCCCCGGCCGCCGGCGACCAGGTCACCACCGGATCGACGATCAGCGGACGGGTGCGGTCGTAGTCGCCGACCGTGATGTGGAGCTCGCCGGCGCCACCGAGGACGTAGCGGCTGCCGACGGGCACCGGGAGCGGCGGCGACCCGGGCGGCGCCGAGGCGCGATGGCGCGACCCCGCGGGGTGCGCCCTCCCCGGCAGCGGTCCTGCGGCGGTGCGGCGGGGCGCCGGGGCGGGCCCCTGCTGGTACACCGTCGGGGGCTGCTGCACCACGGTCCCACCGGCGAGCGCGAGCGCCACCTCGCCGCCCCCGGCGAGCACGGGCGCGCCGCCGACGTGGAGCCGGATCGCCCGCGGGTCGGCGCCCGGGGCGACGACGAAGTCGTACTCGAGGCTGCTGCCCGCGCCGTGGTACACGACGTCGATCCCGGGGTAGACGTCGCGGAACCCGACCCGTGCGTAGTCGGGGACGCCCCTGCGCCAGCGGCTCGGATCGCCGGTGAAGGAGCCCGTCGCCCCCGCCGGCACGGCGGCCGTCGCCCGCGCGTGCTGGTCGGCGCCGACCAGATCGATGCGCATGACATCGATCGCGGGCGCGCCGGCGGCCGCGGCCCGGGCTCCGTGCCACCCCCGGCTCGCACCGGGACTGAACTCCAGGGTCGCCCCGAGGGGGTCGACGAGGAAGGCGTAGCCGCTGCCCCGGGCGACGAAGGTCGCCGCCGGCCCGACCTGCCCGCGGTTGACCTCGAAGGCCACGGGGAGGGCGGCGACGGCGCGGCGGACGCCCGCGGAGTCGAGCGCCGGCGGCGTGGACGGCGAGTTCCCGACGACCGCTCCCAGGGTCATCTGGACGGGGACGGCGAGGACCGCGAACGCGGCCACGACGACGATGCCCCAGGTCCCGCGTCGCATTCTCCCGTCCCTTCCATGACCGCGTCCGGCCCGCTCCGCCGGGGGAGTCGGCTCCGCTGCGAAACCCCAGCGTCGCTGGGCCGTTCGACAGGGTGAGAGCAGGGTACGGCCGACGTCAATAACTGTCAATAAAAGTTGCGAACCAGCGCAAACGCTCCAAGATGGGCATGCGGTGTGCGACGATTCGGTCAGGCGGGCATGGAGCAGGAGGCCAGCTGAGAGATGCCGATGACCATCGCCGAACCGGTTCGGACAGAGACGCTGCGGGTTGCACTCCCCCATGACCTCGCCGACTTCCTGCGCAGCCTCGCTGCCGACCAGGGACGTGGGGTGGGCGACGTGGTGGCGCGGATCGTCGGTGAAGAGGCGCGCCGGCGCGGCCGCCTGGGGCACCAGCACCCCAAGAAGATGACCCCGGCGGTGCGCTCCGCACTCTGCCGGCTGCTCCGCGAGGGCTACTCCCGCACCGCCGCCGCCGAGCGCTGCGGCGTCTCACGCCAGACCCTCTACTACTGGCTGCGCCACCACGACGACTTCGCCCAGGCCCTCGAGGCCGCCGAGGCCGAGGAGGACCGGGTCGCGGCCGGCGCCGTGCTCCGTCGCGCCCGCCGCACCGCCAAGCCGCGCACCGCCGCCTAGAGGAGCGCTCGGCGCGCGGGAGGTCGCTGTCTCCCGCCCGCGCGCCGTGGTATCAGCGGATCCGGCCGATCCCGAACGCTGCGAGCAGCCGTTTGAGCGGCGACTGCCGCTCCACCGCCGCCATCGGTGCCGCCGTCGTGGGCGGCGCCGCCGCCGGATTGATGAGCGGCACATCCTCGACGCGATGGTCCTCGGTCGCCGGTGGATGGGTGCTGCTGGTCATGGCGAGGCCCTCCCCTGATACCTCCAGCGTGGGCGTATATCGGGTAGCGAGGATATCAGATCATCGCCGTCCCCCCGGTCCGCGATTACCCCTGTCCCGCGCTCAGGAACAGGGAGTGCTCAGCCCCTCAGACCGGAGGTCGTCGGCAGGCGCTCGGGACGCTGCGCCTCGTAGGCGGTGATCGCGTCGGCGTGGCGCAGGCTGAGGGCGATGTCGTCGAGGCCGCCGACCAGCCGCTCCCGGGAGTCGTCGTCGAGCTCGATCGGGCGGCGCTCACCGGCGAACTCGACGTATCCCTTCTCGAGGTCGACGGTCGCCTGCAGCCCCGGCTCCTCGCGGGCGAGGTCCATCCAGCGGGCGACCACCTCCTCGGGGAGCGCCACCGGGAGCAGGCCGATCTTCAGCGCGTTGCTGCGGAAGATGTCGCTGAACGAGGGGGCGATCACCGCGCGCACCCCGTAGTCCTCGAGCGCCCAGGCGGCGTGCTCGCGCGACGAGCCACAGCCGAAGTTGCGCCCGGCGAGGAGGATCGGCGCGTGCCGCCACGGGTCGTGGTTGAGCTCGAAGTCGGGGTTCTCGGTCTCACCGTCGCCCTGGTAGCGCCAGTCGAAGAAGAGGAAGGGGCCGTAGCCGCTGCGCTCGATCCGCTTGAGGAACTGCTTGGGGATGATCTGGTCGGTGTCGACGTTCGGACGGTCGAGCGGGGCGGCGATCCCGGTGACGCGAGTGAAGGCCTGCATCGTCACGCGACCTCGGCAGGGCTCGTCGGCCCCAGCTCGCGAACGTCGGCGAGGTGGCCGGCGATCGCGGCCGCCGCGGCCATCTCCGGGCTGAGCAGATGGGTGCGCCCGCCCTTGCCCTGGCGCCCCTCGAAGTTGCGGTTCGAGGTGGAGGCGCAGCGCTCGCCCTCCGCGAGGATGTCGGGGTTCATCCCCAGGCACATCGAGCAGCCCGGCTGCCGCCAGTCGAAGCCGGCGTCGCGGAAGACCTGGTCGAGACCCTCGGCCTCGGCCTGCCGCTTCACCCTCATCGACCCGGGGACGACCATCGCACTGACGCTGGAGGCGACTCGGTGACCGCGCACCACCGCCGCGGCGGCGCGGAGGTCCTCGATCCGGCCGTTGGTGCAGGAGCCGATGAAGACGCGGTCGATGGCGATCTCGCGCAACGGCGTGCCCGGGGCCAGGCCCATGTACTCGAGGGCGCGGCGGACCGCCGCCCGGTCCGTGGGGTTCTCCCACTGCTCGGGGTCGGGGACCGAGCCGGAGATCGGCGCGACCTGGGCGGGGTTGGTGCCCCAGGTCGCGTGGGGCGCGATCGCCGCCGCGTCGATGCGCACGGTGCGGTCGAAGCTCGCCCCGGGATCGGTGCGCAGCTCGCGCCAGGCGGCGACCGCCTCGTCCCAGGCGGCGCCGCGCGGCGCCGCAGGGCGTCCCTCGAGGAATGCGAGCGTGGTCTCGTCGGGGGCGATCATGCCCGCCCGCGCGCCACCCTCGATCGACATGTTGCACACCGTCATCCGCCCCTCCATCGAGAGCGCGCGGATCGCCTCGCCGGTGTACTCGATGACGTGGCCGACGGCGCCGTCGACGCCGATGGCGCCGATGACCCCGAGGATCAGGTCCTTGGCGGTGACCCCGAAGCCACGCGCACCGTCGATGCGCACCTCCATCGTGTGGGGGCGGCGCTGGACGAGGGTCTGGGTGGCGAGCACGTGCTCGACCTCGCTGGTGCCGATGCCGAAGGCGAGCGCGCCGAATGCCCCGTGGGTGGCGGTGTGGGAGTCGCCGCAGACGATCGTCATCCCCGGCTGGGTGAGACCGAGCTCCGGGCCGATGATGTGGACGATGCCCTGGCGCGGATCGCCCATGCCGAAGCAGGGGATGCCGAACTCCCGGCAGTTCGCGACGAGAGTGTCCATCTGCCGCTTCGCGGTCTGGTCCGCGACCGGCAGCGACGGGTCGGTGGTCGGGACGTTGTGGTCCATCGTCGCCACCGTGAGGTCGGGACGGCGCACCGTCCGCCCCGCCAGCCGCAGCGACTCGAACGCCTGCGGAGAGGTCACCTCGTGGACGAGGTGGAGATCGACGTAGAGCAGCGCCGTGCCGCGCTCCTCACGCACCAGGTGGCGGCGCCAGATCTTGTCGAACAGGGTCTCGGCCATGGTCATCCCCAACTTCCGCCCCGGCTCTCCGCACGGGCGGGCGGTCATTCTACGGTCCGGGCGGAAACCGGCCGGGCGGGGGCGGCATCGCGGAGCGGCGGAAGAGGCCGCGCCGCCGGCTCTCCGCGGCGCTGATCCAGTTGCGCAGCTCGTCGACCTCGCGGTCGAGCAGCCGCACCCGGGTCTCCGCCCCGGTCCGCGCCGACGTCTCCTCCTCGAGCCGCGCCGCGAGTGCGGCGGACTCGCTCCGCGCCGCGTCGAGCTCCTCGCGGGCGCGCTCGAGCTCGCGCAGGTGGCCGAGGGTCTGCTCGGTGCGGCGCTGCTCCGCCGCCTCCTGGACGTCGGTGACATGACGCTCGTGGAGGCGCCGCTGCTCCTCCATCGCCCTCTCCAGGCCATCGCGGAGGGTCTCGAGCATGAGACGGGCCTCCCGCTCCTCGGCGAGCGCGGTCTCCAGGGAGCCGACCTGCTCGAGCCGCGACGCGCTGCGCGCGAGCTCCGCCGTCCGCGCCGCCTCCACCGCCTCGAGCTCGGCCAGCCGGGTGCGGAGCTCGTCGAGGGTGCGCCGCTCCGCGCCGAGCTCCTCGGCGAGGAGGCGAACCCGCTCCTCGGCGGCGGCGACGGCGTCGGCACCGGCTGCGGGGGGCCCGGGCTCGTCGTCCTCCGCCGGCGTCGCGACCGGGTCGATCGGGACGTCGTCGTCGACCTCGCCCCGCAGCCGTGCGAGCTCCAGACGGAGCCGGGCGACGGTCGCCTCGAGCCGGCGCTGCTCGGCTCCGGCGTCGGCCGCCGCCGGCACGGGGTCGCGACGGGTCAGCCGGCGGGGACCTGGTGCATGCACGCCGACAGCGTAGCGTCGAGTGGCGCGCGGGGGTCCCGAGAGGGTCAGCGCGAGGGGTGGGTGAGGGCGCGGAGCTCGCCGTAGTCGGCGGCGGGCGGGAAGTACACCCACTGCGGAAGCCGGACCCGGAAGCTGCTGCCCCGTCCCGACTCCGACTCGACGGCGATGCTGCCGCCATGGAGGTCGACGAGGCCCTTCACGATGGACAGCCCGACGCCGGCGCCGCTGATCCCGCGGGTCTGGGGCGTCGCCACCCGGTAGAAGCGCTCGAAGATCCGCGAGTGGGACTCGTCGGGGATGCCGATGCCCTCGTCGTCGACCACGAGCTCGACGCTGCCGCCGTCGACCGGCCGTCCCCACACCCGCACCCGGCCGCCCATGGGGCTGTACTTCACCGCGTTGCTCACGAGGTTGGACACGATCTGGGTGAGCCGGTCGGAGTCGCCGCGCGCCGATGGGAGGTCGGCGGGGACGTCGTTGACGAGCTGGTGGGTGCCGCGGGTCATGGGGACGAAGGAGCGCAGCACCCGGTCGACGAGGGGCCGGAGCCGCACCTCGCGCAGCTCGAGGGTGACGTGGCGCTGCTGCACCGCGTCCTCGGAGAGGATGCCGCAGACGTAGCGGCCCAGGCGCACCGCGTTGTCGTGGATCTCGGCGGCGAAGTCGCGCACCTCCTCGGCCTCGACGTCGCCGTCGCGAATCATCCGGGCGAAGCCCTGGATCCCCATCAGCGGGGTGCGCAGCTCATGGGACACGGTGCTCACCACCGAGCTGTACACCCGGTCGTGGCGCTCGAGCTGCTCGACGAGCCGGCGCTCCTGGGCGTAGAGCTGGTTGAGCTCCTCGAGGCGAAGCCGGAGCGCCCGCTCCTGCTCGTTGAGCCGGGCGTTCTCGAGCGCGAGCGCGGCGCTGTTCGCGATCGTCGCCACCAGGGTGGTGTCGGCCTCGACGAAGGGCGCCGCCGGCGCCCGGCGGACGAGGCAGAGGGAGCCGAGGATGCGCTCGCCGATCATGAGCGGGACGGCGATCATGGAGCGTGGGGTGCGCCCGTCGAGGGCGTCGAAGCGTCCGTCGCGCTCGGAGTCGACGACGAGGGCGGCGGCGCGGTTGGCGACCACCCAGCCCACAACGCCCGTGCCGACGGGGAAGACCCGCGGGTCACGGCCGTCGAGCTCGTAGCCGGCCGCGGCGCACACCCGGAGGTTCCCGTCGCGGTCGAGGAGGAAGAGGCTCGCGGTGTCGAAGGGCAGGACGAGGACGATCGCGCGCAGGACCGAGTCCATCGTCGCGTCCATGTCCGGCGACCCTCCGAGCACGCCGCTCACCCGGTGGAGGAGCTCGAGCTGGTCGCTGTCGGCGTGCCGGAGCTGCGGAAGGATCGCCATCTCGGCCAGATCGTAGAGGCGCCCGGCTCCGGTGACGCGCGCCGTTACAGCCCGGCGGGGACCCTGTGATCTCCAGTGACAGAACTCCGTACCATGCCGTACATGAGCCCGACCCGCGCCGACCTCGATCGAGCTCTCTGGGCGCTGCGCGGCTACGAGATCGCGACCCTGGCGACCACCCTGCCGGCCGGACCCCACGCCGCCGGGGTGTTCTTCGCGACCATCCTCGAGGGCGAGCGCATCCGGCTCGTGCTCACCGTCTTCCGTGAGACCCGGCTCCACCGCGGCATCGAGCAGGATCCCCGGGTCGCGTTCATGTGCTCCCCCGGCAACCCCTCGCGCTGGATCCAGGGCACCGGGCGCGCCCACCCCGTCGAGGACCCCGAGCGCCGCACCGAGCTGATCGACCACATCGTGGCCCACGCCCCCGCGGCGCGGCCCTTCATCGAGGCCCCGAACTCGCTCCCGGTCCTCCTCGAGGTCGTCGAGCTGAAGATCGTCGAGGACCTCCTCTCCCCTCCCCTCCTCCTCGACCTCGGGCCGCCTGCGGAGGCCGCCTGAGCCCGCCCGGACCGGTTTCGACGACGGAGCAAGCTTCGGCGCCCGGCGTGCGTTGATCTTCGGGATGCAGGCGGCTGGGCCTGCACAGGAAGGGAGGATCAGGTCATGTGGCGGTTTCCCTCTGTTCGCACGCGACGCCGGACGACGGCGCTCGTCCTCGTCATCGCCGGGACGGTGCTCGGGGTCGGGGTGATGCGCTCCACGTCGGGCGCCGTCGCCGCCACCCCGCCCCCACCCGGGACGGGAACGCCACACACGGCGCACACCCCGGGGGTCAGCCACGCCCGCGGCGCGATCACCTCGCCGGGCGCCGGGCACACCCAGAGCGCGACGCACTCGGCCGGCGCCACCACGACCGCCGGCGGAGCCACCGGCACCCACGGTGCCAGTCACACCCCGAGCGTCAGCCACGCGCGCGGCACCACGAACAGCCCGGGCGCGGCACCCGGGGCGACGGCGAACGGCACCTCCGGCGCCGCCGGGCCGAACGCGCGCTACGTCCAGCACCTCTACACCGACCTGGTCGGAAGCGGCGACCCGAACGGGGAGGCGTACTGGGCTTCGCAGCTCGACGCCGGGTCGACCCGGGACACCGTCGCCTTCCCGCTCACCCAGACCGACGGATACCGTTCGACGGTGGTCGGCGCGCTCTATCAGAAGGTGATGCACCGCCCGGCCGACGCCCCGGGCCTCGCCTACTGGGTCGGCCGGCTGGCCGGGGGCATGACCCCCGAGCAGCTCGCCGCCTCACTCACCGGGTCGGACGAGTGGTTCGCAAACCCGCAGTTCGGCAACGGCAACGTCGACAGCTTCATCGCGGCCGTCTACCAGAGCCTCCTCGGCCGCGCCGCGGACGCCCCCGGGGCCGCGTACTGGCACGACTTCCTCATGACGGGCGGGCCGCGCTGGCGGCTCACCCTGGACTTCGCGTACAGCCAGGAGTGGGCGGGGCAGACGGTCGGCCGCCTCTTCACCCAGTACCACCTCGGAACGCCCGATCCCCAGGGCCTCGCCTACTGGCAGGGGCGAGTGGAGAGCGGCATGCGCGACGACCAGCTCGCCGCCATGCTCGTGAGCTCGGACCAGTACTTCGGCTGGGCCCAGACGCACTGACGCCGGCCCGGTGTGCCGCTGACCCGGTCCGGG
>DATKEY010000247.1:0-37971 GCA_035544475.1 Candidatus Dormiibacterota bacterium | reverse complement strand
ATCTGCTATCCAGCCTGGACGAGTTGCGCGCCGCAGGCCACGACCTGGCAAATCTCGATACTGGTCAGCCGTTCGCCGACCTTGGGGCAAAGCCGGCGACCGCGAACGCTTACCTGGGCGGCTGGGGAATCGCGGCGGCGCTCGAAGCCGGGGCGGACGTGGTGGTCTGCCCGCGTGTCACCGACGCCTCGCTCGTGATCGGCCCGGCGGCCTGGTGGCACGGCTGGCGTCGCGGCGACTTCGACGCGCTGGCCGGCGCTCTCGTCGCGGGGCATGTCATCGAGTGCGGACCGCAGGCTACCGGCGGCAACTACTCGTTCCTTGACGAGATCACCGATCGCCGATACCCGGGCTTCCCGATCGCCGAGGTAGCGCATGACGGCAGCAGCGTGATCACCAAGCACCCCGGCACCGGCGGCCTGGTGTCGGTCGGCACGGTGACCGCGCAGCTGCTCTACGAGATCGGCGCCCCTGCGTACGCGAACCCAGACGTCATCGCGCGCTTCGACAGCGTCCGGGTCACCCAGGAAGGGCCCGACCGGGTGCGCCTCGACGGCGTGCGCGGCGAGCCGGCGCCACCGACCCTCAAGGTGTGCCTCAACTACCTCGGCGGCTATCGCAACACGATGACCTTCGTGCTCACCGGCCTCGACATCGAGGAGAAGGCGGCGCACGCGGAGACGCTGCTCTTCGGGATCCTCGGCGGTCGCGACCGGTTTGCCGAGACCGACGTCCGCCTGCTCCGCACCGACCGTCCCGACGCCGACAGCAACGAGGCGGCGACCGCGCAGCTGCGGATCACCGTCAAGGATCCCGACCCGCGCCGGGTGGGCCGCGCCTTCTCGAACGCGACGATGGAGCTCGCGCTCGCGAGCTACGCGGGGTTCTTCCCGACCTCGCCGCCGACCGGCGAGACCGCCTACGGCGTGTACTGGCCGGCGCTGGTCCCGGCCGGGGCGGTGGTGCAGAGCGTCGTCCTCCCCGACGGCTCCCGGGTCGAGGTGCCGCACACCGAGGCCGCCCCGGCGCAGCTCGAGCTCGACCACGGGCCCGCGCCGGCGCCGCTCCGGGATGGGCCGGCGGTCCGCGTGCCCCTCGGCCGGATCTGCGGCGCGCGCTCGGGCGACAAGGGCGGCAACGCGAACATCGGCGTGTGGGCGGTGAGCGAGCCGGCGTGGGCGTGGCTGCGCGAGCACCTCACCGCCGACCGGCTCGGCGAGCTGCTCCCCGAGGCGGCCGGGCTCGAGGTGCGCCGGTACGAGCTTCCCCGGGTGCGGGCGCTGAACTTCGTCGTCGTCGGCCTCCTCGGCGAGGGGGTGGCGTCCTCGACCCGCTTCGACCCCCAGGCGAAGGGGCTCGGCGAGTGGCTGCGCTCGCGGGTCGTGGAGGTGCCCGAAGCCCTCCTCGGCTGACCCGGACGAACGCACGGGCGGCGCCGGCCGGAGGCATGGGCGGGGCGCGTCCCGCGACAATGGGGCGCATGCCCCCCTCCAACGGCGCCGGCGGCGCCGAGCTGCGGGTCGCCGTCGTCGGCTCCGGCCCCGCCGGCTTCTACGCCGCCGAGCACCTGCTCACCGACAAGGCTCACCGCGTCCGCGTCGACATGTTCGAGCGCCTCACCACGCCGTGGGGGCTGGTGCGCAGCGGTGTCGCCCCCGACCATCCCAAGCTGAAGTCGGTGAGCCGCATCTACGAGCGCACCGCCACCCAACCCGGGTTCCGGATGTTCGGCAACGTCGAGCTCGGCTCCGACGTCACCCACGAGGATCTCGCCGAGCACTACCACGCCGTCGTCTACGCGGTCGGGGCCCAGACCGACAGGCGCAGTGGCATCCCCGGCGAGGACCTCCCCGGGAGCTGGGCGGCGACCGACTTCGTCGGCTGGTACAACGGCCATCCCGACTATCGCGACCTCGTCTTCGACCTGAGCTGCGAGCGCGCGGTCGTCATCGGCAACGGCAACGTCGCCATGGACGTCGCCCGGATGCTCTGCCTCACCCGGGACGAGCTCGCCGTGACCGACGTGAGCGACCACGCGCTCGAGGTGCTCGCCGAGCACCGCGTCCGCGAGATCGTCGTCCTCGGCCGGCGCGGCCCCGAGCAGGCGGCGTTCACCACCCCGGAGCTGCGCGAGCTCGGCGAGCTCTCGGACGCCGACGTCGCCGTCGACCCCACCGACCTCGAGATCGATCCCGAGAGCCGCGAGCAGGCGCCGGACCAGACCGCCCAGCGCAACCTCGAGGTGCTCCGCGGGTACGCCGCGCGCCCCTCCGCCGGGAAGCGGCGGCGGATCGTTCTCCGCTTCCTCGTGTCCCCGGTGGAGATCCACGGCGAGAGCCGGGTCGAGTCGCTGACCGTGGTCCGCAACCGGCTGGTCCGCGGCGACGACGGCTCGCTCCGGGCCCGCGCCACCGACCGGACCGAGACGATCGAGTGCGGGCTGGTGATGCGCGCCATCGGCTACAGCGGCGTGCCCCTCCCCGGGGTGCCCTTCGACACCGGCAGGGGCGTGATTCCCAACAGCTGCGGGCGGGTGCTCGGCACCGGCGGCGAGATCCCCGGGGTGTACGTGACCGGCTGGATCAAGCGCGGTCCCACAGGGGTGATCGGCACCAACAAGAAGTGCGCGCAGGAGACGGTCGACGCCCTCCTCGAGGACGCCGACGCGGGACGCCTTCCCGCGCCCTCCGTCGACGACTCCGAGACGTTCGAGGCGCGGCTCCGCGAGCGACAGCCCCGGCTCGTCACCTACGCCGGGTGGGAGGCGATCGACCGCCACGAGAAGGCGCTCGGCGAGCCCCGGGGCCGCCCCCGGGTGAAGCTCACGAGGACCGAGGACCTGCTGCGCGTGGCCGCCGGGGAACTCGAGGACTGAGGTTCCCTCAAAAACAGGAGTGGGGGATTCTCGTTTTCCTCCACGGCCCGGTGCGATTGCGCCCCTAGGATCTCCCTGTCGCGACTGATAACGGTCAGCGATCACTGCCTCGCTGGCCCCAATCGCTCACAAGGATGATCACCATGCCGCATCGACTTCAGCGTGCCCTGCGCACCGCGCGGAGCGTCTCCGCACGGCGCCTCGTCGCGCTGTCGCTGGTCCCTCTCTGCGCGGGTGTCGTCGCAGTGTCGGGGCAGTCCACCGTCGCGCACGCCGGCACGGGCACGCTCTCCTCGGGCACCTACTCGAACTCCGCCGGCAGCCGGACCTACCTGACCTACGTTCCGTCGACCTACCACCAGGGCACGCAGGTGCCGCTCGTCGTCGCCCTGCACGGATGCACCGAGACGGCGGACGTGATGCGCCAGCTGACCGCGCTCGACAATCTCGCCGAGGCAGACGACTTCATCGTCGTGTACCCACAGCAGGACTCGAACGCCAATCCCATGAGCTGCTGGAACTGGTTCCAGAACCAGCACATGCAGCGCGGATCGGGCGAGCCGTCGATCATCGCCGGGCTCACCCAGTGGGCGCAGAGCCACTACAGCATCGATCCGAACCGGACCTACGTCCTGGGCTTCTCCGCCGGCGGCGCCATGGCGGACGTCATGGGAGTGACCTATCCCGACCTCTACGCCGCGATCGGGATCGGCTCCGGCCTCGACTATGGCGGGAGCGGGATGATCGCTCCGCAGCTGACGGGGACGCAGTCGGGGCAGAACGCCCATGCGGCAATGGGCTCGTACGCCCGTGTGGTGCCGGTGATCACGTTCCAGGGCGGCCAGGACAAAATCGTGGCGCCGTCGGACCAGACCACCATCGTGGAGCAGTGGCAGACGAGCGACAACCTCGTCCAGTCGGGTTCCGTCGCCACCTCGGCGAGCTCCACGCGGAATGGGACGTCGGCGGGCGGGGTCTCGTACACCGTCACCGACTACAACGGCCCCTCGGGGAACCCGCTGATCGAGTCCTGGTACATCCCCAGCATGAGTCACGCCTGGTCGGGCGGCTGCTCCTGCGAGCAGTACTCGGACCCGTCCGGTCCCGACGAGACCGGCGCGATGTACGCCTTTCTCGCCGGCCATTCGCTGAACTCCTCCGGCGGTACGGGTCAGCCGACGCCCCCGGTGGGCCTGCCGACGCCCCCGGTGAGCCTGCCGACGCCCCCGGTGAGCGTGCCGACGCCTCCGGTGAGCCTGCCGACGCCGCCGGTGGGCCTGCCGTTGCCTCCGGTGAGCCTCCCCGTCCCTCCGGTGAGCCTGCCGGGCCTCCCCGGCCTCCCCGGCCTTCAGAGCCTGATCGATCTCCTCACCCGGATCCTGCAGGAGATCACCTCGCTGTTCTAGCCCACGTCGAGGCCTCGTGTGAGGGTCTCCACGGCGCCGATCCCGGCGCCGTGGAGACCTCTACGAGCCGCGCCGTGTCGCTGCAGAACTCGCGTGGGGGACGATCGCATGGACGCGCTGGTGACGATCATCTGCCGGACGTGCGGACACCCGAATCCGCTCAGGCGGACGCGGTTCGTACCGGGGGAGGTCCTGCGGATGATCTGTTCCGAGTGCGAGAGGCGGCTGTTCGCGCGGTATGCACCTCCCGCCGACCACGTGTGGCGAGCCTGGCACGTCTGCCGCCTGGCGGGGTGGTCCGCATCCTGGCTGGAACCGGTGGACGGCGACCGCTGAGGAGCCGGGCGCGACCGGCGCTCAGCGGCGCCGCCGCCAGCGCACCGGTAGGTGCTTGATCCCGTTCTGGAAGTTCGAGCGCAGCCGCACGACCTCCCCGTCGAGCTCGACGGTCTCGAACCGGTCGAGCACCGTGGCGAAGAGGGCGCGCATCTGGCAGCGGGCGAGGTGGGCTCCGAGGCAGAAGTGCGGGCCCTGGCCGAAGGCGAGGTGATCGTTCGGGGTGCGCGCCACCCGGAACGCGTCGGGATCGGCGAAGGCCCGCCCGTCGCGGTTGGCGCTCGCGAGATAGACGACGACCTTCTCCCCGGCGCGGATCGGGTGGCCGGCGATGTCGCAGTCGCGGGTCGCGGTGCGGCGGAAGTGGATCACCGGTGACCACCAGCGGAGCATCTCGTCGACGGCGGTGCCGAGCAGCGAGCGATCGGCGGAGAGCGCGGCGAGCTCGCCCGGGTTCTCGAGCAGGGCGATCATCCCGCCGGGGATGCCGTTCCGGAGCGTCTCGTTGCCCGCGACCGCGAAGAGCCAGAACAGGTTCTCGAACTCACCGGCGCTGACCCGACCGTTCTCGGCGTCGACCTGGTGGAGGAGGCTGGACATGACGTCGTCGCCGGGATGCCGGCGTCGGTGTGCGGCGAGTTCCGCAGCGTAGGCGTAGAGGTCGGCGATGCCGGAGCGGGTGCGGGGATTCGGCATCCGTCCCTCCGCGTCCGGCCGGGGACGCACCGCGAGCGCGGCTCGGGCCATCGGCGTCGCCGCGGCGCGGTCGGTGACGTCGATGGCGGCGTACTCCTCGTCCTGGTATCCGATCACGCGGCTGGCCCAGTCGTAGAGGAGGTGGCGGTCGCTCTCGGGGACGCCGAGGACGTCGGCGAGGGTGAGCAGCGGAAGGTCGGCGGCGGCCTGCGCGAAGTCACAGCCGCCGTCCCCGGCGACGGAGTCCACGAGACCCCGCGCGCGCTCCTCGATGCGGTGCTCGAGGAGCGCCACCGCGCGCGGGGTGAAGGCCCGCGCGAGCAGGCCGCGCAGCCGGCTGTGCTCGGGCGGGTCCATGTTCAGCATGCTCCGGCGCATCTCGGCGAGGTCGGCGGTGGTCGCCGGGTCGCGGATCTGGGTGGCGCCGAGATGGGAGCTGAAGAGCTCGGGAGTGCGGAGCACGCGCTTCACGTCGGCGTGCCGCCACACCCCCCAGAACCCCGGCCCGGCGGGCCAGCGATCGAACGCGGGCTCCTCGACCCGGCTCACCGCCTCGCGGCCGCGCAGCCGCGCGAAGGCGTCGTGGGGCATCCCCCGGACGTAGGTGCCGGGGTCGTGGACGACCTCGGTGTCCGGCCGCGCCCGTGCCGGGACGGTCAGCCCGTCCCCGCCATCGCCCGGTGGACGCTCCACACCCGCCGGCCCTCGCCGCG
Organism: Candidatus Dormiibacterota bacterium; assembly: GCA_035544475.1. GTDB lineage: Bacteria > Chloroflexota > Dormibacteria > Aeolococcales > Aeolococcaceae > CF-96. The sequence goes on along the minus strand of DATKEY010000247.1, from coordinate 31,945 downwards.
CATGCAGCGCCCGAACGTGAAGTCCGAGAAGTGGCCGCCGGCCGCGATCGTCCCCGAGCCCTCGAGCTCGGCGAGCATCCGATCGCGGGTCTGCCGGGCGAGGACGGGGTCGACGTCGAAGACGCACCCCCACTCCTCCTCCTCGAGCTGGACCGGGCAGTGGAGGACGTCGCCGAGCACGATCGCGCGGTCGTTGCCCGACGCGATGACGACCGAGGTGTGCCCCGGGGTGTGCCCGGGGGTCGAGACCAGCGTGACCCCGGGCGCCACGGCGGTGTCGGCGTCGCAGAGGTCGACCCGGTCGCGGATCGCGATCTCGGTCTCCTCGTACATCCCCGCGGGGTCGTTCTTCCCCACCCAGTGGTGCCACTCGGAGTCCCGGACGAGGAACGTGGCGTTGGGGAAGGCGAGGGCCCAGCCGTCGCCCTCGCGGCGCACCGAGGCGTTGACGTGGTCGAGGTGGAGGTGGGTGAACACCACCGTGTCGATCTGGCCGGCGTCGAGCCCGTGCTCGGCCAGGCTCTGGAGCAGCTTCCCGCCGTCGAAGGGGCCGAAGCCGGGGAACTCCGCGTGGCGCGGGCCGAAACCGGTGTCGATGAGCACCCGGCGGTCGCCGGTCTCGACGAGGAGGCCGCCGAGGCTCGCCAGCAGCAGGCCGTCGCCGTCGAGCCACTCGGGATGGAGCTTCCATCCCTCCTCGGTGGACGCCGGGAAGAAGGCCGTCGGTGCGAGCCGCGTCTCCCCGTCGGGAAGGTAGGTCAGCCGGACGTCTCCGACCATGATGCTCTGCCGTGGCGCTGCAGCGACCATCTGACTCCCTCCAACCCGCCTGCCTGCGCGGCGGCCTCATAGGGTAGGCGGGAGCCGGCGGTCGCGCTACCGGTGCCCGGTGAAGGGCTCGGTCCCGAGCGCGAGCTGGGCGCGGCGGAGCCGGGAGTGCAGGCGCACGTAGTCGAGCTCGCGGGCGAGGTCGCCGATGCCGTTGCTGCCCGGCACCGGGCTCACCTCGATGCTCGCGAGCGGTCCGAGCGCGGCGCCGGTGGGGTCGAGGAAGGGGCTGCCACTGTCGCCGAGGGTGCCCGCGGGCGCGATGACGACGTCGTGCCTCCAGCCGTGGCCGGAATCGCCGACGCTCTGGCCCTGGCGCGGGGCGAGCGCCGCGAGCCCGAGACCGAGCTCGGAGCCGCCGTAGCCGAAGACCGCCTCGCCGGTGCGGACCCCCGGGCTCAGGGCGACGGGTCCGCCCCACACCGGGACGCTGGGGTTCACGAGCGGGTAGTCGCGAGGGTCGACGGCGACGAGGGCGAGGTCGTTGTCCGCGCAGCGGTCGGGATCGGCCTCGCGGGCGAGCCGCATCGCGATCCATGCGCTGTACGCGAGGGTGCCCCGATGGGGCGCGCCGGCGATGTCGACGGGGGTCCCGAGGGGGAGTGACTCGGCGGTGCAGCCGTCGCCCTCGGCACCGCGCGGGGTCCCGACGCTGAGGCAGTGCGCCGCCTCGGCGAGGAGGATGTGGCCGGAGTCGACCACGACGAAGCCGGCGGTGCACTGGGCGCCGAGGTTGAGCAGCTGCACCCCTGGATGGATCGGCGCCGACCCCGAAGGGGCCCAGGCCACCGTGGCGTCGGGCGGCGGCGCGCCGACCCAGCCGACCGCCGCGGCGGCGAGGACGAGCGCGGCGGCGGCGAGGCGAAGGCGCCCTCGGTGCGGCGTCGGCAACGACTCCCTCCCTGCCCGGCGCTCACGGTACGGAAGGCGCCGACGGTGTGCACCGCATCGTGCGGGATCCAGGTCGGGGGTGCAAGCGCGAAGCGGGCTAGTCGGCGTCGTACCCGACGTAGCGCTCCGCGAGGCTGGTGCTCGCGGCGCGGGAGCCGACCGTGTAGCGCAGCTCCGCGAGCCGCAGCCGTGCCTGCCAGTCGCCGTCCGCGGGGAGGCGGTGGAGCACCGAGGTCATCCACCCGGAGAACTGCTGCGCCTGCCAGACATGGCGCAACCGGGTCTCCGAGTAGGCGTCGAGGAGGGTGGTGCCGAGGCCGCGGCAGAGCTCGACGAGCCCCCGCGCGAGGACCCGGACGTCGGCGATCGCGAGGTTCATCCCCTTGGCGCCGGTGGGCGGCACGATGTGCGCCGCGTCCCCGGCGAGGTAGAGCCGGCCGTGCTGCATCGGCGCGGCGACGAAGCTCCGCAGCGGGGCCATCGTCCGCTCGATGATCGGCCCCTCGTGGAGCGTCCAGCCGTCGACGGCGAGGCGGACCTGCAGCTCCGACCAGATGCGGTCGTCCGGCCAGGCGTCGAGGGCGTCGGTAGCGTCGACCTGCAGGTAGAGGCGGCTGACCCGCGGCGAGCGCATGCTGTGGAGCGCGAAGCCGCGCTCGTGCCGGCTGTAGACGACCTCCTCGGTCGAGGGGGCGACCGCGGCGAGGATCCCCAGCCAGGCGAAGGGATACTCGTGCGCGTGCTCGCGCAGCACGCCGCGCGGGATCGACGGGCGGCAGACGCCGTGGAAGCCGTCGCAGCCGGCGATCGCGGTGCACTCGAGCCGGTGTGCGGCGCCGCCGTGGCGGAAGGAGACGACGGGCAGCTCGCTCTCGATCCCCTCGAGAGTGACGTCCTCGACCTCGAAGAGGAGCGGGCCGCCGGCCGCGAGGCGGGCGGCGATCAGGTCCTTCACGACCTCCTGCTGGCCGTACACGCTGATCGTGCGGCCGCCGGTGAGTCCGCTGAGGTCGATGCGGTGACGATGGCCGTCGAAGCGCAGCTCGATGCCCTGGTGAACCAGGCGCTCGCGCAGCAGCCGCTCGCCGGCGCCGCTCTCGACGAGCAGGTCGACCGTCCCCTGCTCGAGCACCCCCGCGCGCACCCGCTGCTCGACGTGCTCGCGGCTGCGCGCCTCGATGACGACGGAGTCGACCCCGGCCAGATGGAGCAGGTGGGCGAGCATCAGCCCGGCCGGACCCGCTCCGACGATCGCCACCTGGGTCCGCGCCGGCCTGTCCGCGACCTGGCGTGTCGAGCCCATCGGGGCGGGCATGATACCGGCGTGCGTGACGCCGCCCGTGTGCAGCCGCCGGTGCTCTACCCGCCCTACGCGTCGACGCGGCTGCGGGCGCCGCGGCGGCCCCTGGTGCCACTCCCCCCCGGGATCGCCTGGACCGCCGGCCCCGTGCCCGGGGCGGACCGGGTGACCCCGGCCGACTCCGACCTCACCCGCGGCCTCGGCGGCGACCCCCTCGGCGAGCGGATCGTCCTCACCGGGACGGTGCGCGACGAGTCCGGGAGGCCGCTCGTCGGAGCCCTCGTCGAGATCTGGCAGGCGAACGCCGCCGGCCGGTACGCCCACGACGCCGACGACCACCCCGCGCCGCTCGATCCCCACTTCCGTGGCGCGGGGCGTTGCGTCACCGACGCCGGCGGTGTCTACCGCTTCACGACCATCCGCCCCGGCGCCTATCCGTGGGGGAACCACCCCAACGCCTGGCGGCCGGCACACGTGCACTTCTCGGTGCTCGGCCGCACCTTCGCGCAGCGGCTGGTCACCCAGATGTACTTTCCCGGCGATCCCCTCCTCGACCACGACCCGATCACCGCATCGGTCCCGTCCGCCGCCGCCCGCGGCCGCCTCGTCGCACGCTGGTCGGAGGAGGTCACGGAGCCCGGCTGGGCGCTCGGCTACGTCTTCGACATCGTGCTCGGCGAGACCCCCTCCCAGACGGTCGGCCCGTTCTTCGCCCTCGCCCTCCCCTGGGCGGCCGGCGCCGAGGTGGTTGCCCCGGGGACGCCCGGGGCGGTGCGGCTGCGCGGACGGGTTCTCGACGGCGTCGCGGAGCAGGTCACCGACGCGCTGATCGAGACCTGGCAGGCCGATCCCGTTCCCGGCTTCGCCCAGTGCGCCACCGCCGGCGACGGCGGCTTCGCCGTCGTCACCAGGAAGCCGGCGGCCGGCGGCGCCGGAGCGCCGCACCTCGACGTGTCGGTGTTCGCCCGCGGTCTGCTCCGCCGGCTCGTCACCCGCGTGTACTTCCCCGATGAGGCCGAGGCGAACGCCGCCGACCCCGTGCTCCGCTCGCTCCCCGACCCCGCCGCGCGGGCCACCCTGGTGGCCGTCCCGGAGGGGGACGGGCTGCGCTTCGACATCCACCTCCAGGGCGACGATGAGACCGTCTTCCTCGACCTCTGAGGGCGGCGGTCCTCCGCCCGTCCCCCAGGGGCTCGTCGGCCCGCTCTTCGGCTCGGCGGAGGTCGACTCGGCGGTGTCCGACGGCGCCTGGCTGTGCTCGATGCTCGAGGTCGAGGCGGCGCTCGCCGCCGCGGCCGCGGGCGCAGGGGTGGTGCCCGCGGCCGCCGCCGCGGAGATCGCCACCGCCTGCCGGGAGATACGGATCGACGTCGACGCGATCGGCCGCCGCGCGCTCGGCGCCGGCAACCCGGTCGTTCCGCTCGTCGCCGCCCTCGAGGAATGCCTCCCGGCCACGGCCCGGCCCCACCTCCACCGCGGGGCCACGAGCCAGGACGTCCTCGACACCGCGCTCATGCTCACCGCCCGGAGGGCGCTCGCCCTGATCGCCGCCGATCTCGGCGCCGCGTCCGACCGCTGCGCCGAGCTCGCGCAGGCCCACCGGGACACGCCGATGGCGGCGCGCACCCTGCTCCAGCAGGCGCTGCCGACGACCTTCGGCCTGCGCGCGGCGGGCTGGATGGTCGCCCTCGACGAGGCCCGTGCCGGCCTCGACCGGATCCGCGAGCGCCGACTCGCGGTGCAGCTCGGTGGCGCCGCGGGGACGCTCGGAGCGCTCGGCGCCGCCGGGCCCGAGGTGGCCCGGCGGCTCGCCGCCGAGCTCGGCCTCGCCGAGCCGCTCCTGCCCTGGCACACCGACCGGGTGCGCGTCGCCGAGCTCGCCGCGGCGCTCGGGACGGCGTGCGGGGTGCTCGGGAAGGTCGCGCTCGACGTCGAGCTCCTCGCCCAGACCGAGGTGGCCGAGGTGCGGGAAGCCGAGGGCGGGTCGTCGTCCCTGCCCCAGAAGCGCAACCCGGTGCACGCGGTGCTCACCGTCGCCGCGGCCCGCAGGGCGCCCGGGCTCGTCGCCACCGTTCTCGCGGCGATGCCCCAGGAGCACGAGCGTGCCGCCGGCGCCTGGCACGCCGAGTGGGACACGCTGCGCGACCTGCTCCGGATCACCGGCGGCGCCGCCGCCCACGGGCGCGGGATGCTCGCAGCGCTGCGGGTCGACCCGGCGCGCATGCGTGCGAATCTCGCCGCGGGCGGCGCCGCGCTGATGGCGGAGAGCGTCGCCGGGCGGCTCGCACCCGCGCTCGGCCGCGGCGCCGCCCACGCGCTCGTGCGCGACCTGGCGCGCGCCGGCGCGGAGCGCGGGGTCGGGCTGCGCGAGGTGCTGGTCAACGACCCCGCGGTGCGCGAGCATCTCTCCGAGGCGGACGTCGACGCCGCGCTCGACCCCGCCGACCACCTCGGCGCCGCCGGCGCGCTCGTCGACCGGGCGCTGACGGCGCACCGCGACCGACACGGAGAGACGACGTGATCCGGGAGGCACCGCCGGGCTGCCCGGTCGAGGCGGACTTCGATCCGCTGTCGCCCGAGTACCTCGCCGAGCCGATGCGCGTCCTCGAGGCGCTCGCGGTGGAGAGCCGGCCGCTCTTCTACGCGCCGAGCCTCGACCACGTCGTCGTCCTCGAGCACGGCCTCATCGACGAGGTCTTCCGTCACCCCGACGTGTACTCGGCGGCGAACACCCAGCTCCCGCTCGTCCCGATCGTGCCCGAGGCCCAGGAGATCCTCCGCGCCGGCGGCCACCGGCCGCAGCCGTCGATGGTGAGCCTCGACCCTCCGGACCACGCCCGCCTGCGCCGCCCCGCCGCGCGCGCCTTCACCCCGCGCCGGGTCGACGCGATGGCGGACACCATCCGCACCACCACCCACGAGCTCCTCGACGGCGTCGAGGGTCACCCGCGGTTCGACCTCGTCGCCACCGTCGCCCATCCGCTGCCCGCGAGGGTGATGTTCGCCCTCATCGGCCTGCCGTCCGAGCACTGGGCGCAGCTCAAACGCTGGTGCGGCTACCGCGCGGAGCTGAGCTGGGGCCGTCCGCCGCCCGAGACCCAGGTCGACATCGCGACGAACATGGCCGCCTACCGCGGCTTCCTCCGCGACTTCGTCGCCCTGCGGATGGACGAACGCGCCGACGACCTGACGAGCGATCTCTGCGCCATCCACGACGAGGCCCCCGATCAGCTCACCGGGGCCGAGATCACCTCGATCCTCTTCTCGCTGAGCTTCGCCGGGCACGAGACCACCACCGGCCTGATCGGCAACGCGGTGCGCCGGCTCCTCGAGGCCCCGGCCCGCTGGGACGCGCTGGTCGCCGATCCCCTGCGGATCGGGGCGGCCGTCGACGAGACCCTGCGCTACGACACCTCGGTTCCGGTGTGGCGCCGGGTGACGACCCGTGCCACGACCCTCGGCGGGATCGACCTCCCCGCCGGGACGAAGCTCTTCCTCTGGCTCGCCGCCTGCAACCGCGACCCGACGGTGTTCGCCGACCCGGACCGCTTCGACCTCGACCGCACCGACGCCCACCGCGCGCTGAGCTTCGGGAAGGGCGCCCACTACTGCCTCGGCGCCGCCCTCGGCAGGCTCGAGGCCCGGCTCGCCCTCGAGGAGCTCATGTCCCGCCGTCCCCGGCTGCGCCTCGTGCCCGATCAGCGGCTTCGCTTCCATCCGAACATCGCCTTCCGCGGTCCCCTCGAGCTCCTCGTGGAGGACGCGCCGCCCCCCTAGAATCCCCGGCGATGCCGGTCACCTGGAGCGACGCCGTCGACGACGTCCTCGCGTCCGATCTCACCGCCGTGCTCAGCTACGCCACCCCCGCGGGCGGTGCGGTGGTCACCCCGGTGTCGCCGATCGGCCTGCGCGATCGCGAGGCGGGGACGGTCGGCTTCACCACCTCGGTCGGGTTCGGGCGCAAGCTCGAGCGCATCCGCCGTGACCCCCGGGTCGCCCTCAGCTACCACGCGCGCGAGCACGGCTTCTCCGAGAGCGCGATGTTCGTCCACGTCCAGGGGACGGCGACCGCGCGCCGCCTCGACCTCGAGGCGCTCCAGCGCGAGGTCGGCTCGCGGAGCGAACGCTTCATGGGCCCGCCGCGGACCGGGCGCTTCTGGGACCGCTGGCTGCGCGAGTACTACCAGGACCGCCTCGTCGTCGACGTCACGGTCACCCGGATCGTCACCTGGCCCGACCTCGGCTGCCGAGGTGGACCCGAGGTGAGCGGTGACCCGCTGCCGGTCGACGCGCCGGCGCCGCAGCCGCCGCCGGCGAAGGGCGCGGGGCCGCGGCTCGACAGCCTCCGCGCCGCGGCGCGGCTGCGCGCCCTCGACCACGTCCTGCTCGCCTGGATCGAGGCGGACGGGTACCCGGCCGCGCTCCCCGTGGCGGTGGGATCGGGGGGCCCCGACGGGATCCGGATCACCACCTCGGGCGCGGCGCTCCCGCCCGGGGGCCGCCGCGCCGGCCTCGTCGGCCACAGCTACCGCGCCGCGCTGGTGGGGCTCGCGGTACGGCAGCACACCGGCTGGCTGACGAGCGACCGCCCCGATGCCGGGGTGTACGCGCCGCACACCGCCCGCGGCTTTCGCGCCCCGTCCAACAAGACGCTGCTGCTCCTCGCCAACGGCCTGCTGGCGAAGAAGGGAATGCGCGATGCGCGGAGGTCCGGCGCGGCCGATCTCGTCTAGCCCGACGCGCGGGGGAACCGCGTCGCGATCTCGGCTATGCTGAGGCCTCCAGCGCGAGGAGGGGCTGCGTGATCGGACAGGGGGGTCGAGCGACGTGAGCCGCCGGGCGCGCGCGAGCACCGACGAGGACCTCAGGTCGGGCAAGTGGGGCGTGCCGCTCACCGTGCTGGTGGTCGGCATGTTCATGTCGATCCTCGACACCGACATCGTCAACGTCGCCGTGCCGACGATGCAGCGCGACTTCGGCGCGACCACCGACCAGGTGCAGTGGGTCGCGACGATCTACACCCTCGCGCTCGGGGTCGTGGTGCCGGCGAGCGGCTGGCTCGGCGACCGCTTCGGCCTCGACCGCATCTACAACGTCGCCCTCGTCGCCTTCGCGGCGGGCTCCGCCCTCTGCGGGATCGCCTGGAGCCTGAACAGCCTGCTCTTCTTTCGCGTCGTGCAGGCGATCGGTGGCGGGCTGATGCCGGCGGTGTCGATGGCGATGCTCTACAAGATCGTGCCACCGAACCGGCTCGGGGTCGCGATGGGGCTCTTCGGGCTCGGTGTCCTCTTCGCGCCGACCGTCGGCCCCACCGTCGGCGGCTACCTCGTCGAGTACGTGAACTGGCGGCTGATCTTCTACATCAACGTCCCCATCGGCGCGCTGGGCCTGATCGCGGCGCTGATGGTGCTCCCGAAGTTCGCGACCCACACCGGTCAGCGCTTCGACTTCGGCGGCTTCACCACGGTGTCCCTCGGCCTCTTCGCCCTGCTCCTCGCCCTCTCGAAGGGGGCGGACTGGGGCTGGGGCTCGTATCGCGTGCTCGGGCTCTTCGCCCTCGGGCTCTTCATGCTCGCGGCCTTCGGCATCATCGAGCTCTCCGTCCGCGAGCCCCTGCTCGACGTCCACGTCTTCAAGTACCCCAACTTCACCAACTCTCTGCTCCTCATCTCCTTCCTGATGGCGGGGCTCTTCGGGCTGTACTTCTACATCCCGCTGTTCCTCCAGGAGGGTGAGGGCCTCGGCGCCCTCCAGGCGGGACTGCTGCTGCTCCTGCCGGCGCTGCTCACCGGCCTCACGATGCCCTTCGCCGGCAAGGCGTACGACAAGGTGGGGGCCCGATGGCCGGCGGCGATCGGCTGCCTGATCGTCGCCTACGGCACCTACCTGATGCGCAACGTCACCCCCGACACCCCGCGGGGCACCCTCGTCCTCTGGATGTGCGTTCGCAACATCGGCATGGGCGTCGCGTTCATGCCGATCATGGCCAGTTCGATGGCGGGGATGCCCTCCGCGGAGGTGAACCGGGCGAGCGCGGTCAGCAACATCGTGCAGCGGGTGTCGTCGGCGTTCGGCCTGGCGGTGATGACCTCGCTGCTCACCACCCAGATGGCGCAGCAGTACGCGAGCCGGGCCTCGCTCAGCGCTGCCGGGACCGCCGCCGATCCTCACCTCAGCGGCTCCGGCCTGGCGGGCTGGGCGGGCGCGGTCCAGACCGCCGCGTTCGGAGGGGGGCTCGGCGACCTCTTCCTCGTCACCGCGGGTGGCACCGCGCTCTGCGCGCTGTTGGCGCTCATGCTCCCCGCCACCGCGGGCGCGGGCGGCGGGATGATGATGATGGAGGGCGGCGCCGCGCCCCCGGTGGAGACGGTCGAGGCGGCGGCCGCCGTGCCCGCGGCCGTGGCCGACGTCGAGCCCGAGCCCGTTCTCGCGCCGCCCCGGCCGCGCCGCCGCACCGCCGCGACCCGGCGCACCCCGGCGGGCCCGCCGGTCGCCGCCGCGGTGGCCACCTCCGAGCCGGAGCCGCGCCTGGCCTCCGGCTAGATCTCCTTCACGTGCTCGAAGGGCTCGAGGCACACCGAACAGCGGCGCAGCTCGGTGCAGGGCGTCGGGCCGAACGCGGAGAGCACCTCGGTGCCGGAGGCGCCGCAGTTGGGGCAGACGACGCCGGCCCGCGGGACCGCGGCGGCGAGTGGGAGCGGGCGGAGCGGTCCCGGATCGATCCGGCGCGGCGGCGCGATCCCCGCCTCGGCGAGCTTGCGCAGCCCCGTCTCGCTGATCATGTCGGTGCTCCACGGCGGCGAGAGCACGGTGCGCACCTCGACGGGCCCGTAGCCGGCGCCGCGCAGCGCGTCGCCGATGTCCTGGCACATCTCGGTGATCGCCGGGCAGCCGGTGTACGTCGGGGTGATGAGGACGGTCACCGCGTCGCCGTCGACGTCGACCGCGCGGATGACGCCGAGCTCGTCGAGGGTCAGCACCGGCATCTCGGGGTCGACGACCGCGGTGACGACCTCGCGTGCCGGCCTCCGCGGCGGTGCGGGGGAGGACATGCAGGCATGCTACCGCCCCCCGTCGCCGCAGCCGTCAGTCGCGCAGAACGCGACGGCGCAGGAACTCGACGACCGCGGTGGTGAAGGCGTCGTTGCGGTCGCCGGCGACCATGTGCGCCGCGTCGGCGACGTCGACGTACTCGGCGGACGGGGCGGCCTGCAGGAAGGCGCGTGCGGCCTCCTCGCTGACGATCTCGCTGCGCGCGCCGCGGACGAGGAGGATGGGGACGTCGACCGCGGCCGCGGCCCGCTCGTAGCGCTCGGGCTGCTGGTACTTCCGCGGCGGCCAGTTGCTGGTCACGAAGGCCGGGTCCCAGTGCCAGTGGTAGCGGCCGTCCTCCTCGAGACGGAGGTTGCGTGCCAGGCCGCTGACGTCGGCGGGCCGGGGGCGGTGGGGGAGGTAGGCGGCGACGGCGTCGGCGGCGTCCTCGAGGGAGGCGAAGCCGTCACGGTTGCTGCTCATGAAGCGGCCGATCCGCTCGCGGCCGGCGGGGTCGAGCCGCGGGGTGATGTCGACGAGAACGAGGGCGGAGCACGGCGCACCCGGCGGCTCCCCGGCGGCGAGGAGCGAGGCCAGGCCGCCGAGCGATGCCCCGACGAGCGCGGTCGGGCGGCCGATCTGCTCGAGCACGGCGCGGAGGTCGGCGACGTAGGCGTCGGGGGAGTAGTCGGCGTCGGACGCCCAGTCGCTCTCGCCGTGCCCGCGCTGGTCGAGGGTGAGGGCGAGGAAGCCGGCGTCGCCGAGCGCCCGGGTGGTCTCGCCCCAGGCATGGCGGGTCTGCCCGCCGCCGTGGAGCAGGAGGCAGGGCGGACCGTCCCAGGGACCCACGGCGTCGGCGGCGAGGTCGAGCGACCCGGCCCCCCGGAAGCGCAGCGCCATCCGAAACAGTATATTTCGCTTACCTAGTCGGCCGGCTCCGAGGGGAGCCGGCCGCGTCGTGAGGCAGGCGAGGGGAGTGAGGGCATGGTGGCGAGCGAACGCCGTCCGCCGGCGCCGCCGGCGATGGTCGCAGCCCTGGAGGGGCGGGCCGCCGAGGGCTCGGACGTGCGCGTCCCCAAGACGGCCGAGCTGGTCGCGGCGCACATCCGCCGCAGGATCGTCCGCGGCGAGCTCCGCCCCGGCGAGGCGCTCTCCGGCGAGACCGCGCTGATGAGCCAGTTCGGGATCTCGCGGCCGACGCTGCGCGAGGCCTTCCGCATCCTCGAGTCCGAGGCGCTCATCCGGGTGCGCCGGGGCGTCCACGGCGGCGCCCGGGTCGCGGCGCCGGACAGCGCGGTCGCGGCCCGCTACGTCTCCCACATCCTCCAGTACGAAGCGGTCTCGCTCGCCGACGTCCACGAGGCGCGCACCGCGCTCGAGGCGCCGGCGGCGGCGCGGCTGGCGAGCCGCCCCGACCACGCCGCCCGGGCGCGCCGGCTGCGTGCCTACCTCGACGAGGCCGGCGACCCCGAGGACCTCTCCCGCGCGGTCGAGATCCACGCCGGCTTCCAGCGACTCGTCGTCGAGCTCGCCGGCAACCGCACCGTCGCACTCCTCGGCCGGATGCTCGAGAGCGTCTTCGCCGAGGCCGCCGCGCAGTACGTCCGCGAGCACGAGACCGCACTCACCCAGCAGCGCCGGCGGCGCGCCGACCGCGCCCACCGGCGGCTCGTCGAGCTCGTGCACGCCGGCGACGCGGCGGGCGCCGAGGAGCTCTGGCGCCGCCACCTCACCGAGATCGGACGGGTCCTCTCCCGGGGGACGCGCGCGGGCGCGACGCTGGAGATCCTGCGATGACGCGTACCCTGTCCCCGTCGGTGCGGACGAGGAGGACGCGATGGGTGGGCTGATCGCCTACGGGGCCTACATTCCGTACAACCGGCTGAAGCGCAGCCGGATCGCCGAGGTGCTGGGCTCCGGTGGAGGCCCGGGGAGCCGGGCGGTCGCCTCCTTCGACGAGGACACCACCTCGATGGGCGCCGAGGCGGCGCGCGCTGCGCTGCGCATGCTCGCCGGCGGGCCGGCGTCGGTGCGGCAGCTGTACTTCGCGACCGCCGCCCCCGCGTACCTCGACAAGACCAACGCCGGTGCGATCCACGCCGCGCTGCGGCTCCCCGAGTCGGCGCTCGCCGTCGACATGGCCGGCGCGGTGCGTTCCGGTGTCGGCGCGCTGCTCGCCGCCGCCGACGCGCGGGTTCCCACCCTCGCGGTGCTCGCCGACGTGCGCACCGGCCTGCCCGGCGGCGGCGACGAGCGCGACGGTGGCGACGGCGCCGCGGCCTTCGTCCTCGGCGGTGATGTCGAGGGGGGAGCGCCGGTGATCGCCGAGCTGCTCGCCCATCGATCGACGACCGCCGAGTTCCTCGACCGCTGGCGGCTCCCCGGCGACCGCGCGTCCCGGGTCTGGGAGGAGCGCTTCGGCGAGCACGTCTACGCGCCGCTGGTCGCGGGCGCCTTCACCGCCGCGCTCGAGGAGGCGGGACTGACCGCCGCGGACGTCGACCACCTCGTCGTCACGGGGGTCCATGGCCGCGCGGTCCGAGCCTTCGCGAAGGCGAGCGGGGTGCGCCGCGAGGCGATCGCTCCCGACCTGGCCGCTACGATCGGCAACACCGGCACCGCCCATGCGGGCATCGCCCTCGCCGAGCTCCTCGACCGCGCCGAGCCGGGACAGGTCGTCGCCGTCGTCGTCCTCGCCGACGGCGCATCGGTGCTGCTCCTCCGCACCACCGCGGCCCTCGCCGCGCACCGGGCACCGAACCCCGTGGCCGCGCAGATCGCCGCCGGCAACGACGGTCTCGCCTACGCGACCTTCCTCTCCTGGCGCGACCTGCTCGAGCGCGAGCCGCCGCGCCGTCCGGATCCCGAGGCGCCCGCGGCCCCGCCCTCGTTCCGCAGCGAGGGCTGGAAGTTCGGTTTCGTCGCCTCGAGGTGCGAGAGCTGCGGCGCCCGCCACCTCCCGCCGGCGCGGGTCTGCGTGCGCTGCCATGCCGTCGACCGGATGACCACCGAGCCGCTCGCCGACGTCCCCGGCACCGTGGCCACCTTCACCGTCGACCGGCTCGCCTTCACACCCAGTCCGCCGCTGGTGGCGGCGGTCATCGACTTCGACGGTGGCGGACGCTTCCGCTGCCAGCTGACCGACCTCGCCCCCGAGGAGGTCGCGATCGGAGGCCGCGTCGAGATGACCTTCCGCAGGATGGTCACCGCCGGCGGCATCCACAACTACTTCTGGAAGGCCCGGCCCCAGCGGCCGGTGGTTGCTGCCACCAACGGCAGCAACGGCGCACAGGGAGGCTGACCGATGGCTTCGAAGGGCATCCGCGACCGCGTCGCCGTCATCGGCATGGGCTGCACCACCTTCGGCGAGCACTGGGCCCGCTCCACCGACGACCTCCTCGTCGACGCCGCCGGCGACGCCATCGCCTCGGCGGGGATCGCGCTCGACGATGTCGACGCCTTCTGGCTCGGCACCATGGGCTCGGGGCTCAGCGGGCTCACCCTGAGCCGCCCCCTCAAGCTCGACTACCGCCCGGTCGCGCGCCTCGAGAACATGTGCGCCACCGGGTCGGAGGCGTTTCGCAACGCCTGCTACGCGGTCGCCAGCGGCGCCTTCGACATGGTGATGGCGATCGGCGTCGAGAAGCTCAAGGACTCCGGCTTCAGCGGGCTCGCCATCGGGGCTCCGCCGAACGACGGCACCGGCGGGATGGGGGAGATCACCGCACCGGCGATGTTCAGCCTGCTCGCCCCTGCGTACGCGAAGAAGTACGGCGTCTCCGCGGAGGCGCTCAAGGAGGTGATGACGCGCATCGCCTGGAAGAACCACGCCAACGGCGCTCGCAACCCGCGCGCCCAGTTCCGCAAGGAGGTGCCGAAGGAGACCATCCAGAACGCGCCGTTGATCGCGGGACAGCTCGGGGTGTTCGACTGCTCGGGGGTGAGCGACGGCGCCGCCGCGGCGATCCTGGTGCGCGCCGAGGACGCCCACCGGTACACCCAGAAGCCGATGTACGTGAAGGGGCTCTCCTTCGTCGCCGGACCGGCGGCGGGGACGATCGACCCCGGCTACGACTTCACCACCTTCCCCGAGGTCGTCGCCGCGGCGAAGGACGCGTACTCCCAGGCCGGGGTGCGCGACCCGCGCAGCGAGCTCGCGATGGCCGAGGTGCACGACTGCTTCACCCCCACCGAGCTCGTGCTCATGGAGGACCTCGGGTTCAGCGAGCGCGGCGCGGGCTGGGAGGACGTGCTCAGCGGAACCTTCGACCTCGACGGCGAGCTGCCGGTCAACCCCGACGGCGGGCTCAAGGCGTTCGGCCATCCCATCGGCGCGAGCGGGCTGCGAATGCTCTTCGAGTGCTGGCTGCAGCTGCGTGGCGAGGCCCCGGAGGAGCGGACCATCGCGAGCGTCGCGGCGGGGAGGAAGCTGGCCCTCACCCACAACCTCGGCGGTGCTCCGGGAGAGTGCGTCTCCTTCGTCTCGGTGGTGGGGTCCGAGCCGACCGGCTAGTTCACCTGCTCGACGGGCCCGGCGGCGGGATGCTCCGGGGGGGCCGGCCAGAGCGTGCCCAGCCACTCGAGGCTGTTGACCATCTCGAGCCGCCATGCGGCCCACCCGTGCCCGCCCGGGACGACGTCGAAGGAGACCTCGTTCCAGCCGAGGCGGCGGAGCTGGGAGATGAACTGCTCGTTGTTCTCCAGGTAGCGGCCGTCCCCGGTGCCCACGCCGACGTACAGCGGCATGCGCAGCGCGGGGGGCAGGTGGTTCACGGTGTAGGCGGGGCTGTTCGCCGGCCCGCTCTGGCCGGGGAAGACATCGCGCCGTGCGCCGAAGTACCCGGAGTAGCTCGCCGCCCAGGAGAACAGGTCGGGGTGGTGGATGGCGATGTTGACCGCGCCGAAGCCGCCGGAGCTCAGCCCGCAGATGCCGCGATGCGACGAGCCGAGGGTGCGGTACCGGTCGTCGATGGCGGGCACCACGGAGTCGACGAGCCAGGACTCGACGCGGTCGCCGTGCCCGGTGTCGCCCCACTCGGCGTCGGCGGTGTGCTGGCCGTTGCCGTCCGGGAGCACCGCGATGAGCGGGGGCACCACCCGGGTGGCGATGAGCTGGTCGAGCACCCCGGGGAGCTGGGCCCCACTGAGCCACTGGGTCTCGGTCGAGGGGTAGCCGTGGAGGAAGTAGACGACCGGGTAGTCGGTGGACGCCGCGGCCGCGTATCCGTTGGGAACGTACACGTCGACGTCCCGGCCGCCGATCCGGAGGCGGCTGAGGTGGCCGGCGGGGACGTGGCTGGCCCCTTTCACCACCGCCACGACACCGGGCCGGGGATGTCCCGCGCTTGCATGCGGCTCCTGCGAGCCGGCGCCGTAGCTGTAGAGCGCGCTGAGCGACCCGTCCTGGAGGGCGGTCGTCGCCGCGGGGAGCGCGACCAGGCCGACGAGGAGGAGGACGGCGAGGAGCGGTGCCCACTCGCGGCGGTGGTGGCGCAGCCGGGCGAGGAGCGTGAGCACGTCGCTGCGGACCAGGCCGCCGACCGCCGCGCCGCCGGTGACGGCGATCCAGCCGAGCAGGAGCATGCCGAGGGGCTGGCCGACCCAGCCGAGCGGCACCGCCGAGGTCGCCAGGCCGGCGGTCGAGCCGGATCGGGCCGCGGAGACGAGGAAGGGGACGACCTCGACCCCGAGCAGGCCGAGCAGCGCCCCCCAGCGGGCGGGGGCGGGGCGGCCGCCGAACGCGGTGACTGCTCCGGACGCACCGAGCACGGCGAGAAGGCTGCCGACGAGCGCACCGCGCTGCTCGTCCATCCCCAGCCCGACCGCCCAGCCGGTGAGCCCATTGCCCGCGATCCGCCAGAGAACGACGACGGCCACGAGGGCCAGGGCCGCCTGGGTCAGGCGATGACGGGGGATGCCGCCGAGCCGCGTACGCAGGTCGGGCCGCCGGGGTGCGACGCGACTGCCCGGCTCCGCCGCCGGAGTCATGGTCTGCACGATGGGCCCAAGCTTACGCCTGTCCGACCACCGGTTCGTGCGCCTCGAGACCCGGCGTGAGCATTTGTCATGAATGCCGGCGCGCGACGGCCCCGGTGATTGCGCGGATTGTTCCGCTCGGCAGTGGTGCAGTGGACACACGGATAATGCGCCGGTGCTGCGCCGCCGGGGGACGTGGATCGAAGGGGGTGTGCTGCTCGCGGTCCTCGGTCTGCTCCGGGCGCCGAGCCTGATCGAGCCTCCCTGGTCGGCCGACGAGGGCACGTACGCGAACATCGGCCGGTCGCTCGACCTCGGCGGCGTGCTCTACCGGACGGTCTGGGACAACAAACCGCCGGGGGTCTACTGGCTCGCCGCCGCGGTGACGGCACCGGGCGCCTCGGTGGTGCGGGTGCGGATCGCGCTTCTCGTCCTGGTCGCGGCCGGGACGACGCTCGTCTGGGTCGCCGGCCGCCGGCTCGGTTCGGCCCGGGTCGGTCTGGTGGCGGCGCTCCTCTTCGCGGTGCTCGCGTCGGTGCCGAACTTCGACGGCAACCAGCTCAACGCCGAGATCCCCGGCGCGGTGTTCGCCCTCGCCGGGATGACCGTCCTCGTCCTGCGATTCCCGACCGGGCGGATCCGCGCCGTGGGGGGAGGGGCGCTGCTCGGCGCCGCCCTCCTCTTCAAGGCGACCTTCGCCGCGGACGTGCTCGCGGGCCTCGCCGTGCCCGCGCTCGTGGCGGTCGCCGCCGGCCGCCGGCCGGGACGCGCCGAGCTGGTGCCGACCGTTCTCATCGGCGCCGGCGGGCTCGCCGCCGTCGGGCTCGCACTGATTCCGATCGCGCTCCAGGGAGCCCTCCCCGCCTTCGTCGACGTCATCGTCCACCAGGACACCCGCTATGCCCAGTGGGCGCAGCTGACCGGCCCTCGCGGCGGCGAGCCGGCCGGCTTCGACCTCACCCCGGGCCTGCTCGTCCAGGTCCTCGGGATCACCCGGCTCATCGCCGTCCTCGCCGCCGGCGCGGTGGTCGCCGTCGTCCTCGCGCGCCGCCGGTTGCTCGCCGCCGCTGTTGTCGCCTGGTGGCTGGGCTGCGACCTCGCCGCCTGCATGGCCGACGCCCGCGGCTTCACCCACTACGCCCAGCAGCTCGAGGCGGCGCTCAGCCTCGCCGCCGCGCTCGCCGCCGCAGCCCTGTGGCGGCGCCGCCGGCCCGCCTGGCGCGTGCTCGCCGCCGGCGCGCTGATGGCGGTCTGGCCGGTCATGATCGGTGCCCTCTTCCTCCCCCGGGCCGAGGCGGCGCTCGCCCAGGGACACCGCCTCCCGCCGCTCTTCCTCGAGGGATCGTCGGGGAGGCAGGACCTCGGCTACTACGCGCGGGCGGGCCGGCTCGTCCTCGGGCGGATCGGCCTCGACGCCTACCGGGCCGCCTTCGCGGGCAGCCAGTACCCCGCCGACACGGCGCGCGCCCAGGTGCTCCGCCGCCACAGCCGGCCCGGCCGGCCGGTCTTCGTGTGGGGCTGGACGAGCTCGTGGGTCTACGCCCTCGCCGACCGCCGGCCGGCGTCGCGGTTCATCTGGATGAACAGCGCCTACCACCTCTACCACGGGGCCGAGCGGCTGCTCCTCGCCGACCTCGAGAGCACCCCGCCGGAGGTGCTGCTCGCCGAGCAGCCGCTGACCCCCGAGCTCCGATCCCTGCTCGTCGGCCGGGGCTATGCGCGGATCAGCGACCCGATGGGGGAGTGCTGGCTGGCGCCGGGGGCGCCCGGGCGGCCGGACGCCTAGCGGCGGGTCAGGCGAGCGCCGGGGCGGCGGCTGCGGCGCGCCGGGTCGAGCCGAGCCTCCCGAGGCAGACGGCGCCACCGACCAGCGCGACGGGGAGGATCTGGAGGTCGGCGAAGACGGCGAGGGCGGTGGCGGCGACCGCCCCGACCCCCGCGTGGGCGACGACCCCGACGAAGATCCCCTCGCGGAGCCCGTAGCCGTTGATGCTGATCGGCAGCAGGGTGGCGGCGAGGCTGAGCGGGACCGCGAGGGCGAGGATCTCCCAGCCCGGGTTGGCGCCGAGCGAGCGGGCGAAGAGGACCATGCTCACCAGGCTCAGCGCCCAGCCGAGGATGCAGACGGTGAAGGCGGAGAACAGCTTCGCCCGCTGGCGGCGGTAGGAGCCGAGGCAGTGGCCCATCTCCACCAGCACCCTGGTGGCGCTGCGCCGGCCGCGAAAGCGGCGGAGGATGCGGTCGCTGTTCAGCGCGGCGAGCGCGAGCACCGTGACCGCGAGGAGGAAGGCGGAGGCGAGGATCCGCGCGCTCGCGGTCGGCAGGCCGGAGACGAAGAGCGACCCCGCCACCGCCCAGCAGCCCATCGCGATCATGCCCACGAGGTGGCTGGCGACGATCGAGCCGAGGGCGTTGCCGTAGCCGAGCGTCCTCCCGACCTCGACGGCGCGGACGGCGTCGCCGCCGACCCCGGTGGGGAGCGCCTGGCCGATGAAGGTGGCGCGGAGGAAGACCGAGGCGAGACCCTTCCACCCCAGCGAGGAGCGGTCGCGGAGGAGCATGGCCCACTGCGGGAAGGCGGTCGCCTGGGCGAGCGCCCCGAGGACCACGGCGGTGATGAGCAGCCCGGGGGTGGCGGTCGAGACCAGGTGCCCGAGGGCGCTCAGGTTCACGCCGCGGAGGATCACGGCGACGCCCGCGACGCTGACGGCGAGCTGGGCGGCCTGCTGGAGTCTGCGGGGGATGCGTGGCATGCCTGGCATGCTGGCGGCCGCTTCCTTTCGACTCCGTGACGGACCGCAGGAGACATCGGGCCGGACCCGACCTCGACTATGCTCAGCGGCCGTGAGCGCCGATCCCTCCGACCACGCCTCCACCGGACCGCTGAACGGGATCCGCATCGTCGAGATCGCCGGGATCGGGCCCGGGCCGTTCGCCGCGA
Organism: Candidatus Dormiibacterota bacterium; assembly: GCA_035544475.1. Classification (GTDB taxonomy): domain Bacteria; phylum Chloroflexota; class Dormibacteria; order Aeolococcales; family Aeolococcaceae; genus CF-96. The sequence continues at coordinate 12,977 of DATKEY010000247.1, read as the reverse complement.
TGATGCTCGCCGACCTCGGCGCAGAGGTGCTCCGGGTCGAGCGCACGGTGCCCGCTCGGGCCGACGCCGGGATCGTCGACGGGATCCTCCGCCGCAATCGCGCCGCGGTCGTCGTGCTCGATCTCAAGGCGGAGCGGGGGGTCGAGGCGCTGCTGAAGATCGTCGAGAAGGCGGATGCGCTCATCGAGGGCTTCCGTCCCGGGGTCACCGAACGGCTCGGCCTCGGCCCCGACGTCTGCCTCGCCCGCAACCCCAGGCTCGTGTACGGGCGGATCACCGGGTGGGGGCAGGAGGGTCCGCTCGCGCGCAGCGCCGGGCACGACATCGACTACATCGCGCTCAGCGGGGTGCTCCACGCCATCGGCCGCCCGGGGGTGCCACCGGTCCCGCCGATCAATCTCGTCGCCGACTTCGGCGGCGGCGGGATGCTGCTCGCCTACGGGGTCGTCTGCGCCCTCCTCGAGGCCTCGCGCTCGGGTCGCGGCCAGGTCGTCGACGCCGCCATGGTCGACGGCTGCGCGGCGCTGATGGGCCTCACCATGCAGCTCCGGCACCTCGGGCTGTGGAACGACCAGCGCGGCACCAACATGCTCGACGGGGGCGCCCACTTCTACGACGCCTACGAGACCGCGGACGGTCAGTACATCGCCGTCGGCGCGATCGAACCCCAGTTCTACGCCGAGCTGGTGCAACGGTGCGGCCTCGACGCCGAGGAGCTGCCCGCGCAGAACGACCGCTCCGCCTGGCCGGCGATGAAGGAGCGGTTCGCGGCGCTCTTCCGCACCAGGACCCGCGCCGAGTGGTGCGAGCTCCTCGAGGGGACCGACGCGTGCGTCTCCCCGGTGCTGAGCCTCGACGAGGCGCGAAGGCACCCCCACAACGTCCACCGCGGGACCTTCGTCGAGGCCTTCGGGGTGCCCCAGCCCGCCCCCGCGCCGCGCTTCAGCCGCACCCCCGGGTCGCTGCGCAGCTGGGCGATGCGCCCGAGCGAGAACGGGGTGGCCGACCTGGAGCGGTGGGGGCTCGCCGGCGACGAGGTCGCCGCGCTGCGCGCCGAGGGCGTCCTGACCTGACCGGCGCGGCCGGCCGCACGGGATCGTGACAGGCCCCGAGCGGGAGCGTGGCGGCGCGTCCCGGCGGCGATCCTAGACTCGAGACGAGCCTCGCGGCTGCACCCGCGAGCGCGCACCACGCAGCTGGATGGTCAGATCACGGTGAACATCGCCCTCGAGGCGGCGGTCGTGGCGCTCCTCGCCGTCACCGCCGCGCTGGGAACCGGCCTGGCCCTCCGGGCGCTGCCCCGGACGATGCCGGGGGGGCTCCGCCGCCTCGCCGAGTGCGCGGGCGCGGCCCTCGGCGCCGGCCTCGGCAGCGTGCTCGTCGCCGGCGTGCTCGTCGCCGGCGCCGGCCTCGGCTCCGTTCGCACCGTGTTCCTCGAGATCGTTCTCGCCGGAACCCTCGTCGCCATGGTCGCCGAGCACGCCGCGCTGAGCCGGTGGCTTCGGACCCGCTGGCTCTGCACCCCGGGGGCGGAGCTGCCCGTGCCGGTGGTCCTCCTGCCGCTCCTCCGGGAGGTGCACGCGCGGGTCCTGCGCGCCGCCGGCCGCTGATCCCGGGCACTCGAGGATCGCGACGGGCTCGCAACGGGACTGTCACGGGCGGGGGCCGCCGGACCCCCGAACATTCGGGACAAGGAGGTACGGGTATGTCCAGCGCGGCGGTGGTGGCGAACACCACGGATGGTTCGGCTCCCCGCACGGCGACGGGGGCTGAGCTGATCGACGTCTCGCTCGTCCTCCGCGCCCAGGCGGGTGACAGCGAGGCGCTCGCCGCGCTCGCCGAGCAGATCCGGCCGACCGCCCAGCGCTTCGCAGGCCGTTTCCTCAGCGACCCGGTCCGGGGCGAGGACATCGCCCAGGTCGCGCTGATGAAGGCCTTCACCCGGCTCGGCGACGTGCGCTCGCCCGCCGCCTTCCCCGCCTGGCTGATGCGGATCGTCCGCAACGAGTGCCTCAACGAGCTGAGCCGCCAGAAGCACGCCCAGCTGCCGCTCTCCGTCCTCGCCGACGAGGGCACCCAGATCCAGGCCCCCGCCGGGGGCGACGACGACCCCGAGGAGGCCCTGCTCCGCAGCCAGCTCCAGGAGCTCGTGCGCCGGGTGGCGATGACGCTCCCCTCGCACCACCGCCAGGCGCTCGTCATGCGGGCACTCGAGGACCGCACCTACGAGGAGATCAGCGAGGCCCTCGACGTCCCCGTCTCGGTCGCGCGGGTCTGGTACTTCCGCGCCCGCAAGCGCTTCCGCACCGCCTTCGTGACGATGATGGTCGCCCGTCGCGGCGTCCCGGCACTCTGCCAGGAGATGGGGGAGGGGATCGCCGGGATGATCGAGGGCAGCCTCCCCGAGGACGAACGGCCCCGGGTGATCGAGCACCTCTCCGGATGCGCCGTCTGCCGCCAGACCGAGGACGAGCTGCGCAACACCGCCTTCCGCACCCCGAGCCGGGCCATGGTCATCGGCCTCGGCCTGGTCCGCCTCGGCTGGAGGCTGCCGAAGCGCCTCCACCAGGTCACGGCCCACGTGCCGGCCGCTGCCGCCAAGGTCGCCGTCGCCACCGCCGGCGTCGCCGCCCTCGCCACCGTCGCGACGACCGTGGGGCCGTCCGGGACGACGCCGATCGTCGACACCTCACCCGCCACTCTCGCCCCCGCCCCCTCCGGGACCGCCGCAGGGCAGCAGCCGGGCATCGCGGCGCCGCCGATCGTCGAGCGGGGCCAGGCGTCGATCACCCCGGCGCCGGGCCTGCCCGGGCTGCCCGACCTGCTCGGTCCGACCGGCGTCTCGTCGACCCTCGGGCAGCTCCAGTCGACGGTCGACGGGCTGCTCCCGGCGGCGCTCTCGCCGAACGCGATCATCGGGTCGGTCACCTCGACGCTCAACACCGTCGCCCACCCGACGGCCCCTGCGGCGCCGACCCCGCCCCCGGCGGCGCCGACCCCGCCCCCGGCTCCGAAGGCCCCCTGAGCTGACCCGCAGGCGGCGCGCCGGGCGGCCGCCCCTATACTCCCGCCCGTGCGCGTCGACAGCTTCCGCTTCCTCCCGCGCAGCTTCCGTCCGCTCTACGAGCACGTCGAGGCCCCCGAGGGCGACATGCCCTGGGCTGCCTTCGAGCCCCGCCTCGCCGGCGCCACGGTCGCGCTCCTGACCTCCGCGGGGCTCCACCTCGAGGGCGTCCAGCCGCCCTTCGACCTCGACCGCGAGCGCCGCGAGCCGACCTGGGGAGACCCCTCCTGGAGGAGCATCCCCGCCGGGGTGAGCAGCGGCGAGCTCGGGATGTGCCACCTCCACGTCAACTCCGCCGACGTCCTCGCGGACCACAACGTCGCCCTCCCCACCGACCGCCTGGCCGAGCTCGTGTCCGAGGGCGTCGTCGGCGCGACGGCGCCGCAGCACGTCTCGGTGATGGGCTACCAGGAGCGCTCCCTCGACGGCTGGCGCACGAGGACGCTTCCCGAGGTGCTCGACCTCCTCCGCGGCGAGGCCGCCGACGGGGTCGTCCTCGCCCCGGTCTGACCCGACTGCTGCAGGAACGTGCCCGTGCTGGCGCGCTGGATCGAGGCGGCGGGGATCTCCACCGTGACCGTCACCATGATGCCCGACGTCGCCGTCGCCGCCCCCCGGGTCGTCGGGGTGGAGTTCCCCTTCGGTCACCCCTTCGGCCTGCCCGGCGACGTCGCCCTGCAGCGGCGCGTTCTCACCACCGCGCTCACCCTGCTCGCCGGCGCCTCCGCCCCGGGGACGCGGGTCGACATCGACGTGGAATGGCCGGTGCCGCTGCGCGACGCCTACCGATCGTGGCAGCCCGCCGAGCCCAGCCCGATCGTCGCCGCGATGCTCGCGAGGATGCGCGGCGAGGGTTAGCGACCGCCGCCCTCGCGAGGGCCGGAGGCCTGCTCGGCGAGGTATTCGCCGAGCCGCTGATAGGCGGCGCGCTTGCGCTTGTCGGTGATCTCCGTGTAGACGCGCAGCGTCTCGAGGGTGGCGTGGCCGAGCACCTCCTGGACGAGGCGCACGTCGCCGTCGGTCGCCTCGAGCAGGGTGGTCGCGGTGGTGTGGCGGGCGCCGTGCGGGGTGCGCAGCTCGGCGATGAGGGCGAAGACCGCGGGGCCCTCGGCAGCGAGCCTGCGGCGCAGCGCGGTCAGCGCGCGGCGGGCGCCGTCGGTGGTGAGCCGGTTGTGGGACGTCGCCCGGCCGCGGTCGAGCTCGGGACGGGCGAGGCTGATGAAGAGCGCCGGGCTGTCGTCGGGACCGCGGCGGTCGAGGTATTCGCGCACCGCCGCCAGGGCGTCGTCGGTCATGTACACGGTGCGGTGCTTGCCGCCCTTCCCGAGCACGCGAAAGCCGTCGGCGCGGACGTCGGTGCGGTCGAGCGCGCACGCCTCGGAGATGCGGCAGCCGGTGGCGATGAGCAGGTGCACCAGGGCGCGGTCGCGCAGGTCGCGCAAGGTGTCGGTGGGGAGCGCCGCGAGCAGCCGGGGCACCGTCTCGGTGGGAACCGGATGGGGGTCGCCGACCGAGTAGCGCGGGACGACGACGACCCGGCTCAGCTCCTCGCCCGTCCAGCCCTCGTCGTACGCGTAGGCGAGGAAGCGCCGCAGCGCCACCAGCGCGCGGGCTCGGGTCCGCGCATGCGCGAGCACCTGGGCGAGCTCGATCTGGTAGCGGCGCAGCCGCTCGCGATCGACGGCCGCGCAGAGGTCGTCGCCGAGCGGCTGGGTGCGCATGTAGGCGACGAACTTGGCCAGATCCTGACGGTATGCGCGCACCGTGGTGGCCGGCCGGTTGCGCTGGACGCGCAGGCTGTCGAGGAACTGTTCGACCTGGTCGGGGAGGGGGTCGCCGGGGCCCGGCACCTGCTCCGCCCACGGGGGGCGGCGCCCGCCGCCGCGGCCTCCGCCGCGCCGCCGCGTGGCGGCCGCGGTGCTCAGGCGGCGCTGTCCTCGCGCGGCTTCAGGCCGGCCTCGATGCAGTGGTCGGTGACCACGCGCCGGGCGACGACGAGCATCTGGTCCTCGGACAGCTCGGCACGCCCGCCGCGCGGGGCGATCGCCGCCTCGGCGGCGTCCATCGCGCTCCAGTGGAGCTCCCGGGGAGCCGACTCGGGAAGCACGCCACGAGTGACCTCGAGTGCGATCTGCTCGATGCGGGCCCGCCGGTGGAGGTCGATGCGCCGGTCTGCCATGAGGGGCCCAGTATGCCATGGCCCCGAAGGCCGAGTCCTCAGCCTGTAGCAGCCCGGGCCGGAGGCGAGGTCGCCGTGATCTCCACGTTCCCGTCCCCGTCGCGGCGCATGCCGGCCACGCGGAGGATGTCGTCCTCGTCGATCGAGTCCTCGGCGATCAGCGCCCGGGTCAGCTCGTCGAGCCGCCAGCGGTGCTCGGTGAGCAGCCCGCAGGCCTGGTCGAAGCAGCCGTCGACGATGCTGCGCACCTCGGAGTCGATCACCTCGGCGGTGGCCTCGCTGTAGGGTCGGGGGGTGCCGAAGGGCCGCGCCCCCTCGTCGTCGGTGCCGAAGTTCAGCGGACCGACCCGCTCGCTCATCCCGAAGCGGGCGACCATCTGGTGGGCGATCCGGGTGACCTGGAGGAGATCGTTCTCCGCGCCGGTGGTGACCAGCCCGTAGACGACCTGCTCGGCGGCGCGTCCGCCGAGGGCGACGGTGATCCGTGCGCGCAGGTAGTCCTCGGGGTAGTTCTGGCGGTCGTCGACGGGGCTCTGCACGGTGACGCCGAGCGCCATGCCGCGGGGGACGATCGACACCTTGCGCACCGGGTCGGTGCCCGGGATGAGCAGCGCCAGAAGTGCGTGTCCGGACTCGTGAACGGCGGTGCGCTCCCGGTCCTTGGGGGTGAGGACGATGTGCCGCGCGGCGCCGAGGATGTTCTTCTCGAGCGCCTGGCTGAAGTCCGAGCGGGTGACCGCGTCGTGGTCGAGGCGGGCGGCGAGCAGCGCCGCCTCGTTGACGAGGTTGCGCAGCTCGGCGCCGACCAGGCCGGTCGTCTGCTGGGCGAGATCGTCGAGGTCGACGTCGGGGGCGAGGGGCACCTCGCGGGTGTGGATGCGCAGGATCGCCGCCCGTCCCGCCCGGTCGGGCGGCTGGACGAGGACCCGGCGGTCGAAGCGGCCGGGGCGGAGCAGCGCGGCGTCGAGGACGTCGGCGCGGTTGGTGGCGGCGAGGACGATCACCCCCTCGCGGGAGTCGAAGCCGTCCATCTCGGTGAGGATCTGGTTGAGGGTCTGCTCCTGCTCGTCGGTGCCGCCGAGCCGCATCCCCGAGGCGCGGCTGCGTCCGATGGCGTCGAGCTCGTCGATGAAGACGATCGCGGGGGCGGCGGCGCGGGCCTTCGCGAAGAGGTCGCGGACCCGCGCGGCGCCGACGCCGACGATCATCTCGACGAACTCCGACGCGGAGATCGACATGAACGCCACCCCCGCCTCGCCGGCGACGGCGCGGGCGAGCAGGGTTTTGCCGGTGCCCGGGGCGCCGACGAGGAGCACGCCCTTGGGGATCGTGCCGCCGAGCCGCTGGTACTTCTGCGGCTCGCGGAGGAAGTCGACGACCTCCTCGAGCTCCTGCTTCGCCTCCTCGATGCCGGCGACGTCCTTGAACGTGGTGCGCGGCCGCTCGGGGTCGTAGAGGCGGGCCTGGCTCTTCCCCAGGCCGAAGACCCCGCCCCCGGCGGCGCTCGCGCTGCGCCGGATGATGAGCAGGAAGAGCCCGGCGAAGAGGAGGGTGGGCCCGAAGCTCTCGAGCAGGATGAGGAAGGTGCTCGTCGTGGGCGGGTTGGCGGTGACCTGGACGTGGGCGTCCTCGAGGATCTTCTCGAGGTTGTCGCCGTTGGGCCCGCCGGCGAAGGCGGGGCGCTCGGTGTGGAAGTCGACCGAGCTGTCGCTGCTGCCCGGTGCGCTCACCGCCTTCTTCGCGTGCCCGTCGATGCTCTCGGCGGTGCTGGTGACGCTGACCACGTTGCCCTTGTCCACCTGCTGCTTGAAGGTGGAGTAGGGGATGGTCACCCGGTGGGTTCCGCCCGCGCCCGGCGCGAAGTTGGCGATGAGGATGTTGGCGAGCAGGAGCGCGCCGAGGAAGATCCACCACTTCCACGAGCGCCACAGCGGTGGCCGCCGCGGAGGGCCGGTGGGCGGGGATCCGGGGGGAGAGGGACCGGAGCCCGGCTGCTTGCCCCAGCGGGGCGGCGCCGCGGACATGGTCTGAGCAGCCTATCAGGATGCGCCCCCGGATCAGATGTCGGCGTGGGCCGCGGGCGCCGGCGCCCCCGCGGATGGGGCGGTCCGGCGCCGGACCGGGAGCATGAGGGCGAGCAGCACCCCCACGGCGGTGAGCCCGGCGGTGAGCAGGAAGAGGTCGGCGATCGCGCTCCCGAAGATCTGCAGGCCGAGGTTGTTGGCGAGGCCGATCGCCCCCGCCTGGCCCTGGTTTGCCACCCCCTGGAGCTGCGGTGAGCCGGGCGCGACCGCGGGGAGCAGGGCGGAGCGGTCGCTCAGCTGCTGGGCCTGCTGGGTGGTGAGGAGCGCGGTGAGCAGGGCCAGCCCGAGCGCCGACGACACCCGCAGCACGATGTTGTTGAGCGCGCTCGCCCTGCTCACCAGCCGCACCGGGAGCACCGAGATCGATCCGGCCATGATCGGCATGAAGGCGAGCCCGGTCCCGAGGTTGCGCAGCGCGAGCCAGAACATGAACTGCCCGCGGGTGGTGTCGGTGCCCATGACGTGCATGAGGTACGTGCTCCAGGCCACGATGCCGAGCCCGATCACCGCCGGCCAGCGGGCGCCGATGCGGTCGTAGAGCCAGCCCGAGACCGGCATCATGATCACCGTGACGATCGCGGGCGCGAGCAGCAGGAGCCCGGTGTCGAACGCCCCCAGGTCCTGGCCGCGCTGGAGGAAGAGCGGCACGTAGAAGAGGCCGCTGAAGAGGCCGATCGAGAGGATGGCGACGAGCAGGGAGGAGATCGTGAACGTGCCCGACCTGAAGACCCGCAGGTCGAGCATCGGCTCGGCGACGGAGAGCTCGACGACGACGAAGAGGGCGAGGCTCAGCAGCCCGATCGTGATGAGGCCGAGGGTGCTGTACGACGTCCAGTGCCAGGTCTCGCCCTCGGAGAGCGCGAGGAGCAGCGCGAAGAGGCCGGTCGCGATGGTGAGGAAGCCGAGGTAGTCGAAGCGCTGACCGGGGATCTTCGGGAATCGGGGGAGGAACATGAAGGAGAGCACCGTGGCGACGATGCCGATCGGGACGTTGATGTAGAAGATCAGCCGCCAGCTCACGTACTGGACGAGGTAGCCGCCGATGGTCGGGCCGATCGCCGGCGCCACCACGACGCCGAAGCCGTACAGCCCCATCGCCGTCCCGATCTTCTCGCGCGGCACCATCCGGTAGACCATCGCCTGGGAGACCGCGGGGAGCAGCCCGCCGCCGATCGCCTGGAAGATGCGGAAGCCGATCAGGACGTTCAGCCCGCTCGCGAGCCCGCAGAGCGCGGAGCCGACGACGAAGAGGATGAGCGCGAAGTTCTGCACGCGGTCGAGGCCGTAGCGGTCGCCGAGCCAGCCGGTGAGCGGGGTCACGACGCCGAGCGCGAGGGTGTACGCGGTCGCCACCCACTGCACCTGGTCGGTCGACGCCCCGAACTCGTTCTGGAGCCGGGGGATCGCCACGTTGACGATGCTCGTGTCGAGCACCGCCATGAAGCTGCCGATCATGACGATCAGCAGCGGCATCACCCAGCCGCGTCCCTGGAGCGGGTCGGCCGCCGGTGCCGGCGTGGGGGCGGGCGCCGGGATCGGGGCCGGGGGCGCGGAGGGCCTGCTGCGCCGCGGGGGCCGGGGGGCCACCGGGCGTGGCCGCGCCGCCGTCGACCTCACGCGCGCCGCCTCGCTCGTTCCCGTTCCCCCGTGGCCCGGCCCAACCCGGGTAATTGGTTGTACGATACATCAGTTGCACGCGATCGACACCATCGAGACGGAGATGGCGGTGCTGGCGCGATCGCTCGAGCTGCTGCGCCGGCGCGGCCGGATCCACCGCGAGATGGACCGGGCCGGGTACCTGCTTCTCCGCACCCTCGAGGAGACCGGGCCGCTCCCCGTCACCCAGCTCGCCGAGCGGGTCGGGCTCGACGCCTCGACGGTGACCCGCCAGGTCGCCGCGCTCGAGGCCGGCGGGTTCGCCGAGCGGGGCGCCGACCCCACCGACCGTCGCTGCTGCATCGTCCGGCCGAGCGCGCACGGCCGCCGGCTGATGCGCGACGTGCAGCGGCACCGTCGCGAGCGCTTCGAGGAGCTCCTGGCCGGCTGGAGCGACGCCGACCGCGCCGACCTCGCCCGGCTGCTGTCGCGGCTCAACCGCTCGATCACCCTCACCGCGCTCGAGGGCGACACCGCCGAGGCCCAGCCCGGGCCACGTTGACGCTCGCGGAATCTGCGAGTACGATTGGTGACAGAGGAGGTCAACAATCCAACCCCACTGTCCGTCGCGTCACCGGCGTCCGCCGCTTCGCGTCCTCGAGGTTCCGGGATGAGGATCAGCATGAAGGCGGACTACGGGATCCGCGCCCTTCTCGACCTCGCCGAGCGCTATGGCGACGCGCCCGTCCCCAGCCACGACATCGCCGCGCGTCAGCACGTGCCGGGGCCCTTCCTCGACCAGCTGCTGATGACGCTGCGACGTGCCGGGCTGGTGCGCAGCACCCGCGGTCCGCGCGGCGGGCACATGCTCTCGCATCCTCCCGAGGAGGTGACCCTGGGCCAGGCGATCGACATCCTCGAGGGACAGGCGGCGCAGATGGAGTGCTTCTCCGCACCGGAGACCTGCGAGCACAGCTTCGGCTGCCCGATCCGCAGCTCGCTGCTCCGCGCCGAGGACGCGATGCGTGAGGTGCTCGACGGCACCACCCTCGCGGACATGGTGCGCGACCGCCGCCACCAGGGCGTGTTCCACGGCATCTACAAGCCGCTGCCGACGACCGGGCCCGCGCCCCTCGCCGGAGGCGCGTCGTGAGCGCCGAGGAGGAGCTCTCCGAGTCGCAGATCGAGCGCTACAGCCGGCACCTCGTCCTCGGCGAGCTCGGCCCCTCGGGGCAGCGCCGGCTGCTCGCGAGCTCGGTCCTCGTGCTCGGTGTCGGCGGCCTCGGCTCCCCGGTGGCGCTGTACCTCGCCGCCGCGGGGGTGGGACGGCTCGGCCTCCTCGACGGTGATCGCATCGACCTCAGCAACCTCCAGCGCCAGGTCATCCATCCCGACGCCGCCCGCGGACGCCCCAAGGCGGAGGTGGCGGCGGAGCGCGCCCGCGAGCTCAACCCCGACGTCGAGGTCCTCGCCCACGCGCTCGTCCTCACCCGCGACAACGCTCTCGACGTGTTCCGGGACTACGACCTCGTCGTCGACGGGACCGACAACTTCCAGACGCGGTACCTCGCGAACGACGCCGCCTACCTGCTCGGCAAGCCGCTCGTGCACGGCTCGATCTTCCGGTTCGAGGGCCAGGTCTCCGACTTCGTCCCGGGAAGCGGCTGCTATCGCTGTCTCTATCCCGAGCCGCCGCCGCCCGGGATGGTCCCGAGCTGCAGCCAGGCGGGAGTGCTCGCGGCGCTCCCCGGAGTCATCGGCACCATCCAGGCCGTCGAGGCGATCAAGCTCCTCACCGGGATGGGCAAGCCGCTCGTCGGCCGGCTGCTCCTCCACGACGCCCTGGCGATGAGCTTCCGGGAGATGCGGCTGCGCCGCAACCACGCCTGCGTGCTCTGCGGCGACCATCCGACCGTCCGCGAGCTCATCGACTACGAGAGCTTCGTCGGCGGTCCGCTGACCGCGGCGGGCCGCCTCTGACGGCCGCGCTCCACCTCCTCGTCGTGCTCCTCTCCGGTGAGCGCAGCGAGGGGGCCCACAGTGCGCGGGAGCTCGCGGCCGAGGCGCTGCGCCAGGGCTGGCGGGTGAGCCTCTTCCTCGCCGGGGACGGCACCGCGCACACCGACTCGATGACCCCGCTGCGCGAGGCGGGCGCGCGCGTGGTGCACTGCAGCGCCGACGCCGCGGTGCGCGGCTGGGACCGTCCCGGCACCCCCGGGCGCGGCTCCTTCGTCGACCTCGGCACCCTCGCGACCGGAGCCGACCGGGTGCTCGTCCTGTGAGCCCGCCCCGCGCCGCCCCGGCGGCGATCGTCGTCGTGCGCAGCGGCCCGGCATCCGAGCGGGGATGGCTCGGGCTGCGCATCGCCCTGGCGCTGGGGATCGGTGGCGGCGACGTGACCGTCTGGCTCTGTGGCGACGGCGCGGGATGGGCGCTCCCCCTCGACGTGCGTCCCTGGCTCGGCGGCGATCCGGGCCGCGATCTCGACGGCCTCGTCGACGACGTCGAGGCGGCGGTGCTCGTCGACCGCGAGTCGCTCGAGGCCATCGGCGCCGGCGCCGCCGGGCTGCGCCGCGGGGTGGTCGTCGCCGGGCCGGACGAGTACGCGCGCCGCCTCGAGTCGGCCGCGCAGGTGCTCGCGGTGTGAGCCGGACCACCGTCCTCCACCTGCTCACCGTCGTCGACGCCGCCGCGCTCGCCGGCGTCGCCGCCGACCGCGCCCTCGGCCACGAGGTGCACTGCGTGCTCCTCCACGACGCCGTCTATGCGCTCGGCACCGACCGTGCGCCGCGCTGCGACCGGCTGTCGGCGGGCGCCGACGACCGCCGCCGCCGCGGCCTCCCGCCCACGGAGTCGGCGCTCGAGTACCCTGCCATCGTCGAGGCGATGGCGCAGGCCGCGCGGGTGGTGAGCTGGTAGCGATGGACCTGGAGGAACGGCTCGAGACCGTCCGCAGTAGGCTGCGCGAACTCGGTTCGGTGCTCGTCGCCTTCAGCGGCGGCGCCGACTCCGCGCTGGTGCTCGCCCTCGCCCACGAGGTCCTCGGCGAGCGCGCCGCCGGCGCGATCGGGCTGAGCGCCGCCTACCCGCAGACCGAGGTCGACTCGGCGCGCGCCACCGCCGCGCACATCGGGACGCGGCTGCTCGAGACCCCGACCGCCCAGCTCGAGGACACCGCCTTCCTGCGCAACGACGGCACGCGCTGCTACCGCTGTCGCGACGACCTCTACACGACCCTGCGTCCGCTGGCGCTGCGCCATGGCTTCGCCGCGATCTGCGACGGCACCAACGCCGACGACCTCGGTGACCACCGGCCCGGCCAGCGCGCGACCCGTGAGGCGGGGGTGCTGAGCCCGCTCGCCGAGGCGGGGGTGACGAAGGCCCAGGTGCGGGCCGCGTCGCGCGCGATGGGGCTGCCCACCTGGGACAAGCCGCAGCAGGCGTGTCTCTCCTCGCGCATCCCGCGGGGCACTCCGATCACGCTCGGCGCGCTGAGGCGGGTCGAGCGCGCCGAGGCGTGGCTGCGTGCGCAGGGGATCGTCCAGCTCCGCGTCCGCGAGCACGGCGAGTGCGCGCGCATCGAGGTCGAGGAGCCCGCCGACATCGTCCGGCTCGCGACCGAGCCTCTGCGAAGTCGCTGCGTCGAGGCGCTGCGCGCGCTCGGCTACGCCTTCGTCAGCCTCGACCTCGAGGGATTCGCCACCGGCCGGATGAACCGGCTCGTCCCCACCGAGGAGCTCGAGACCCGGTGAGCGGGGGGGAGCTCTCCGACGACGACCTGGTCCGCTACTCGCGGCAGATCGTGCTTCGCGAGGTCGGTGGCCGCGGCCAGCTGCGGTTGCGCTCGGCGTCGGTGGCGGTCGTCGGCGCCGGCGGGCTGGGCTCGGCCGTGGAGCTCTACCTCGCCGCCGCGGGGGTGGGCAGCCAGACGATCGTCGACGACGACACCGTCGCCCTCGACAACCTGCAGCGCCAGGTGCTCCACGACACCGCCGCGGTCGGCGAGCCCAAGACGCACAGCGCGCGCCGCCGTGCCGCCGCGCTCAACCCCGAG
>DATKEY010000246.1:0-3525 GCA_035544475.1 Candidatus Dormiibacterota bacterium | reverse complement strand
CGGCACCATGGGCGGTGCCTACGTGGACATGCCCGCGCCGAAGCTCGGAGCCATCGCCGTCGAGGAGGCGGTCCGCCGTGCGGGCATCGACCCGGAGACGGTGGACGAGGTGCTCATGGGCAACGTCCTCCAGGCCGGGCTCGGGCAGAACCCCGCACGCCAGGCGGCGATCGGCGCGAGCCTCTCGAGCGGGATCCCGTCGATGACGGTGAACAAGGTCTGCGGCTCGGGGCTGAAGACGGTGGCCCTCGCCGCCCAGGCGATCCGTCTCGGCGACGCCGAGGTGATCGTGGCCGGCGGGATGGAGAACATGACCCGCGCGCCGTACCTCATGGAGAACGGCCGCTACGGGTACCGGCTCGGCCACGGCCAGCTGATCGACGAGATGATCCGCGACGGGTTGTGGTGTGCCTTCGACGACTGCCACATGGGGATCACCGCGGAGAACGTGGCCAAGGAGTTCGAGGTGAGCCGCGCCGACCAGGACGCGTTCGCCGCGGAGTCCCAGCGCAAGGCGGGGGTCGCGCTCCAGAGCGGGCGCTTCAAGGACGAGATCGTCCCGGTCCCGGTGCAGAGGAGGAAGGAGACCGTCGACGTCGAGGTCGACGAGTACCCGCGGCCGCAGACGACCGCGGAGTCGCTCGCGGCGCTGCGGGCGGCGTTCGACAAGGCCGGCAGCGTGACCGCCGGGAACGCCAGCGGGATCAACGACGGAGCCGCGGCGGTGGTGGTGATGAGTGCGTCGCGGGCGAAGGCCGAGGGCCGGACCCCGCTGGCCCGGATCCGGAGCTATGCCTCCGCCGGCGTGCAGCCGCGGATCATGGGGATGGGCCCGGTGCCGTCGGCGCGGCGGGCGATGGAGAAGGCCGGCGTCGACGTGCGCAACATCGACCTCTTCGAGCTCAACGAGGCGTTCGCCGCCCAGTCGGTGGCGGTCGGGCGGGAGCTCGCCGTCCCCGAGGACAGGCTCAACGTGAACGGCGGGGCGATCGCCCTCGGCCACCCGATCGGCGCCAGTGGGACGCGGATCCTGACCACGCTGCTCCACGAGATGCAGAAGCGGGACGTCGAGCTGGGGCTCGCCGCGATGTGCATCGGCGGCGGCCAGGGCATCGCGATGATCGTCGAGCGCGCCTGACGCGCTCGGCGCGTCATCGGGGTCAGCTCTGCCAACTGATGCAGACGCCGCCGGGGCACTGGTAGATGCTCAGCGCGTGCACGCTGGCGATGAAGATCAGGACCAGGATCAGCACCAGGAGCAACAGGTTCACGACCGTCCCTCCATGACGAGTGGCGCGTTAGGTTCCTTTGACGGTTCCTGACGTGCCAGCTCGAAGGTCTGGAAACCATACTTTATAAAGGTATGGAGGTCAAGCCAATTGACCGTTCTGGTCGGGACCGGCTATAACCCGTAGTCGTGCCGACCGGACCGAGCGAACCGCCGATCCCCGTCTGGTTGACCCTCGCTCCGGGCGACGATCCGCTCGGCGGGTGCGGCGCCGCCGAGGCGGCCAGCGACACCCCGATGGCGGCCGCCGCGGTCTACGAGCAGGTCGCCGCGCGGCTCCGGCAGCGCATCCGGCTCGGTCTCCTCCCGGTCGGCGAGCGGCTCCCGCCGGAGCGGATGCTCGCCGAGCAGCTCGGGGTGTCGCGGGTCACCCTGCGCGACGCGCTCGGGGTCCTCCAGGGGGAGGGGCTCATCCAGCGGCGCCGCGGGGCCGGCGGCGGCGCGGTGATCGTCGGCCGGCACCCGTCGCCCACCGAGGCGAGGGCGGAGCTGCTCCGGCAGACCGCGACCGTCGACCGCATCATCGAGCTGCGCCTCGTCATCGAGCCGGGTGCGGCGCGGCTCGCCGCCGAGCGGCGCACCGAGGACGACCTCCGCCGCCTCGAGCTCTCGATCGAGGGGATGGAGCGCGCCGCTCGGGACGGGCGCGACGGCGTCGGCGAGTTCCATCGCGCCGACTCCATCTTCCATCTCACCATCGCCGCGGCCTCCCGCAACCCCTACCTCTACGAGGCGGTGGAGAAGGCGCGAAGCCGGCTCTTCACCCCGATGGCGGCGATCGAGAAGGAGGGACTCCAGCAGGACTCCGTCGCCGAGCACCGCGCCGTCCTCGACGCCATCACCGACGGCGACGGCGACCGCGCCGCATCGGCGATGGAGCGCCACCTGCGCGAGGCGCGACGGACCCTCCACCGGCTCGCCACCCCCGAGGCCGCCGCGCGCTGAGATCCTGCGGGAACCTGGAGCGGGTCAGGCGCGTCTGAGAGGCCATGACCGTCGACATTCGCCTCGCGGCCGGGCTCGTGGCCGCCGCCCTCCTCGCCGCCGGCTGCGGCCCCGCCCGGTATGCCCATGTCGACGGGCCGTCGACCCTCTCCCCGATCCCTGCGCTCGCGTCCGGCGACGGCGCGGCCCCGTCGATGGGACTCGCGGAGCCCGCGTATCCGGTCCCCGCGCGGGTCGAGTACCGCGTCCAGGGCACCCTTCCCACCCTGCCCTCGAAGGCTGCGGCCTATCAACTCGGCGACCTGACCACGACGGCGGCGGTGAGCCGGCTCGCCTCCGCGCTGGGGGTGGCGGGCTCGGTGAGCTCCGACGCCCAGGGCTGGACGGTGAGCGGCGGTGGGTCGTCGCTGAACGTCCGGCGCGCACCCGGGCTGCCCTGGCAGTTGGCGCAGAGCGGTGGGAGCGTCGGCATCGGCTTCTCCGGGTGCGCGGTCGCCGTGCCGGGGCGGATCGCCGGCTCGCCGGGCGCGCCGCCGGCGACGATCCTGCCCGCGCCGGCGTCGCCGCCTGCCTGCGCCCAGCCGACCCCGGTACCCGGGCTTCCGTCGCGCACCGACGCCGAGGACCGGGCGATGTCGGCGCTGCGCGCCGCCGGCCTCGACCTGACCGGCGCGATCGTCGAGGCCTCCGGCGGGATCGGCGAGTGGTTCGTCTCCATCACCCCCGCGGTCGGCGGGGTTCCGCTGAACGGCGCGGGCTGGTCGGTGACCGTCGGCCCGCGCGCTGCGCTGCTCTCCGCCTCAGGATGGCTCTCCACCCCGGCGAGCGCCGGCGACTACCCGCTGGTCGGCCTCCAGGCCGGTCTCGACCGCCTCCGCGCCGGCGGACGCTGGATCCTCCGCGGCGGCCCCGGCCCGGTCCCGCTCCTCGGCGTCGCCTCCGGAGGGCTGAACTCCTCGAGCGCCGGCTCGGTGCCGCCGGTGGTGGCGGCACCCCCGGTGCGGGTGGCCCCGGTCGCCCCCGCGTCTCCGATCGCACCGGTGCCGCTGCCGACGAAGGGCGCGCCGATCCCGGCGCCCCCCGCCCAGATCCCGGTCACCGTCCTCACCGTGACCGGCGTGCATCTCGGCCTGGCCTGGGGGACCCCGGTGAGCGGCACCGGCGTCGCCTGGCTGGTCCCGGTCTACGTCTTCGAGCTCGCCGGAGGCGGCAGCGTCCCGGTGCTCGCGGTCGCCGACGGGCTCATCGCCACGCCGCCCGCGGTCCCGCCTGGCGTGAAGATCCTCCCCGCG
>DATKEY010000245.1:0-2001 GCA_035544475.1 Candidatus Dormiibacterota bacterium | reverse complement strand
TGAACGGCACCCTGAAGATGATGGACGAGCTCTCCAACGGCGACAGCGCCGCCGTGGCCGGCACCCTCACCGCGATCAACTCCGCGTGCCAGGCTGCCTTCGACGGGCTGCCGTAGGTCTGACCGACGGTGGTCTCGGGAGCTGGGACGCCGGGCGGGCGGCGTCCTGCCGTCACGTCTCCTGATCGAGCGGTCACCACGCGGCGGTTGCACGATGGCGGACACCTCGTCGAAGATTGCCGCCCGTGCCATCGATCACGGGGAACCGCCACGCCCGGCTTCGCCTCGCGGCGCTGCTGCTCCTGGTGTTCGTCTCGGTGTGCTCGCCGCTCGCGCGCCCGTCGGCGCCGTCCGCCGACACCGACACGTTGGGGCCGGCGGCCCGCCTCCACGTCCAACTCGTCACGGGCGCCGGTGCGGGGTCCGGTGGCTGGCTGATGGTCGGCGACGTCGGGTCCTATGCGGGCACGCTGACCTTCGAGCAGACCGGGGGACACATGGCGGTGGTCAACGGCGTGTCGCTCGAGGACTACGTGCGCGGCATCTCCGAGATGCCGCGTGACTGGCCGATGCCCTCTCTGCAGGCGCAGGCGGTCGCCGCTCGCACCTACGGCCTCTACAAGGCGATCGTGAACGCGAACCGCGGGTCGCTTCCGGGGACGGATGACGAGATCTGCGCCACCGACTCCTGCCAGGTCTACCGCGGGCTCCCCGACGGCCCGGCCTCACCGCGCTGGGCGGCGGCCGTCGCCTCGACCGCGGGCCAGGTGCTGATGTACCGCGGCGGGGTGATCGAGGCCTTCTACGCGGCGAGCAACGGTGGGCGCACGCGTAGCGGCTCGGTCCCGTGGCTGCCGGCGGTCGACGATCCGGACGATGCCATCAGCCCCTATCACCACTGGACGTGGTCCGCGCCGGTGGCCGGCTTCGCTCACATCGTCGGCGTCCCCGCCGCCGAGCTCGTCGCACTGTCGACGACGGCCGACGGGGTGGTGGCCACGCTGCGCCAGCCGCCGGGCCCGGGGACCACCGACAGGCGGCTCGACTGGGAGCAGTTCAAGGCCGGCGCGAACCGCGAGCTTCCGAGCCCTCCGGGTCTGCCGCTCGCCCTGCCGGGTCCATATTTCTCGCTCACCACCCAGCCGCCCGGGACCGTCCAGGTCGAGGGCTGGGGCTTCGGTCACGGCCTGGGGATGAGCCAGTACGGTGCCCTGGGGAAGGCCCTGCGCGGGCTCTCCGCCGGCGCCATCCTCGCCGCCTACTACGGCCCCGCGCGACCCACGAAGCTGTCTCCGAGGAAGATCCCCGCCGAGGTGCGCGTGCTCGTCTCCTCGGACCGGTCGACCGCGACCGTGGTCGGCTCCGGCCCGCTCGAGGTCGTCGACGATCAGGGGCGGCCGCTCGGCCAGGCGCCGACGGGGGCGCTGTCGCTGGAGGTCGGCGCCTCCGGCGTCCTCGCCAGGGTCATCGCCCGGCCCGCGGTGACCAACCCCCCGCAGCCCCCGCCGGCACCCGGCGGCCGGCTGCGGGCGTTTGCGGACCTGCGGGCGCCCGTCACGCCCCCGACGGGGGCGCCGCCGGCACCTCCGGCGCCGCCACCGAGCACGCCCGCGGCCCAGGCCGCCGTCACGCCGGCGGCGAACGTCCCGGTCCGCCCTCCCGGCGTCGCCCGCATCCCACCGCTCGTCACCACGGGTGCGCGCTCGGGGGTGCTCGTCACCTCCGTCGCTGCGGGCGGGGTCGCCGTCGTGGCGCTCTCGGTGCTCGCGGTGTGGGGCGTGCGGCGGGTCCGGCGCCGAGGTCCCGACGCCCCGTCGGCGTAGCGGTCAGCACAGCGTCGGCGAGCCCTGCTGGCGGCGTCGCTCTGACCCGTCATCGTCGACCTGCAGGGTCCTATCGTGTCGCGCCGGTCCGTGCCGCTGCCGCCACCCTGGAGAGCACCGCGGCGTCGAGGACGCCGCGCACCCCCACGCCATGAGGGTCGAGCAGCACCTCGGCGGGG
>DATKEY010000244.1:0-5561 GCA_035544475.1 Candidatus Dormiibacterota bacterium | reverse complement strand
GGCGGCGCGGCCTCGCCGAGGAGCCACCCCAGCCCGGGCTCGCGTACGGCGAGGAGCTCGAGCTCCGCGACGCGGTGCTCTCGCTGCATCCCGCCGGCCACGTCCTCGGATCGAGCCAGGTCCTCGTCCGCCACCGCGGGGTTCGGGTGCTCTACAGCGGCGACATCAAGCTGCGCGGCGGCAGGACCGCGGAGCCTCTCGAGCACATCGAATGCGACGTCCTCGTCGTCGAGGCGACCTTCGGCCGTCCCGAGTACCGCTTCCCACCGACCGACCATGTAGCCCGCGCGATCCGCGACTTCTGCCTCGACAGCGTCGCCTCCGGGGTCACCCCGGTGCTCTACGCCTACTCGCTCGGCAAGGGCCAGGAGGTGCTCTCCCACCTCGCGGAGGCAGGTCTGCCGGTGGTGCTCTGCGGGTCGCTCTTCCACGTCACCGAGATCTACCGCGCGATGGGTGTGGCCCTTCCCGACGCCGAGCGCGGCGGTGACACCCTTCCCCGGAACGCCGTCGTCATCTGCCCGCCGCACCTGCGCGGGAAGCCGTGGGTGAAGCGGATCACGCCGCAGCGCACCGCGTACATCAGCGGCTGGGCGGTCGAGCGCGGCGCGGCGTGCCGCCTCGGCTGCGACGCCGCCTTCGCTCTCAGCGACCACGCGGATTTCGACGAGCTCATCCAGTACGTCGAGCGCAGCGCGGCGCAGCAGGTGTACACGCTCTTCGGCTTCGCCGACGACCTGGCCCGGCAGCTGCGGCGCAGGGGGATCCACGCCGAGCCGCTCGCCGCCACCCGACAGCTCGAGCTCGCCCTCGCCTGATGCAGCGGTTCGCCGCCTGCGCGGACGCGATCGCCGCGACCTCCTCGAAGCTCGAGAAGGTGCGCATCCTCGGCGAGTATCTCGCGTCGCTCGACGTCGACCGTCTCGCCGTGGCCACGCGCTTTCTCGCGGGACGCGTCTTCCCCGCATGGGACGGCCGGGTTCTCATGGTCGGGTTCGCGGCGATGCGCGACGCGCTGTACGAGCTCACCGGCGCGGACGACGCGGCGATGGGGCAGTCGTACCGGCGCTTCGCCGACAGTGGCGACGTCGTGCGCGACCTGATGGAGTCGGCGCGCCACACCGGCGAGGGCGTCGACATCCTCGACGTCGCCGCCGGGTTCGACCGCATCGCCTCGACCACGGGGACCCGCGCGCGGACCGTCCTGCTCACCGAGCTGCTGCGTCCCTGCACCCCGAACGAGGCGCGCTACGTCACCAAGCTCGTGAGCGGCGACATGCGCATCGGGCTGCGAGAGGGGCTCGTCGAGGAGGCGGTCGCGCGCGCCTTCGCGCGGCCACCGGCGGCGGTGTCGCGGGCGGACATGCTGATGGGCGACCTCGGCGCCGTCGCCGTGCTCGCCGCGGAGGACCGGCTCGACGAGGCGGCGCCGCGGCTCGGGGCGCCGCTGCGCTACATGCTCGCCTCGCCGGTCGCGGACGCCGCCGAGGTGGTGGCGCGGATGGGGGAGGAGGTCTGGGTCGAGGACAAGTACGACGGCATCCGCTGCCAGCTCCACCGCACGGCGGAGCGCACCGTGCTCTACAGCCGCGACCTCCGCGACATCACCGGCCAGTTCCCGGAGATCGTCGCCGCCGCCGCCGGGCTCCCCGGTGACCTCGTCCTCGACGGCGAGCTGCTCGGCTTCCGTGACGGGCGGGTGCTCGCCTTCCTCGACCTCCAGACGAGGCTCGGCCGCAAGTCCCCGAGCGCCGCGATCCTCGAGGCGGTGCCGGTCGTGTACACGGCGTGGGACCTTCTCCACCAGGAGGGCGAGTGGCTGCTCGACACCCCGCTGCGCGAGCGCCGGCGCCGGCTCGACGAGCTTCGCCTCGGCGGGCGCTTCGCAGTCGCCCACCTCGAGCGAGCGCGCGGCGCCGGCGAGGTCGACGACCTCTTCGTGGACGCGCGCGCGCGGCACAACGAGGGGCTGATGGCGAAGAACCCGGACTCCTCGTACACCCCGGGGCGCCGCGGGCTCGCCAGGCTGAAGCTGAAGCGGCCGCTCGACACCCTCGACTGCGTGGTCGTCGGCGCCGAGTGGGGGCACGGCAAGCGGCGCGGCGTCCTCAGCGACGTCACCTTCGCAGTGCGCGTCGCCGAGGACTCCGACGAGCTCGCCACCGTCGGCAAGGCGTACACCGGTCTCACCGACGCGGAGATCGCGGAGATGACCGCGCTCCTCCAGGAGATCACCGTGCAGGACCACGGCCACTACCGCACGGTGCGGCCGCAGATCGTCATCGAGGTGGCGTTCGACTCCGTGCAGCGCTCGACCCGTCACCGCTCGGGCTACGCGCTGCGCTTTCCCCGCATCGCCCACTGGCGCCACGACAAGGGACTCGACGACATCGACACCCTCGACAAGGTGCGCCGGATCGCGACCGCGCTCGTCGAGCAGCGCGAGCAGCGCGTCGACCAGGTCTGAGCGTCAGTCGGGGTCGAGGACGCGGCCGAACAGCTCGGGGGTGTCCATCGACGGGTCGCCGACCCGCTCGAAGACCGCGAAGCGGCTGCGCAGCGCGGCGTACTGGGTGGCGAGGGCCGGGTCGCCGTAGGCCTCGAGCGGGTCCCACGGATGGAGGTAGCGCACCTCGGTGATCCCCGCCTGGACCAGCTCCTTGAGACAGCCGAAGCACGGCTGGGTCGTGCTCGTCACCGACGCGCCGAGGGTGCGCTGCCCGAAGCGCGCCGCGGTGAGCAGTGCGTTCTGCTCGGCGTGCACGCACAGGCAGACGTCGTAGGCGCCGCCCCGCAGGAAGGGCCCGGCGTCGCGGTTCGCACAGCGGTGGCAGCCTCCCTCCGAGCAGTTCGGCATCCCGAAGGGGGTGCCGTTGTAGCCGGTCGAGAGAACGCGTCCCTCGAGCCAGATCACCGCGCCGACGCGACGTCCGAGGCAGTCGGCGCGAGTCCGCGCGGCGAGCGCGATGAGGAGCATGTAGAGCTGCTTGTCGGGCCGGTGCGAGCGGCCTTCGGGGGCGGGTGCGACCGGCCCGTCGTGGGGGGAGAGGGACATGCTCCCAGCGTACCGCTGCGGGTCCAGCCGGTTCAGCGGCGGGCCGTGACCACGTGCGAGGCGAGCTCGGAGCGGATCGCGCCGGCGCCGTCCATCAGCGGCGCGAGCGCCTCGGTCGCCGCGGCCAGGAGCGTGGCCCGGCCCTGCTCGTCGAGCGCGGCGATCAGCGGCGCGATGACCGCGCAGCCGGCGGTCGCGAGCATCTGCGCGGGGCCGCCCTCGAAGACGACGGGGAGGGTGCGGCGGACCACCTCGACCCCGGTGAAGCCGGCCGCGTCGACGAGCCGGCGGAGCTCGTCGGGGTCGGGCAACCCCCATGGACCGTGGCGGAAGGTGTCGATGACCTCGGCGCCGAGCACCGGCTCGCAGGCGGCGGCGAGTGCCGCGAACGGCGGGCACTCCGCGATGGTGCACCACACCGCGACGCCGAGCCGGCCCCCGGGCCGCAGCGCGCGTCGCATCTCGGCGAGCGCCGCCGGCCGGTCGGGGAAGAACTGAAGTCCCTGCTGGCAGAGCGCCACGTCGAAGGACTCGTCGAGAACGTCGAGAGCCTCAGCCGGGCCCGCGAGATAGGTGATCGGGGCGGCACCGGCGCCAGGCGGCTTCGCGGTCGCGACCTCGAGCATCGCCGGGCTCAGGTCGCAGCCGGTGACCTGCCCCGACGTCCCGGCGCGCGCCGCGGCACGCCGCGCCACGGTACCGGGGCCGGTCGCCACGTCGAGCACGCGGTCGCCGGGCGCGATGCCGACGGTGTCGAGGAGGAGGTCGGCCCATGGGTCGAAGATCCGCGGGACCATGATCGCGTCGTAGATCCTCATCGAGTCGGTGGTCGCCGACGCGAACGCCGCGCCCCAGGTCTCGCCGCTGCTCATGTCCGCCTCCTCATGGTCGTGCGCGGTCAGATCGCCGTCCAGCCGCCGTCGACGACGAGGACCTGGCCGGTCACGTAGCTCGAGGCGGAGGTGGCGAGGAAGAGCAGTGGGCCGTCGATCTCCTCCACCGCCGGCGTGCGCGCGAGCAGGGTGCGCTCGCGGATCGCACGACCCAGCTCGGGATCCGTGATGAACCCCGTCAGCTCGGTGGGGAAGTAGCCGGGAGCCAGGGCGTTGACCCGCACCCCTCGCTCGCCCCATTGGGCTGCGAGCTGACGGGTGAGCTGGATGAGGGCGCCCTTGGTGGCGTTGTAGGCGGCCATCGGGCTCGCCGACGACACCATGCCGTAGATCGACGCGACGTTGATCACGCTGGCGGCCGGCGCCGCCAGCAGCAGCGGGGCCGCGAGCCGGCACATGTCCAGGACGCTGACCAGGTTGACGTCGACGACCCGGAGCAGGTCGTCGAGCGACTGCTCCTCGATCGGCCCGCCGTCGCAGATCCCGGCATTGTTGACCAGCACGTCGAGCCTGCCGAGGGCCTGGAGCCGCTCGATGAGCGTCTGTCGATGCCGCGCGTCGGTGATGTCGCCGGCGATCGTCTCGATCCGCTCGCCGCAGCCGGCCGCCAGCTCGTCGAGGCGGTCGGCGCGGCGTGCGGTCGCCACGACGAAGGCTCCGGCTCCGTGCAGCACCCTCGCGAATCGGTCGCCGAGCCCCGCCGAGGCGCCGGTCACGAGCGCGACCCGGCCGTCCAGGCGCCAGGGGTCGGTGGGTGCGTCGGCCATGCGCGAATACTGCCGCCCAGCCCGGTGGTCGGGCATCCTGCCGCGGCGTCCGTCCCGACGGCCAACGCGGGGATGACGCCGGTCACAGGTCCGTCACCACGCCGCCGCGGTGCGAAACCAGCCCGATGTTCATCTCGGCGGGGATGATCACCGAGGCCGAGGCGGCACAAATGATCGAACTCCTGGAAGATCCCCACACCGTGCTCACCAGCGCAAGCCTGATCTCGGCATGGGGCCGCCGTCCGGGGCGAGGACCCGACGTGGGCGGGGCAGGATTCGAACCTGCGACCACAGGGTTATGAGCCGCCCCCGGGGAGTCCAGAGCCGTCCACGTGAGGCTCTCTGAGTTCGGATCGTGGTGGGATTGAGGCGATCTGGTCCTCGTGAGTCCAGGGGCGTCCACCGAAGTGGTGGTCAAAGTGGTGGTCAGTTCTGGCCAGGTCTGGCCGTCACGGTCGGCGAATCGAAAGGCGGGCTCGAACGGTCCGTGGATCACCTCGCCGTAGGGTCGGCTCCCGGCGGAGGCGGAACCGTCGATGGCGAGGGGGGCCTCAGCCAGCCGCCCGGGTTCCGAGGGTCGACCTCACGCTGCTCGGACCGGATGCCGGCGCGCCTCGGCGTAGAGAGGCTCCGGGGCCATGTCCGCGCCGTTGGGCCACACCACCGTGCCGGCCTCCGCGTCGACCCGCACCTGGGCGAAGTAGGCGGGGTCGGCGAGTGGCTCGAACACGCCGCGCCACTCCTGCTGGGAGAGGTCGACCTCGCCGACGGTGCCGTCCTCGAAGGTGAGCCGCAGCCGGTGATGACCGACGACCTGGACGTCGATCACGTCGTAAAGCGACGGCG
>DATKEY010000243.1:0-6799 GCA_035544475.1 Candidatus Dormiibacterota bacterium | reverse complement strand
CGGTCGAACTCTGGCGCCACGTGAGCTGGCTCGCGAGCTACGAGAACTTCGCCGAGCTGAAGCGCGAACGCGCCCGGACGCCCGACCTGGCCAGTGTCCGCAGGTACCGAAAGGCGGCGTGATCGGTCGCTGATCAGCCCGCGGCGGGCGCCGCCTGGAGGCGGTTGCCGATGCACTCCCCCATCTGGCCCATGAGCCGGCGGGAGACGTCCTCGATGACCCCGCGGCCGAACTGGGCGACCCGGCCGGTGACGGTCATGTCCGTCTCGAGGCGAACGCTCGAGCCGCCCTCGGCGGTGGCCGAGACCGTCAGCAGGAGCTTGGCGCGGACCGATCCCTGGCCGCCGATCTCCCGCCCCTCGCCCTCGATGGTCACCGTCGCCGAGGTGTCGTCCTCGACCATGTCGACGATGTGGGCGGTGCCCTGGTAGGTGACCTGGACGGCGCCGACCTTGATCTTCAGCTTCCCGCGGAAGGTCTGGGAGTCGACGATCTCGGACAGCTCCGCCCCGGGCAGGCAGCCGACGACCTGGTTGACCTCGAGCAGGTAGGCGAACACCTGGTCGGGGGGCGCGGCGACGTTGAACGAGCTCTCGATCTTCACGGTGCCACTCCTCGTGGACCCGGCGGCATCCGGCAGAGTCTAGACTCGGCTCGTCCAGTCACGGCAGGGCAGAACTGTGGAAATCGGGCTGATCCTCCGCGAGCAGCTCGAATCGCTGCACTCCATCTCCGTCGAGATCGCCTCGCTCCGCGAGCTCTCCGAGGTCCAGGACCGCGCGCTCAGCTACTGCCTCGAGCTGACCCGGTCGGAGTTCGGCTTCGTCGGGCTCCTCAACGACCAGCGACACCACCTCGACGTCACCGCGATCAAGGGGTTCTCGCCCTCCGACCCGCGCTTCTACGAGCGCTTCCGGCTGATCCCGGTGCGCCCGAGCGTCTTCGGCGTCACCATCACCGAGGAGCGCTCGAACATCTCCAACGACGTCGCCAACGACCCCGCCCACGTCGGCCAGCCGCGGGGCCACCCCCCGGTGCGCACCTTCCTCGGGGTGCCGCTGCGGGTCGGCACCACGGTGATCGGGATGATCGGGGTGGCGAACAAGCCGGGCGGATACGTCGCCGACGACGAGCGGCTGCTCAGCACCTTCGCCAACCAGGTCGCGGTCGCGATCGACAACGCCCGCCTCTACGAGCGCCAGCGCGAGATGATCGAGGGGCTCGAACAGCTCCACCGGCGCATCGACGAGGCGGAGCGCTCCCAGGTGCTCGCCCAGGAGCGGGACCGCATCGCCGCGGGCCTCCACGACCTCATCGAGCAGGGCATCTTCACGATCGGCCTGCAGCTGAGCTCGCTCCTCGAGGGCGACGTCGACCCCGCGATCGCGGCGCGCCTCCAGGACGTCCGCCAGCTCGCGGGGCGGACCGCGGAGTCGGTCCGCGAGGTGATCTTCGCCCTCGCCCGGCCCGGTCAGGAGAACGGGGACCTCACCGGCTCGCTCCGCCGTCTGCTCCGCGAGGCCTCGCGAGCGCACGGGCTCGAGACCGACCTCGTGGTGAGCGGCGAGCCGCCGCCGGCGGTGTCGGCGCTGACCCATACCGTCTACGCGGTCGTCCGCGAGGCGCTCGCCAACGTCGCCCGCCACGCCCAGGCGCGGATGGTGCTCGTCAGCCTCCGGTACGCGGCGGGCCACCTCGACGTCGTCGTCCAGGACGACGGGGTCGGCGCCCCCGACCTCGTGCTCCAGAGCTACCGCGAGAGCCACCTCCACTTCGGGCTGCGCCACATGCGCGAGCAGATCGTCGGCCTCGGCGGGGACTTCGACGTCGCCAACGGCGAGGAGAGCGGGCTCGTCGTCCGCGTCGGCGTCCCCGTGGGAGATCGGACGGCGTGATCCGGATCGCGATCGTCGACGACCACGAGATGGTCCGAGAGGGCCTGCGCACCATCCTCCAGCCGGAGGCCGACTTCGAGGTGGTCGGCGAGACCGGGCTCGGCGAGGCCGTCGACGACCTCGTCGAGAGCACCCGTCCGGACATCGTCCTCCTCGACGCCCGCCTCCCGGACGTGAGCGGCACCGAGGTGTGCAGGCGGCTGCGCGGCTCGCACCCCGACGTGCGGGTGATCATGGTGAGCACCTTCGCGGACGACGACCTCGTCGACGAGTGCATCCGCGCCGGCGCCCGCGGCTTCGTCGTCAAGGACGTCGAGCAGTTCGCCCTCAAACAGAGCATCCGGGCCGTGCACCGCGGCGAGGGCGCGATCGCACCGTCGATCGCCGGCCGCATCCTCGACCGGATGCGCGACCGGAATCAGACGAGCGAGCCCGCCGGACCCGGCTTCAGCTCGGTGCAGACCCGGATCCTGCGGCTGATCAGCGAGGGCTTCTCCAACCGCGAGATCGCCGTCCAGGTGCACCTCAGCGAGAACACCGTGAAATCCCACGTCCAGGAGATCTTCCACCGCCTCGAGGTGCGCAACCGGGTGGAGGCCGCGATCCGGGCGACCAAGGACGGACTGATCTGACGCCCTAGGCGACGTTCTGGACGCCTGTGGCGCTTTCTGCGGCCCGCATCGCGTGCGGCTCGTGGAGGAAGCGGCGGCCGCGCATCAGCGAGGCCCCGGCGGCGACGAGGGACATCGCGATCGCGAGCGTGAAGACGATCACCAGGCCGGTGTGGAAGGGCGCGCTGATGAGGTGGGGGAAGAACTCGTGGCCGGTCAGGGTCGACGCGCTCGACGGCGGAAGGCCGGAGAGCACGCCCGGACCGAGCAGGCTGGCGAGGGGGTTGTAGCCGAGGAAGGCGGCGAAGAGGCTGCCCACCGGCGGAAGGGCGGCGACCCGCGCCGCGGTCGCGTCGGGGACGTGCTGGGCGACGAGTCCGGCGTGCATCGCCGCGGGGAGCGAACCGGCGAGACCGGCGATCATCAGCGAGAAGAAGACGCCGATCGACAGGGTCATGCCGGCGTTCTGGAAGGTGGCGACCATCCCCGAGGCGCTGCCCCGCCGGGTCGCGGGCACCGCGTTCATGATCGCCGTGGTGTTCGGGGCGCTGAAGAGCCCCGAGCCGATCCCGTTGAGCGCGAGCAGGAGCGCGAAGAGCCGGTAGTCGAAGTTCACCGGGAGCAGGAGCAGGCCGGCGAAGGAGATGGCGCAGAGCGTCAGGCCGCCGCTCGCGAAGGCGCGCGCACCGACGCGGTCGGAGAGATGCCCGGAGAGCGGACCCGCGGCGAGGAAGCCGACGGTCAGCGGCAGCAGGTAGATGCCCGCCCAGAGCGGGGTGTCGACGAAGTCGTACCCGTGGAGGGGCAACCAGATCCCCTGCAGCCAGATGATGAGCATGAACTGCAGGCCACCGCGGGCGATCGAGGCGAGCAGGACGGCGGCGTTGCCCGCGGCGACGGCGCGGATCCCGAACAGGCGCAGGTCGAACATCGGCGCGCTGCTGCGCAGCTCGACGGCGCAGAACACGGCGAGCAGCACCGCGCCGCCGGCGAGGCCGGCGATCACGAGCGGGTTCCCCCAGCCCTCGGCGGAACCGCCGTAGGGCTGGATCCCGTACGTGATGGCGCCGAGGAGCGCGCACAGACCGATGGCGAAGGTGACATTGCCCGCCCAGTCGATCCTGCCCGCGACGCGGGTGCCGAGCTCGTGCAGCGAGTGGTACGCCCAGACCGTCCCCACCACGCCGATCGGGACGGAGACGAAGAACACGGCCCGCCAGCTCCACTCGGCGAGCAGTCCGCCACCGACCAGCCCGATGAAGGATCCGGCGAGCGCCGCCACCTGGTTGATGCCGACCGCGAGCCCGCGCTGGGTGGCGGGGAAGGCGTCGGTGACGATCGCGGTGGAGTTCGCCATCAGCATCGCGCCGCCGACCCCCTGGAGCACTCGCCAGCCGATGAGCCACAGCGCCCCGCCACCTCCGCCGAGGGGATCGAGGGCGAGCGCCACCGAGCCGGCGGTGAACACCGCGAACCCGGCGTTGTAGATCCGGACCCGGCCGCGGAGGTCGCCGAGCCTGCCGAGGGAGACCACGAGCACCGCGGTCACCAGCAGGTAGGCCATCAGCATCCAGAGCAGGTAGCCGACGTTCCCGGGGGCCAGCGGGTCGAGGTGGATGCCCCGGAAGATCGCCGGCAGGGAGATGATCACGATCGAGCTGTTGACCGTCGCCATCATCACCCCGAGGGTGGTGTTCGACAGGACGACCCAGCGGTAGTGGGGATGGTCGCGGGTGAACGGCAATTTGCTTGTCACATGCGAAGTATATGCGTCGGCGGCAGGTCCGCGGCCCGCCGTCACCGGCCCGCGACGTGACGCCAGTAGCGCGGTTGCTCCGCTTCGGCCCGCCACGTAGGCTTGGCCCGTGAGCGGGCTCCAGACCTTCGTGAGCGGGCTGCGGGCGATCGCCGACCACCGGATGCGCTCCCTGCTCACCTCGCTCGGCATCCTGATCGGCGTCTGCGCGGTGATCATCACCGTCGGCATCGGGCTCGGCACGCGCACCACGATCGCCGCCCGCATCAGCCGTCTCGGCACCAACCTCATCACGGTCACCCCCGGGAGCACCACCAACGGCGGGGTGCGCACCGGGCTCGGCACCCAGACGACCCTGACCCTCGCCGACTCGGCGGCGCTCACCAACCGATCGGTGGTGCCCGACGTCGCCGCGGTCGCGCCGGTGGTGACGAGGGCGGCGGCGGCGCTCGTCGCCGGCTCGCAGAACTGGTCGACGACCGTGACCGGGTCGACCCCCGACTGGCTGCTCGCGAACGCCCGCGAGATGCAGTCCGGCGACTTCATCACGACCGCGGACGTGAGGACGAGCGGCCACGTGGTGGTGCTCGGCCCGACCACCGCGCAGAATCTCTTCCCCGGCGGCAACGCCATCGGCAGGCTCGTGAACATCCAGCACGTGCCCTTCCGGGTGATCGGCGTGCTCGTGCCCCGCGGCGCCCAGGGGCTCTACAACCCCGACGACGTCGCGGTCGTGCCTCTCACCACCGCGCAGGCGCAGCTCGTCTCCGGCGGATCGCTGACCACCGTGCAGCGCATCCTGCTGAGCGCCGCCAGCCGCGACACCATCGACATGGCGTCGCAGGAGGTGAGCAACCTCCTGATGATGACCCACCGCATCAGCGACCCGAGCCAGGCGGATTTCACCATCACGACCCAGCAGTCGATCCTCGACGCCCTCGACGCGACGAGCACCGCGCTCACCCTGCTGCTCGCCGGGGTCGCGGGCATCTCCCTGCTCGTCGGCGGCATCGGGGTGATGAACATCATGCTGGTGTCGGTCACCGAACGCGTCGCCGAGATCGGCCTGCGCAAGGCCGTCGGCGCCACCCGCAACGACATCCTCCGCCAGTTCCTCATCGAGGCGGCGTGCCTCGGCACCGCGGGCGGGCTGCTCGGCGTCGCCCTCGGAGGGGTGTGCACCATCCTGCTCAACCACTACACGGCGCTGCTCACCGTGTTCGCCCCGGCGGCGGCCTTCGCGGCGCTGCTCATCGCGTCGGGGATCGGCCTCGTCTTCGGCGTCTTCCCGGCGGTGCGCGCGGCGCGGCTGACGCCGATCGACGCGCTGCGGACCTGACCCGCCGCGCCGCGGGTCAGCGGCGCAGGAAGAGGGTCAGGACCACGGTGAGCACGATGCTGAGGACGATCGACGTGCCGAGGGGGAGGAAGAAGGTGACCCCGCCCTTCGAGCCCGAGATGTCGCCGGGCAGCCGGCCGAAGGGCAGGCGGCGGCCCGCCATGAGGAGCAGGCCGGTGAGCGCGATCAGCCCGCCGACCACGAGCAGGATGCGGCCGAGCAGACCGGTGTCGTCGGGCATGATGGCATTGTCCACCCCATCGGCTCGGAGGATGCAGCGATGCGTGTCGCGGTTCTGGGACTGGGATCCATGGGCGCGGCGATCGCCGGCCGCCTGCTCGACGCCGGGCACGAGGTGCACGTCTGGAACCGCACCGCCGCGCGCGCCGAGCCGCTGACCCGCCGGGGCGCCGTCCACGAGCCCTCGCCGGGGGCGGCCGCAGGCGAGGTCGACGTCGTGATCACCTCGCTGACCGACGACGAGGCGGTGCGCGGCGTCGTCCTCGGCGAGGGCGGGGTGGCCGCGCACCTCTCCCCCACTGCGGTGCTCGTCGACGCGAGCACGGTCTCCCCCGACACCTCGAGGGAGCTGGCCCGCGCCGCCGCCGGCCGCTTCGTCGACGCCCCCATCCTCGGCGCGCCCCAGGCGGTGGCTGCGGGGGAGGCGACCATCCTCGCCGGCGGTGACGGCGACATCCTCGAACCGCTGATGCCGCTGCTCGCCCAGCTCGGCGCCCGGGTGCTGCGCTGCGGGCCGGTGGGATCCGCCACCACCGTGAAGCTCGTCGCCAACCACCTCCTCCTCGGCCAGCTCACCGTCCTCGCCGAGGCGGTCGCGACCGCCCAGGCGCATGGCATCGGCGACGACCTCCTCTCCGCTCTCGGCCGGACACCGCTCGTCGCCCCCGCTCTCCAGAACCGCCTCGACGACGTGATCCGCGGCGACCACGAGGGCTGGTTCGCGGCGCGGCTCGGGCGCAAGGACGTCCACCTCGTCCGTGAGCTCGCGGCGCGGGGCGGGCTCGACCTCGCCGTCGCCGCGACCGTCGAGGAGCTCTTCGAGCAGGCGATCGCCGCCGGCCTCGGCGACCGGGACATCACCGCGGTGGTCGAGGCGGTCCGCTCCCGCCGGGCGACGGAGGCCGGGGTCGCGGGTCGATGACGGGTCTCGCGCTCCGGCGGCGCCCATGATACTCTA
>DATKEY010000242.1:0-16983 GCA_035544475.1 Candidatus Dormiibacterota bacterium | reverse complement strand
ACGGCGTTGGCGATGATCACGAAGATCATGCTGATGCCCGTGGTCTTGGCCGCGGCCCGGCCCACCCCGGCCGAGCCGCCGCGCACGTTGTAGCCGTAGAAGACCCCGGTCATGATCGTGCACAGGGCGAAGCTCATCGCCTTGACCAGCGAGTAGACGAAGTCGAGCGGGTTCATGAACCGCCAGAAGTAGTCCAGGTAGATCCCCTGCGAGAGCTGGTGGATCTGGAAGATCTGGACCACGTACGAGGCGATGAAGCCGCTGGTGAGCGCCGCCACGTGGAGCAGGGGGAGCACGATCAGGCAGGCGAGGATGCGGGTGCTCACCAGGTAGTGGATGGTGTTGATCCCGAGCGTCTCGAGGGCGTCGATCTCCTGGGAGATGCGCATCGTGCCGAGCTCGGCGGCGAGGCCGCAGCCGACCTTGGCGCCGACCGCGAAGCCGAAGTAGATGGGGATGCACTCGCGGAGGTCGCAGAAGGCGTTGAAGACGCCGCCGAGGTCCTGGACGCCGATGATCTTCAGCGAGTACCAGGACTCGAGCCCGCACTCCGCGCCCATGAAGTAGGCGATGCAGACGACGATCGGCAGGGTCGAGAGCGCCACGTAGGCGGCGAAGCGGAAGAACTCCTCCTGGTGCTTGGGGACGGTGCGCATCCCCCAGAGCGCCCGGCCGAAGAAGAGGAAGATCTCCCCGAGCTCGCGGACCGCGCCGGCCGTCTTGCGGCCGGCGACCCCGAGCGGCCCGGCGGCGGCGGGGGCGCGGACGGCGACGTCAGCCACGGTTCTCGATCCCGGTCACTTGAGGACGTTCACGGAGCTGTTCAGCGCCATGAGGATCGAGGTGACGAGGTAGTTGACGCTCATCGCCATGATGATCGACATCACGACCGCCTCGTTCACGGCGCGGCCGACGCCGCGTCCTCCGCCGGCGGCGCTCATCCCCTTGTAGCAGGCGATGATGCCGCCGAACATCCCGAAGCAGGCGCACTTCACGACCCCGATCAGCACGTCGACCGAGGTGGTCTGGTTGAAGAAGTCGTGCCAGTAGCCGCCGGTGCTCGCACCGCGGAGATAGACGGCGGCGAGCCAGCCGGTGAAGAGGCTGCTCACCATCATCGGGAAGAGCATCGCGCTGGTCATGACGATCATCGAGAGCACCCGCGGGGTGACCATCTCGCGGACCACGTCGATGCCCAGGGTGCTCATCGCGGCGAGCTCGTCGCGCACCTTGCGCGCGCCCATGTCGGCCACGATCGCGGTCCCCGCCACCCCCATGGCGATGTCACCCATGACGAAGGCGTCGAACTCACGGATGTGGGACATCGCCTCGAACCCGCCCAGGCGCCAGGATGCCTGGGCGAGCTGGAGGAGGTTCCCCGCCTCGAGCGAGACCATCGTCCCCCAGCCGAGCCCGATGAGCAGGACCGGGACGATCATCCTCTTGAAGAAGATGTCGCACTGGTGGATGAACTCGTCCCAGACGATCCCGGTGCGCAGCGACTTGAACACCGCGCCGCCCAGCAGGACCATCTCGCCGAGGGCCTCCAGGCCCTTACGCCCCGGGCGCAGACCGCGGACGACGATCTCCCCCAGCTCGTCCGTCAGCGGTGGGTTCAATGGGCGATCGATGACGCCCTCAGAAGCCACGGACGGTCCTCGCGTCAGCCGTCATCGCCCGACCTCCCTCCTGGTGGGGGCACACGTCCATCCCGCCCGGGCGGACCACCCGCGCTGGTGAAGTCTGGCAGCCCGTCACGTCCGGCAACCATCGCGCGATCGGGGGAACCCGGCTCCCCCTTTCTCGGGGATGCCGCCCGGGTTGGGGGGGCGCCCATTCGCGGCAGGACGGCGGTGCGTCGTGACGTGCCATCCTCTGCGCGCGCCGGACGGAGTGGAGGAGTGAGCAGGGTGAAGATCGACACCCACCTCGGCATGGGCCTGATCGGCACGGCGGAGCGGGCCCGCGCGCTCGAGGAGCAGGGGTACGACGGGCTCGTCTCGGTCGAGACCCAGCACGACCCGTTCCTGCCGCTGGTCCTCGCCGCCGAGCACACCCAGCGGGTCGAGCTCATGACCGGGATCGCGGTCGCCTTCGCCCGCAACCCGATGACCCTCGCGAACGTCGGCTACGACCTGCACGAGTACTCGAAGGGCCGGATGATCCTCGGGCTCGGCTCACAGATCCGGCCGCACATCGAGAAGCGCTTCAGCATGACCTGGTCGCACCCCGGACCCCGGATGCGCGAGCTCATCCTCGCGATCCGCGCGATCTGGGAGGCCTGGAACACCGGCTCCAAGCTCGACTTCCGCGGCGACTTCTACAGCCACACGCTGATGACGCCGTTCTTCAACCCCGGCCCCAACCAGTACGGCACCGCGAAGATCTTCCTCGCCGCCGTCGGCGAGACGATGACCGAGGTCGCCGCCGAGGTGGCGGACGGGGTCATCCTCCACGCCTTCACGAACGAGCGCTACCTCCGCGAGGTCACGCTTCCCGCGGTCGAGCGCGGGCTCGCACGGGGCGGACGGCGCCGTGAGGACTTCCAGATCAGCCTCCCCGCCTTCGTGATCTCCGGCGACACCGAGGCCGAGATCGAGTCGATGCGCTCGCTGGTGAAGGCGCAGATCTCGTTCTACGGCTCGACCCCCGCCTACCGTCAGGCGCTCGAGATCCACGGCCGCGGCGAGCTCCAGACCGAGCTCAACACGCTCTCCAAGCAGGGGCGCTGGGCGGAGATGGCGGAGCTCGTCGACCCCGGCGTCGTCGACCTCTTCGCGGTCGAGGGAACCCCCGACGAGGTCCCGGACCTGCTGCTCGGCCGCTACGGGGACATCGCCGACCGGCTGAGCTTCTACACGTTCGCAGGTGGCGAAGGCTCCACGGTTTGGGCGAGGATCGTCGACGGGCTGCGACGCGGCGCGGCGAGCAGCCGGACGTGAGGAGGGCTCGGAGGATGTTCAGTTTCCGTCGGCCGGCGGCCGCCGCCGTGGCAGGACTCGCAGCGCTGACGGCGCTCGCGGTCGGGCCGGCGCCGCCGCGCGCCGCCGCCGACTCGGTCGTCAGCCACGCCGTGACCTTCAAGGTGCACAGCGTCAACACGTCGCAGGTCCCGTGCCCGACGGACGGTGCGGCCTACTCGATCCAGGGTCACCTGACCGCCCCGGCCGCCCAGCTCGACCCGGGCGGGGCGCACGCGGTGGTGCTCGACCTCCACGGCCTGGGCTACGGCGAGTTCTTCTGGCACTTCCAGTCGGTGCCCGGCTACGACTGGGCTGCGGGGCTCGCCGACCACGGCATCGCCTCGGTGTCGGTCGACCGCCTCGGCTACGGGGCGAGCGGCCACCCGCCGGGGAACGAGACCTGCATGGGCGGCCAGGCCGACATCGCCCACCAGATGGTCCAGGCGCTCAAGAAGGGCGACTACGACATGGACGGTGGACCCGGGGTCGGCTTCCCCAAGGTCGTCATCGCCGGTCATTCGGCCGGGGGAGGGATCTCCCAGGTCGAGGCGTACTCCTACCGCGACGTCGACGGTCTGATGGTCTTCTCCTGGGCGGACTCCGACCAGTCCCCGCAGGTGCTCGGCGACTTCGCCCAGACCGGCGGCGTCTGCCTGACCGGTGGCAAGCCGCCGGGGTACGCGCCGCTCGGCCAGAGCGACGACGACTTCAAGGCGCTGATGTTCCACCACGCGGACGCGGCGGTCGAGAGCGCCGCGACGGCGATGCGCAACCCCGACCCCTGCGGTGACGACGGCTCGATCCCCACCGAGATCTTCGTCGACCACCTGCAGGTGTCGAGCATCAAGCTCCCGGTGCTCCTCGTGATGGGAGCCGAGGACGCGATCTTCCCGCCCCCGTCGCTCGAGCACCAGAAGAGCCTGTACACGGGGACGGGCGACCTCACCGCGGTCAGCGTTCCCGACACCGGGCACGCGGTCACCCTCGAGGCCTCCGCGCCGAGCACCCGGGACACCGTCGCCTCCTGGCTCTGCGCGAGGGGGTTCTGCGGGGGATGATCCCGACCGATCACCGAGGGCACGAATGACCGGTCCCGGCGACCCGCGGGTCGCGCTGGTCACCGGCGGGTCCGGTGGAGTCGGCGCGGCGATCTGTGCGAGCCTCGCCGAGGCGGGCTGCCGGGTCGCCGTCGCCGACCTCGACCTCGCCGGCGCCGAGCGCGTCGCCGCCCACACCGGCGGCCTCGGGGTGTGGCTCGACGTCACCAGCCCGGAGTCGGTCGCCGAGGCTGTGGCCCGGGTCCGGACCGAGCTCGGGGTCATCGGGATCTGCGTGAACTGCGCGGGCTGGGACGAGCTCAAGCCCTTCCTCGACACCGACGAGGAGTTCACGCGGCGGATCCTCGACATCAACCTGATGGGGCCGATGCGGGTCGCCCGGGCGGCGCTCCCGGGGATGATCGAGATGTCCTGGGGCCGGCTGATCGGCATCGCCTCCGACGCCGGGCGGGTCGGCTCGTCGATGGAGGCGGTCTACTCGGGCGCCAAGGGCGGGATGATCGCCTTCCACAAGACGATCGCCCGGGAGATGGCGCGCCACGGGATCACCGCGAACACCGTCTGTCCCGGCCCGACCGACACCCCCCTGCTCAGCGGGATGCTCGGCGAGGGCGGCGCCTCGGCGCGGGTGCTCGATGCGATGGTGAAGGCGGTCCCGATGCGCCGGCTCGGCCGCCCCGAGGACATCGGCCCGGCGGTCGCGTTCCTCGCGAGCGAGCACGCCGGGTACATCACCGGTCAGACGCTGTCGGTGTCCGGCGGCCTGACGATGGTGTAGCCCGAGTTCCTGCCAATCCCGGCGTCATCAGCCGGGCTCGCCACCGTCGTCGCCGAACGTGACGTCGACCTCGCGGCGCACCGGCAGCGCGGTGCCGTCCTTCCAGTAGAGGTACGTGATCCCCCCGCCGCTGTCGCGCACCCGCCGGGCGAGGTCGACGCGCTGTGCTCCGTCGGGCGCGAGGAGGCAGAGGACGTGCTCGGCCGGCCTGCGTCCCGGGACCACGCTCAACCGCGCCTCGTGGAAGCGCCCCCCGGCGATCTCGGCGCGTGCGATCTCGAGCAGCCGCTCGCGATCCGAGCCCCAGAGCAGGTACATCCCGGTGACGTCGTAGCCGGGTGGCTGGGACGAGACGAGCACCGTCCACTCGTTCCCGGTGAACTCGTTCACGTGATACATTGGCGCCTCTTCACAGAGCGCTCTCGGGCGAGGGGGGCTGCGCGTCGAAGGAGGGGTGGAGACGATGATCGTGCGCACACCCGGCGCTCCCACGGTCACCTCCGTGGTGTGGTCGGCGTCCGTCGAGAGCAGCATGCTGCCGTCCCCCGGGACGATCCGCCCATGTCCCCTGCCGTCCGGCGCCTCCGCGCTGGGCCAGCTCAGCTCGTCGTTCGTCGACGGCCCGCGGCTGCTCAGCCACCTGGCCGAGCGCCGGCACAGCGGGGCGCTGATCGACAGGGGGAGCGAGCGGGTCCAGGTCGCGATCCTTCACCAGGGCGCGATTGTGGCACTGGTGGCGGTCGACGAGACCGGGACCCACCGGCTCGACGCGCTGAGCATGCCCACGCCGGCCTCGCGTGAGGTCGACGATCTCACCGTCTCGACGTACCGGCCGGAGATCGCGGTCGCGCTCGCCCAGATGATCAACCTGCCGGAGCGGTTCAGCCGGCTGCCGGCGAACTTCGTCGACTTCTCCGGCCTCCTCGCCCACCTCGGCCGCGAGCGGGCGAGCGGCGCCGTCAGGGTGGTCTGCGACGGCGACGTGGGGGTGGTGCTGCTGCGCGCCGGCGCCGTCCTCGGCGCCTACAGCGGACGGCTCCCCGAGCTCGACGACGCCGAGGTGCTCTTCGGGCTGGCGGCGGCGCCCGAGGCGGAGGTCGACGTCCACACCACCGCGGAGATCGAGCTCACCGGCGTCTCCGCCGGAGACCTGGTCTGGTCGCGGCTCACCTCGCCCCGGCCGGCGGCGCCGGCCACCGAGGTGGCCGCCGCCACCGCCGCGGAGCGTGAGGCCGGCTGAGGCTCAGCGCGGCTTGGCGTAGTTCGTCATCCCCGCCCAGTCGAGGACGACGCAGGCCTCGTTCCCGACGACCCAGGCGTCGTGGCCGGGCGGGACGACCATCACGTCACCGGGGCCGAACTCCTCCTCGGCGCCGTCGTCCATGCGGACCACCATCCGGCCGGAGAGCACGTACCCCTCGTGCGCCGCCTGGCAGCTCGGGGTCTGCGCGATCGGCCTCACGTGCTCCGACCAGCGCCATCCCGAGCGGAAGGTGGCGCGACCGACCGAGCCCTCACCGATGCTGACGAGCTCGAGCTGACCCGTGTTCCCCCCGAAGGACCGGGTCTCGTCCGGGGTGTCGAGATTCCGGCGAACCATGCGGCCACTGGCAATCGTCATGGCGACCCCCTCGTTGCGGCGCCCCGCGCGGGGCACGGTGCCGCCCATCGTGGGGGGCCCGGGCCGCCCGGGCAAGCAAAGATCCGTTAAGGGCCTGGGGCTACCGGCTCCCGACGAGCTCCCCGACCGAGCGGCGCTGCCCGGCGCGGCCGACGCTCACGACCACGCGACCGGCGGCCGGCCGGTCGACGAACTCCTCACCACAGGCGGGACAGCGGGGGGCGTCGCCACCGCCGACGAGCTCGGCGGGAAGGTCGAGTGCGCTGCAGACCGGGCAGGGTGTGAGCCGGAGGAAGCCGTCGAGCACGCTGTCCACTCCTGGGTGGTTGACCCTCTGTGGAGATTGTCACGGCGTGCTGACGGAGACCCGGCGTCATCACCGATCTGCGACCCGTTCGCCTGCGATCCGTCATCGCTTCCGTGGTCAGGCGTCGCGGCCCAGCACCTGCGCATAGCGCTCGAGGTAGTCGTTGACCATCCTCGTCGCACTGAACTGGGGACCGACGCTCATCAGCGACGCCTTGATGCGGCGCACGAGCGCCGTCGGGACGCCCTGCTGGTCGCGGTCGTAGAAGGTCGGCACCACCTCGTGCTCGAGGATCCCGTAGAGGGCGTCGGCATCTCGCTCGTCCTGCTGCCAGTGATCGTCGCCACCGCTGTCGATGCCCCAGCCGTTGTCGCCGTTGAACCCCTCCTCCCACCATCCGTCGAGCACCGAGAGGTTGAGGCCGCCGTTCATCGCCGCCTTCATCCCGCTGGTGCCGCTCGCCTCGAGCGGCGGCCGGGGGACGTTGAGCCAGATGTCGGCGCCGGCGACGAGATGGGCGGCGAGCCCCATGTCGTAGTCGGCGAGGAAGACGAGCCGGCCGGTGCTGTCGGGGCCCGCCTGGGTCTCCATGATCTCCTGCCCGACGCGCTTGCCCCCGTCGTCGGAGGGATGCGCCTTGCCCGCCACCAGCAGCTGGATGGGACGGTCGCTGGCGAGGAGCCGGAGCAGCCGGCCGCGGTCGCGGACGATGAGCGAGGTGCGCTTGTACGTCGCGAGCCGGCGGGCGAGGCCGACGACGAGCAGCTCGGGGTCGAAGACCTGGGCGGCTCGGTCGGCGAGGTGCGCCGGCTCACCGCGGGCGAGGCGGTCGGCGACGACGCGGAGCTTCACGTGCTCGATCAGCGCGGCGCGCAGCTGCTGGCGCACCTCCCACACCTCGGCGTCGGGAATCTTCGCCACCGGCCGCCAGGTGCGCGGATCCGCCGCCCGCGTCTGCCAGCCCTTGTCGAGGTGGCGGTCGAGCAGGTCGCGCATCGGGCCGGCCATCCACGTCGGCACGTGGACGCCGTTGGTGACATGGCCGATCGGGATCGACAGCTCCGCCCACATGTCGCGGGCGACCTGGCCGTGACGCTTGCTCACCCCGTTGGCGGCGGCGCTGAGCCGGAGCGCGAGCGGGGTGATCCCGAAGGGCTCGCTGAGGTCGCCGCTGCGCACCCGGCCGAGCTCGAGCAGGCCGGTGACGTCGGTGCCGAGCTGCTCGTGGAAGTTGCCGAGCACCTCGAGGATCTCGCCCGGCCCGTACGCCTCGTTGCCCGCCGGCACCGGCGTGTGGGTGGTGAACACGGTGCGTCCGCGCGCCTGCTCGAGGGCCTCCTCGAGCGAGGCGCCGGCGGCGACCACGCTCCGGGCGAGCTCGAGCGGGGCGAACGCGGGATGGCCCTCGTTGAGGTGGAGGATGCCCGGCTCGATGCCCATCGCCCGCAGCGCGCGCAGCCCGCCGACACCGAGCATCGCGTACTGGGAGAGGCGCATGCGGTGCTCGCCGACGTAGAGCCGGTTGGCGATCCAGCGGTCGACGGGGTGGTTCTCGGGGATGTCGGTGTCGAGCAGGTAGAGCGGGACGCGCCCGATGTCGACGCGCCAGATCTGGGCGGCGACGTCGCGGCCGGCGAGGCTGACCCGGATCGTGATCGGACGGTTGGCGCGGGTGACGAGCGCACCCGGGAGACGGTCGGGGTCGGTGTCGACCCAGTACTCCTGCTGCCACCCGCTGCGGTCGATGCGCTGCCGGCAGTAGCCCTGGCGGTAGAGCAGCCCCACCGCGACCAGCGGCACCGCCTCGTCGCTCGCCTCCTTGAGGATGTCGCCGGCGAGCACCCCGAGGCCGCCGGAGTACACCGGGAGCGAGCGGTGGACGCCGAACTCCGAGCAGAAGAAGGCGACCGGGTGCTCGGGGGTGAGCGGGCCGGAGCGGGGAGGCGCCGACACATAGGTGTGGAGGTCGCGGGTCGCGGCCGCGACTCGGGCGACGTAGCCGTCGTCGTGGGCGGCGTGCTCGAGGACCGACGGCGAGACCTCCTGGAGCATCCGCACCGGGTTCTCGCCGCACGCGTCCCACCGGCGGGCATCGAGGTGGGCGAAGAGCGCCGGGCCACCCGGCACCCACGACCAGCGGTAGTTGCAGGCGAGACGCGCGAGCCCGGCGAGGCGCGACGGCAGCCGGAGGCTGAGGTCGGTGACCGCACGCTCGATGTCGGCGGTCCCGTCGCTCAGGCCCCGGGAGCGTCCCTCCGCCGGCACGCCGGCGCGTCCGATGAGCATCGGCACATTGTGATGGGGACGGGCGGGCCGGGGACGGATCCTCGACGCGTCCCGGACATTCGACCATTCCGGAGGCCTTCGGCCGGAGCGTTGCGGCAGAGTCCGCTGCATGGAGATCACCGAGCACATCGAGGCGCTCCGGCGCGATGGCGAGCTCCTCGCCGCCGCCGCGGCGGCCGCGGGGCCCGACGCCCCGGTTCCCCCCTGCCCGGACTGGCGGGTCCGCGACCTGGTGCGCCACTGTGGCTCGGTGCACCGCTGGGCGACCGAGATCGTCACGACCGCCGCCCCCGACCTCTCGCGGATCGGCGGCCTGGCCGCCGCAGAGCCCGACGACGCCGAGCTGACGGACTGGTTCCGCGAGGGCCACGCCGGCGTGGTCGCGGCGCTCGAGAACGCGCCCGACGACCTCGAGTGCTTCACCTTCATCCCCGGGTCGCCGGCGCGCGCCTTCTGGGCGCGCCGTCAGGCCCACGAGACGGCGATCCACCGCGCCGACGCCGAGAGCCCCGCGGGGAGGATCACCCCGGTCGAGCCGGCGATCGCCGCCGACGGCATCGACGAGCTGGTGATGGGCTTCATCCCCCGCCGCAGAGGACGGCTGCGCTCCGACACCCCGCGCAGCCTCGCGATCGAGCCGACGGACGCCGCCGGCGGCTGGCGGGTCGAGATCGGGAGCGAGGGGTCGACGACGAGCCGGGGGACGGGCGCCGCCGGCACCACCGTGCGCGCGCCCGCCTCCGACCTCTTCCTGCTGCTCTGGAACCGCTGCGGCGCCGAGGGGATCGAGGTGCTCGGCGACGCCTCGACCCTCGAGCTCTGGCGGAGCCTGGCGAGGATCTAGCCGGTGCTCCCGGCGTCTCGATCGAGGCGCAGGCAGACCGAGTTGATGCAGTAGCGCTCCCCGGTGGGAGCGGGACCGTCGGGGAAGACGTGGCCGAGGTGCGAGCCGCACCGCCGGCAGGTGACCTCGGTCCGGACCATGCCGTGGCCGCGGTCCTCGTGGAGGTCGACGGCGTCGGCGAGCGCCGGCTCGGTGAAGCTCGGCCAGCCGGTGCCGGAGTCGAACTTCGTATCCGAGCGGAAGAGCTCGGCGCCGCAGCCGGCGCAGCGGTAGACACCGTCGTCGTGACAGTGGACGTACTCGCCGGTGAAGGGACGCTCGGTGCCCTTGTTGCGCAGCACCTCGAACTCCGTCGGGCTGAGCTGCTCGCGCCACTCCTGCTCGGTCTTCGTGACCTTCGTGCTCATGAGGCGGAATCTCCTGTAGGCCGTGTGCCCATCACAGCATGCCCACGTGTCCGCGGAATGACGCGTGCTTAGTAGCTCTTCGGCAGGCCGAGGCTGTGCTGGGAGACGTAGTTGAGGACCATCTCCTTGCTCACCGGCGCGATCCGCAGCAGCCGGCACATCCCCCACATGTCGGCGAGCCCGAACTCCGAGGCGATGCCGTTGCCGCCGTGCACCTGGATGGCCTGGTCGAGAGCCGCGTTCGCCGCCTCCCCGGCGGCGTACTTCGCCATGTTCGACGCCTCTCCGGCATCGAGGTCGCGGTCGTACAGCCACGCCGCCTTCTGGGTCATGAGCCGGGCGCACTCGACCTCGACCTTGGCCTTGGCGAGGGGATGGGCGAGCCCCTGATAGGCGCCGATCGGCGTCCCCCAGACGCTGCGCTGGTTCGCGTACGCCGACGCCTTGGCGAGGGCGTAGCGGCCGATCCCGTTGCTGATCGCCGCGGTCATGATGCGCTCGGGGTTGAGGCCGGTGAACACCTGGCGCAGCCCGTTGCCCTCGGTGCCGACGAGCCGGTCGGCGCCGAGCCGGACGCCGTCGAAGAACAGGGTGAACTGCTTCTCCGGGGCGACGATCTCGACCGGGATGAGGCTGCGCTCGAGCCCGGGGGCGTCGGAGTCGACGATGAAGAGGGAGAGCTCCCCCTTCCCCGACTGCGGGTCGCCGCCGGTGCGGGCCACGACGAGGATCGCGCGCGACTCGTCGACGCCGCTGATGTAGTACTTCGTGCCGCGGAGGACCCAGCCGTCGCCGTCGCGGGTCGCGGTGGTCGAGATGCGATGGGAGTTCGTGCCGGCGTCGGGCTCGGTGATCGCGAACGCCATCTTCATCTCGCCGCTCGCCATCGGCGGCAGCCAGCGCTCGCGCTGCTCCTCGCTGCCGTGCTTCGCGATGATCGAGGCGCAGATCGCGGGGGAGACGAGCATGAGCAGGAGCGGGCACCCGGCCGCGGACATCTCCTCGCAGACGATGGCGAGCTCGCTGATCCCCATGCCCCCGCCGCCGTAGGCCTCGGGGGTGTTGACCCCGATGAACCCCTGCTTCGCGAGCGCCTGCCAGAGCTCGTCGCTCCGCTCGTTGGCGCGGGCCTTGCGCACGAACCAGTCGTGGCCGTAGCCCGCGGCGATCGCCGCGGCCGACTGGCGCAGCATGAGCTGCTCGTCCGTCTCCTGGAAGTCCATGCCGTCCCTCGTCCCGCCGGCGGCGGCACCCGCCCCGGCCTCGATCGCGCGTCCGCAAGCGTACTCTTCGGGACCCCGCGTCCGGCGCGTCCATGTGAACCGCGGTTCACTTCCCCGCGAGCCGCCGCCCCAGCAGGCCGGCGACCGTCAGCATCTCCGCCGGGCCCCGGGCGAGGCCGGCCAGCTCCCCCCGGCCGCTCATCGCCTCGATCACCGCGACGGCGTCGCCGCGGATGCATCCCTGCTCGCCCGGCGGCTCGACGGGGTGGTCGACGGCCACCCCGTCCCCGACCCGCAGCCGGTGCGCCCCGCCGCACGCGCCCTCGAGGCGCAGGTCGACGGTCGCGGTTGCGCCGAACCTCGAGAGCACCGCGCCGAGGATCACGAGCTGGTACGAACCGACGAGGTGGACCTCGAGGGGGTCGGGCTCCGGTGCCCTGCCGAGGGGGACGAGCACGTCACGCTCGTGGAGCCAGGAGTCCCAGAGGAGGTGGTTGACCGCGAGCGGCCAGGGCACCCATCCGAGCGGGGTGTCCGCCTCCCCCTCGACACCGCGGGCGGCGAGCCCGCGCGCCGCCGCGAGGATCCGCTCCGTCCCGGTGCGGATGACGGCGAGATGCTCGGCGGGATCGATGCCGCGCAGCGGCGCCAGCTCCGCCTCCGGGGTCGCCGTCGGGTCGAACGTGGCGAAGAGGCGCTCGCCGCTCCCCGCCCCGACCCGGCGCACCAGCTCGAGGCCGACGTCCGTGCCCCAGCGGATGTGGGCGACGACGTCGGCGACCGGCCAGGCCGTGCACCGGCTCGGCGCCGCCCACGCGGCGGCGTCGAGAGCCTCGAGCGATCCCAGGAGCCGCGCGCGGTGGCGTTCGAGCGCGTCGAGCAGGGTGGGCGGATCGACCTCGACCCGGATCGGCGGCCCCTCTCGACGCGACGTCACGACAGCTCGGAGCGTACGACCTTTCCGAGCGCGTTGCGGGGCAGCGAGGCGACGAAGCGCACCTCCCGCGGGCACTTGTAGGGGGCGAGCCGGGCGCGTGCGTGGGCGACGAGCTCCTCCTCCCCCACCGGGGTGCGGGCGACGACGAAGGCGGTGACCTGCTCGCCCCAGCGCTCCGAGGGCAGCCCGGCGACGGCGACCTCGGCGACCGCGGGGTGCTGCTCGAGCGCGAGCTCGACCTCGCGCGGGTACACGTTGAGGCCGCCGCTGATGATCAACTCCTTGAGCCGGCCGCGGATGGCGAGCGAGCCGTCGGCGCCGATCTCCCCCGCGTCGCCGGTGCGCAGCCAGCCGCCCGCGAGCACCTCGGCGCTCGCCGCCGGGTTGCGCCAGT
Source organism: Candidatus Dormiibacterota bacterium (assembly GCA_035544475.1). Classification (GTDB taxonomy): domain Bacteria; phylum Chloroflexota; class Dormibacteria; order Aeolococcales; family Aeolococcaceae; genus CF-96. The sequence continues at coordinate 4,165 of DATKEY010000242.1, read as the reverse complement.
AGCCGCCGAAGACCTGCCCGCCGCGGAGCAGCACCTCGGCCTCGTCCCCGAGCCGCACCTCGACCCCCGGGAGCGGATGGCCGACCCGCCCCGCCTGACGCGGCCCGTCGTACGGGGTGGAGACCACCACCCCGCCCTCGGTGATGCCGTAGCGCTCGAGCGGAGGCCGGCCGAGGAGCGCGGCGCAGCGCTCGAAGAGCGCCGGAGGAAGCGGCGCCGATCCGCAGACGAAGAGCCGCACCGCGGCGAGGTCGGCGGGATGCTCCTCGAGGTGCTCGGCGAGGCGCTGGTACATCGCCGGCACCCCGAAGAAGAGGGTCGCGCCGGCGCGCAGCTCGGCGACGACCGCCTCCGGTGAGAAGCGCAGCAGGGTGGCGGAGCCGCCGGCGAGGAGCGTCCCCACCAGCCCCATGGCGAGGCCGTGGAGGTGGTGGAGGGGCAGCGCGAGCGCGAGCCGGTCGGAGGCGTCCATCCGCCACGCCTCGACGACGCCGCGCCCCTGGGCGAGGAGGTTGCCGTGGTCGAGGAGCGCGCCCTTGGGGCGGCCGGTCGTCCCCGATGTGTAGATGATGAGCGCGGAGCTCTCGGGTCCGAGCTCGGGGTGGGGCGCCGGGGTGGCGCCGCGGGGCAGCCGGGCGAGGTCGACGGCATGGCGGATCCCGGGGTGGGCGGGACGCAACCGGGCGATGCCGTCGAGGCGGACCGCGTCGGCGACGACGATCGCCGGGTCGGCGTCGCCGAGGATGTGCCCGACCTCGGCGTCGCGGTAGTCGGGGTTGACCGGCACGACCACCGCGCCGGTGCGGAGCGCGCCGAGGCACGCGAGCACCCACTCGCACGACGCCGCGGCGTGGAGGAGCACCCGCTCCCCCGGCCCGGCTCCGAGCCCGGCGAGCCCGGCCGCCACCTCGTCGACGGCGGTGGCGAGTGCGTCGTGGGTCATCTCGCCACCGGCCCACCGGAGCGCGACGCCGCCGCCGCCGCGGAGCAGCGCCGCGGGAAGGTCGCCCCGCCGCAGCCACCGTCGCGCCGCCTCGGGATCGGCCGGGATCTCCGAGCCGGGACGGAGGTGGACCTGCCAGCCGGGGGGACCCATGGCAGCGAGCCTACCCTCCGGCCACCCCGCGGGCGATGTCCCAGCCCTGCCAGTAGGCGCTCGCCGAGGTCGGCGGCTCTCTGCCCACCGCCGACAGCCCGCCGTAGCCGTCGAGCACGACCCCCGCCCCGCCGGCGCCGATGCTCAGGCCGCGGGCGATGTCGAAGCCCGGCCAGGCGGCGCTGGTCCGCAGCGCGGGCGCTCCCCCGAAGGGATGCACCCCGCCGTATCCGTCGAGCACGTAGCCGCCGGGGCCGTCGGGGCGCGCGGCAACCGCGCGGGCGATGACCCAGCCCGGCCAGTAGGCGGAGCCGGACGCCTGCGGCGCGTCGCCGAAGGGGTGAAGCCCGCCGAAGCCGTCGAGCACGTAGCCGCCGCCGTCGGAGGTGAGCACGATGCCCCGCGCGATGTCCCAGTTCGGCCAGTACGCGCTCGCCTGCACGTCGGGAGCGCCGCCGAAGGCGTGGATCCCGCCGAAGCCGTCGAGGACGTACCCGCTGACGCCGTCGGAGCGCAGCACCACCCCCCGGGCGATGTCCCAGTTCTGCCAGTAGATCGAGCCGGAGATCGGCGGCGCGTCGCCGAAGGGATGGAGCCCGCCGAAGCCGTCGAGGACGTACCCGCCGGCGCCGTCGGCGCGCAGCGCGACGCCCCGGGCGATGCTCCAGCCCTGCCAGTAGGCGGTGGTCGCGAGCACCGGCGCTCCCCCGTACGGATGGAGCCCACCGAAGGCGTCGAGCACGTAGCCGCCGCGGTAGAGGTGCATCGACGTGGTGCCCGAGGTCCAGGACGAGGCGGCGCCGACCCACGCGTCGCCCGCGGTGGTGCCGGTGCTGACGGTGGTCGTGTAGATGCCCGCCGCCGAGCTCTGGGTGGCTCCCGTGGTGACGAGCATGCTCGTCGTGAAGCTGACGGTCTGCCCCGAGACGGGGGCGCCCGCCGCATCGACGAGGTGGGCGACCGCGGTGGTGACCGAGTGTGGAGCGGCGATGATCGTCGAGGTCGTCAGCCCCACGGTGAGGGCGGCACCGCTCCAGGTCGCCGCGGCCGGACCGTAGGCGAGGGGGGTCACGGGGTTGGTGGCGGAGGGTGGCGCGCAGGTCCCGGCGCGCGAGCCGGCCTGGTAGGAGATCGCCTGGTACGGGGAAATCGCCACCGGCCCGGCCGCGGGGGCGGTGGGGAAGCCGATCGTCGACACGTAGGCGAGGTGGTCGGTGGCGCCGGTGACGAGCACGAGGACCCCCGAGCCGGTGGCGGCGAGCCCGGGTCCGTCGAGGATCGACCCGGTGAGCACGCACCCGCTCGCGTTGTGAGGGGTCGTCGCGACCACCGGGGTGAGGCCGATCGCGCCCCCGGGACCGACGGACCCGTAGAGGAGCGCGCCCGTGGCGGAGCGGCAGGCGACGACGGTCGTCGGGGTCGTGGCGGTGAGGCCGAGCACCGCGGCCGGGTGGCCCTGGCAGCCCGCCGCGCGCACCGCCCAGGGCACCGACGTGGTCGCGGTCCAGAGCGCGCCGACGGTGTCGACGGCGAAGAAGGTCGGGTCGTCGGGGGACCCGGGGCCGGCGGGGGCGATCGCCGGGCCGGCGGCGAGCCTCGGACCGGGGAGCGCCGTCCAGCGGTCGATGACCGGCAGCTGGAAGGAGGTGGCGGGGAGCGGACCGGAGCCGTAGCGGAGGACGTGATCGGCGCCCTCGCACGCGACCCAGAGGGTCGCCGAGGTGTGGTCGAGGTAGGCGGCGGGGTTGTCGACGCAGGTGAACCCGGGATCGGAGCTCCACAGCCGCTGCCACCCCACCGCGTCGGAGCGGACGTAGAGGCCGCCGTCGTCGAAGGTCGCGACGTCGAGCGCCGGGTCGAGGGCGGTCCCGGCGATGACCGCGGGGCTGCCGGCGAGGTGCCGGCCGGGCGGGGCGCCCGCCGCCGACATCGGCGCGAAGCCGCCGGCCGCCACGAGCTGGCCGCTCGCGAGCGACGCCCCGGCGACGACGAGGTGGGCGAGGGTGGGGTCGGGGTGGTCGTCGCAGTGGGCGATCGGAGGACCGGCGAGCTGATCGTCGGCGTCGCCGTCGCCGTCGCAGACCCCGGGTCCGAGGGCGTCGTCGTGGAGGACGATGGGGTCGTTCGCGGTCGCGGCGAAGGAGGCTCCCGAGGCGGGCCGGGTCGTCACCACCCCGTCGGGGAGGCTGTCGGTGACGGTCGCGACGAGGACGTTGCCGCTCTGGTCGAGGGTGAAGTTGGCGACCTCGCCGAGACAGGCGCTGCCGCCGTCGCAGGCCGCGTAGCCGCCGGGGACGGAGAGCTGCTGGACGGTGTACGTCTGGGTGCCGCGGGCCGGCGGGATGACGCTGAACACCGCGCAGCCCGCCGGCGACGAGCCGGTGCAGTCGCCCCGGCCCGCGGGGCAGCCGCCGCCCCCGACCGCACGCGGCGGCCCGTTCGGGACCACCCGGACGGTCGCGGCACCGCCACCGCCGGTGAGGCTGAGGCCGACCCCGCCGATCGTCTGGCTGCAGGCGTCGAGGATCTGGATCCAGACCGAGACCGGAGCCGCGGCGGCCGCCGGGGACGAGGGCACGAAACCGGCGAGGACGGAGAGCGCCACCGCCGCCGTGACGGCGGCCCGGCGCCGGATCCCTGTGCCCACCGACCAGACCTCCCCGCTTCACCCTGTCCTCAGAGGAGACGACGGAAACGCCACGAAACCTTCAGGGGCCACAGCACCGTCACAGCCTCTCCGCACCCGGCGACCCACCCGATCCGCGGACGTCGCCGCGGGCCGCGGCGCTAGGGTTGGGGACGACGTACAGCACGGAGGTCGCCGTCATGCCAGGTCTCGTCCACGCCGACGCGGAGGGATCGGTCGCCGCTCCCCCGGCGGAGGTGATCGCCTTCCTCGCCGACTACCGCCGGCGGCCGGAGATCCTCTCCGCCAACTATCAGGACTACCGGGTCGAGGAGGGCGGCAGCGGCGCGGGGACGGTGGTGTGCTACCGCTTCAAGGCGGGCCCGCGCGAGCGCGACTACCGGATGCGCGCCGAGACCCCGGACGCGACCACCCTCGTCGAG
>DATKEY010000241.1:0-2302 GCA_035544475.1 Candidatus Dormiibacterota bacterium | reverse complement strand
CATGCCCGCTCTCGGCATCCAGCCGAGGCGGCGGTCGATCTTCCTCACGCGGTGGCCACGGGACGTCCCGCCGGGCCGGCTACCCTTCGTCCTCGCCGCCGACGAGTCCTTCTACTTCAAGGACGAGGGCGAATCCGTCCTCGTCTCGCCCGCCGACGCCACCCCGGTGGAGCCCCACGACGCCCGCCCCGACGAGCTGCAGATCGCCCGTGCCATCGAGGCGGTGAACGCGGTGACGACGCTGGGCATCCGCAGCGTCACTCGCAGCTGGGCGGGGCTGCGCTCCTTCGCGCCCGACGGCGAGCCCGTGGTCGGCGGTCTCGGCCGCGGCGAGGGGTTCCACTGGCTGGCGGGACAGGGCGGATACGGGCTGCAGATGGCGCCGGCGCTCGCGCGTCTTGCCGCGGCGGTGATCCGCGGAGAGCCGGTTCCGGCCGACCTCGCCGCTCTCGGTGTCGTCGCCGCCGCGCTGTCGCCGGCACGGCTGGTGCGCGATTCGTCAGGCCGGCGCTCGTCCGCCGCCGCGAGCTGACACGGCGGCGCGCGTCGCGCTCTTCACCGGGCTTCACATCCCTTCGTGGACGGGGGTTCTGCGCCGGTCGACACTTGCGCATGTGACTCCGAATGTGTGGGCATCCGACGTGACCCGGGTCGAGGCGCGCTTCGACGCGGCCATGGCCGGCGTCGTCTTCGTCGCCGCCCGGCTGCGCCGGACGCTCGTGGACCGGCCGGCGATCCAGGAGCCGTCGGTGCGGCTCGCCGGCCCCCAGTCGATCGTCGTCGGCTTCGTCATCGACAACCACGCCGCGATGACCCCGGCGCTCATGCACGCGCTCACCGAGATCCGCAGCGCGCTCGACGCCACCGGCCTCCCCGCCGCCGCCGCGCTGGAGCTGGCGAGCGTCGCGGTCCTGGCGCGGGGCCCGGGCCACCGGCAGCCCTGGTCGTGGGAGGACTTCCGGCAGACGACCGCCGACAGGGAGGAGCTCACGAACGTCCTCCGCTGGCCCAGGGCATTGCAGCTCTGGACGACCCTGGCGCGCTCCGTCGAGGACGCCACGCGCACCGCCGACGCCCACGCGCGCCTCGACGAGGCGCTGCGCCGCCTCGGCTGAATCGGCCCTCAGATCCTCCGGATCAGGTCGCGCTCGAGGCGGTCGCGGGTCGCCGCGATCAGCCCGTGCACGGGGCGGGTGCGGGTCACCTGCTCGACCTGACGGAGCATCGAGTAGAGGCTCTTCACCGCCTTGATCACGTCCCCCACGTCGGTGCCCGCCGGCGGCTCGATCTCCGCGAGAGGGACGCCCTCGGTCCAGTGGTAGGCCGCGGTGACGTAGTCCAACGACAGCGGGCGCAGTGTCTCCATGTGGTGCTTCTGCTCGAGCACGGCGAGGTGATGGACGGCGCTGCGCAGGGTGCGCCAGCCCTGCTCGACGCGGCCGGTGGGGAAGTGGCGGCGCACCGGGCCGTGGTCGCGGCCGCGGTCCTCGGCGACGAGCATGACCAGGGTGGCGGCGAGCTCGGCGGGCTCGAGGTCGTCGAACCACGAGCCCTCGATCGCCTGGGCGACGATGAGCGCGCTCTCGCCGTAGAGGGAGGCGGCCAGGGTGCCGAGCGGGGTGGGCCGGTCGTTCTCGAGGAACCCGGCCTCGTGGAGCACCGCGCGGAAGGCGTGGAACTCGGTGCGGTAGCGCTCGCGCGCCCGGCGCAGCTCCTCCTCGCCGCCCTCGAGGGTCTCGCGCAGCTCGCGGATCTCCTGGTGGTTGGCGCGGTGGTCGGCGAGGTAGGGACAGGTCCTGCAGGGGCTGGCGGCGTGCCGTGACTGCAGCTCCTTGAGCTGCCGGCGCATCTGCTCGGTGCGCTGTCCGGGATCCGCGGCGCGCGACCCGTAGCGGCCGCGGCGGCTGTCGCGCCAGTTCTCGCGCCGGGCCCGGCGCAGCCGCGCCTGGACGGTCTCGATGTCGATGCCCTCGCGCAGGAACTGCACCAGGGTTCGCTCGGTGCAGCGGATCCGGGGATGCCGGTAGACGCGCGCGCTCAGGTCGTCGAGGCGCTCCTTGAGGTTCTGCTCGCGGTGCACCCAGTGCTCGGTGCGCTGCAGGTTCTGGAACTGGCCGAAGGAGCGCTCGAGCAGGCTCTCCGCCTCCTCGACGGTGCGGTTGCGGAGCAGGTTGAGGGTCATCGTGTAGGTCGGGGCGAACTTGGAGAGCACCGACATCTCGTCGCCCATCGCCGCGTCGTAGATGTCGTGGACGTCGACGTCGCTCTCCTTGAGGATCACCCCGTGTCCCAGGGTGTCGAT
>DATKEY010000240.1:0-10561 GCA_035544475.1 Candidatus Dormiibacterota bacterium | reverse complement strand
TTCACGGTGTTGTTCTGACCGCACCAGATCGCCTCGGAGAGCTCCTTGCCCACCTTGGTGGCGTCGATGTCGAAGGCGGCGGAGAACTCGATGTCGCTGATGTGATACCCGCCGAGGTCGACGTGCATCAGGCCGGGAACGAAGTCCTGTGGGTCCGCATGCTTGTAGTACTCCACCCCCTGCACGAACGAGGAGGCGCAGTTGCCGACCCCGACAACCGCCACCCGTACCTTCTTGCTCATCGGCGTGTTCCTCTCCTGACCTCGATGTCTCTCACTTGGCGGGCTCTCCGCTCAGGTGCGTGGGGGTGAGGTCGGGCACAAGGTCCCCTTCACTCCCCTTGACGACCATGAGCCTCATGAATGTGCGCATGTGGCCGACGATGGCCTCCCGGTCGAGCCGGCAGAAGACCTCCCGCCCCTCGCGGCGGGTCCGGATCACCTGGGCCCGGCGCAGGATACGCAGGTGCCAGCTCATCCGCGGCTGGCTCACCTTGCAGAGCTCGGCGAGCTCCGAGACCCGCATCTCGGCGGCGGCGGCGAGCCGCTCGACGATCGTGAGCCGGGTCGGGTGGGCGAGCCCCTCGAAGTGGACGCTGAGCTCCGTCGGAGGGGGCACGAGGCGTCGCTGGGTGCCGAGGCGGGCCGGCCGGCGGCCGGGATCCATAACGTCCCCTTTCATAAAGGAGAAATAGATAAAGGCTGCTTTATGCATTCTATCGCGCCCCGGGCCGTCCGTGTCAACCGGCCGGGTCACCCGCGCGGGGCGATCTCCTGCTCCTCCCTCAGCTCCTCGGCGTGGACCTCCTCGGCGCCGGTGTCGGTCCGGGGGAGCACCGCCTGCAGGATCGCCATGACGACCACGATCACCACGATCACCACGACGAAGATCACCACCCCGATGAGGAGGGAGACGAGGGGGCTGACGCTGGCCGCGGCGAGCGGATCCGGCATCGCCATACGATGACACGGCGATGGCCGACGGCATCCGCGCGCCCGACTCCGACGGCCTGGTGGTCACCGGCGACCGGGTGGTCTTCCGCGCCCGGCGCCCGGCGGTGCTGGTGCTGCCCTTCGCGGTGCTCACCGAGGCGGCGGGCATCGCCTTCCTGATCGCCGGGCTCAGCATCGGGTGGGCGGTGTGCGCGGCGCCGGTCGGCGCGCTGCTCGTGACCGGCCTGCTCTTCCGCCCCGTCCTCGAGCTCACCCGCGAGGGCCTCCTCCAGCGCCAGTACCCGTTCAACAGCCTCACGCGTTGGGAGGTCATCGACCACCTCGACATCACCCGCGCCGGCAACCGCGTGATCCTCGCCTACCGGCTGCGCGAGGGGGTGCCGCCGCCGCGCCGCCAGCCCACCGCCGCCCTCCTCCGCGCGGCGGGCCGCCCCTTCGACGGCGGCTGGTTCGCGGACTCCCTGGCGGGCCGCCCCGAGGACATCCTGACCACGGTGCGCGGCTACCTCGCCGACCCGTCCCGCCGCCAGGGCCTCCCCGCCGCGCGCCGCTGACCCGGCGCGGCTCGGCATCGGCGCCTCCCACCGCTACCATCTCCCGGATGGCCGAGACCGAGACGGGGACCGAGGTGCGACCGCCCGGGGCCGAGGACGCCGGGGAGCCGGCAGGGCGCGACGAGGAGGAGCGCGCGCCCGACGACGCCGGCCGCGACCAGGTCGAGCTCGGCGGCGCGGTGGTGCTCCGCCCGCGCAGCGCGAGGGGCACCCGGCGCAGCCGGCCGGCCCAGTCCGAGGAGGTCCGCGCCCGGCTGCGCCGCCTCCATGCCGCGACCCTCGAGGAGCTCGAGCGCCGCAGCGCGGCCGGGCTCGAGCCCGCCGACTCCGTCCCGGTGCCGGTCGAGACGCTGAGCTCGGTGACCCGCGACCTCCCCGCGCTGCTCCGCCGAACCGCCCGTGCGGCGCTGACCACCGTGGGCTCGGCGCGCCCGGAGAAGGTCCTCCAGGCCGGCGCCGACGGCCTCGGCTTCCTCGCCCGGCAGCGCGAGCTCGCCCGCCGCCAGGCGATCGACCCCGACGCGATCGACGAGTTCGGCTTCGACCGCGAGTGGACCGAGTCGCTTCTGCCGTTCTTCAACTTCCTCTACCGCGACTACTGGCGGGTCCAGGTCCGCGGTCTCGAGCACGTCCCGACCGAGGGCGCCGCCCTGCTCGTCTCCAACCACGCCGGGGTGCTCCCCTACGACGGGGTGATGATCCGCACCGCGGTCTACGAGGACCTCCCCGGCCACCGCCACGCCCGGGCGCTGATCCTCAACGCCTTCTTCGGGGTCCCGGTCGCCTCGTGGTTCCTGCGCCGCACCGGCAACACCCTCGCCCATCCCGACGACGCCGAGCGGCTGCTCCGCGCCGGCGAGCTCGTCCTCGTCTTCCCCGAGGGCGCGAAGGGCACGGGCAAGCTCTACAGGGAGCGCTACCGGCTGCGCCGGTTCGGGCGCGGCGGCTTCGTCCAGACCGCCCTGCGCACCGGCAGCCCGATCGTCCCGGTGAGCGTCGTCGGCAGCGAGGAGCTGCACCCGATGCTCGTGAACCTCGACCTCGCCGCCCGGGCCCTCGGCCTGCCCTACTTCCCGATCACCGCCACCTTCCCCTGGCTGGGGCTGCTCGGCCTGATCCCTCTGCCGTCCTCCTGGATCATCGAGTTCCACGAGCCCGTCGACCCCGCCGCCGCCGGCCACGGCCCCGAGGCCGCCGAGGACATGGCGACGGTGATGCAGATCTCCGACCGGGTGCGCGACACCATCCAGCAGGGCGTGTACTGCAACCTGCAGCGCCGTGGTTCGGTGTTCGCCGAGCCTGAGTCCGGAGACGGCTGACCGCCCCCGGACCCCGCGGCTACACTCCGGCGCTCGAGGGAAGCCGGCGGCCGCCCCGCCGGCAGCGCCCCGGGAGGGTCAGGCCGATGGAGCAGCTGAAGGAGATGTTCGAGGGCTTCCGCAAATTCATGATGCGGGGGAACGTCATCGACCTCGCGATCGCGGTCGTGATCGGCGGGGCGTTCGGGCAGGTCGTCAAGGCTCTCGTCGCCGACATCATCACCCCGATCGTCGCGATGATCTTCGGCAAGCCCGACTTCGGCGGCCTCAGCTTCACGATCAACAACAGCAACTTCCTGTACGGCGACCTGATCAACAACATCATCACCTTCGTCAGCATCGCCGCTGCGATCTACTTCATCGTGGTCAAGCCGATGGAGGTGCTCCAGGCGCGCCGGGCCCAGCCGGCGGCTGACCTGACGACCCGGCCCTGCCCCGAGTGCCTCAGCGACATCCCGCTCAAGGCGACCCGCTGCGCCTTCTGCACCACGGTGGTGACCCCGGCCGCCTGACCCGGCTTGGCCGCGCCCCCGCGGGGGTAGCCTGACGGCATGCCCGAGATGCCCGAGCTCGAGGTGCTCCGCGAGCGCCTCGGCCCGCTCCTGAGCGGCCGCGAGGTCGCCGCCGTCGAGGTGTCGCCGCGCTACGGGTTCATGCTCCGGGCCACCCCCGACGACCTGAGCGCGGCGCTCACCGGCCAGGCGATCGACGGGATGTGGCGGCGCGGCAAGTTCCTCGTGCTCGACGCGGGGGACCGCCACCTCGTCATCAACCCGATGCTCGGGGGCCGGCTCCAGTGGGCCCCGGCCGCCGACCGGGTCGCCGCCACGACCGTCTTCCGGCTCCAGCTCGAGGGCGGCGACGACCTGCGCTTCCTCGACACCGTGCGGATGGGACGCGTCTACCTCACCCCCGCCGGCGGCCTCGACACCGTCCCGGGGTGGAGTGAGATGGGCCCCGAGGCGGTCGACATCTCCGCCGCCGACTTCGCAACCCGGATCCGCCGCCACCGCGGCGAACTCAAGTCGGTGCTGCGCAACCAGTCCTTCGTCGCCGGCATCGGCAACTCCTACAGCGACGAGATCCTCCACGACGCCGGGATGCTCCCCCTGCGCAAGCGGACGACGCTCGACGCCACCGGCGTCGAGACCCTCCATGCCTCGACGCAGCGGGTGCTGACCGAGGCGGTCGCGACCATCGCCGCCCAGCCGGAGTGGGTGTCGCACAAGCAGGACCGCTCGTTCATGCGGGTCCACGGCCGGGGCGGCGAGGCGTGTCCCCGCTGCGGCCACCGGATCTCCGAGCTGACCGCGCAGCAGAAGGTGATGAACTTCTGCCGCGGCTGTCAGAGCTAGGGACCTACGCGGCCGCGGCGCAGTCCTCGCAGGGCTGCGGGTCGGGGTCGCGCCGGAGCGGGGCCACCTCCGCGGCGGGGATGCGCCCGTCGCGGCGGCGCCGGCGGCGGAGCGCCCGCATGCTCTCCGTTTCGGGTACCCGGCGCGCCCGTTCCAGCCGGACCATCTCGCCGACGAGATCGATGTTCCACATGCCCTCATGCTGCCGGTGGAGCCCGTTCGGTGAAAGTGGCAGGAGCATCTCTGTTCGATGGATTCCCGCCATATACTGGGGGCGATGCTCCGCAACGTCGCCGTCGCGCTCACCGACCACGTCGCCGCCTTCGAGCTCGGCGTCGTCTCCGAGGTGTTCGGTTACGACCGCACCGCGGACGGCTTCCCCGGATACGACTTCGCGGTCTGCGCGGTCGAACCACCACCTCTCCAGACCGATTCGGGTTTCACCATCGACACCCCGCACGGCATCGAGCGGCTCCGCGAGGCCGACCTGATCTGCCTCCCCGCCTGGCGCGACCCCGACGAGCGCCCTCCGGACCCGCTGCTGGTCGAGCTCCGGGCCGCGGTCGACCGGGGCGCGCGGGTGATGAGCGTCTGCACCGGCGCCTTCATCGTCGCCGCCGCCGGCCTGCTCGACGGGAAGCGCGCGACCACCCACTGGCGGCACGCGGCGGCGCTCGCCGAGCGCTACCCGAAGGTCGAGGTCGACCCCAACGTCCTCTACGTCGACGAGGGGTCGGTCCTCACCAGCGCCGGGACCGCCGCGGGCATCGACCTCTGCCTCCACATCGTCCGTACCGAGCACGGCGCCGGCGTGGCCAACGCCCTCGCGCGCCGGATGGTCGTCCCACCCCATCGCGACGGCGGCCAGGCCCAGTACGTCGAGACCCCGGTCCGCGTCCACCGCCGTGGCGACGAGCTGAGCGAGGTGCTCGACTGGGCCCTCGAGCGCCTCGACGAGCCGCTCTCCGTCGACGACCTCGCCGCCCGCGCGCTGATGTCGTCGCGCACCTTCGCCCGCCGCTTCCGCGCGGTCACCGGCGAGACCCCGCACCGGTGGCTCCTGCTCCAGCGGCTGCTGTTCGCCCAGCGCCTGCTCGAGGAGGGCGACGAGCCCGTCGAGGAGGTGGCCCGGCTCGCCGGCTTCGGCAGCGCCGTCAGCCTGCGCCAGCACTTCGCGCGCTGGCGCGGCACCTCGCCGCAGCGCTACCGGCGCGCCTTCCGCACCCGCGAGGAGCTCTCGGCCTGAGTCACGCCGAGGCGCTCGCCGGCGAGAACACCGTCGCCAGCGAGGTCAGCTGCTCGGGGGTGCCCATCACCACCACCAGGTCGCCCGGCGCGAGCGCCGACTGGTCGTCGGGCCCGACGCTGAGCCGCCCGTCGGCGCTCCGCACCGCGAGCAGCAGGGCGCCGGAACGGCGCAGCGTGCCGGCGACGAGCCCGCGGGTGCCGGGGGGGACGACGAGCTCCTCGATCGCCATCGAGCCCCCCTCGCGAGTGACCATGTCGATGACGTCGACGACCGCCGGCTGGAGCGCGAGCGCCGCCATCCGCCTCCCGGTCGTCGTGTACGGGCTCACCACCCGGTTCGCCCCGGCGCGCTGGAGCTTCGGGATCGAGTCCGGGAACGAGGAGCGCGCGACGATGAAGAGCGTCGGGTTGAGCGAGCGCGCGGTGAGCACGATGTAGACGTTGCGCTCGTCGCTGTCGACGGCGCTCACCAGCGCCCGGGCGTGGTCGATGCCGGCGAGGTGGAGCACCTCGTCGTTGGCGGCGTCACCGACCACGCAGAGCCGGTGATCGCGACGCACGTCCTCGAGCGGCGCCGGGTTCATCTCCACGACCACGTAGGGGATGCCGGCCTTCTCGAAGTCCTTCACCACCTGGGTCCCGGTGCGTCCGTACCCGCAGACGATCACGTGGTCACGGAGCGAGCGCAGCTGGGCGTCCATGCGCCGGTACCTCCGATACTCCTGCCACCTGCCACTCGAGAGCTGCTCGACCAGGACGCCGAAGGTGTAGAGGAACCCGGCGACCCCGAACACGATCAGCGAGATCGTGAACCCCTGGCCCGCGGCATCGAGATGATGCACCTCCTCGTAGCCGACGGTGGTGATGGTGATCACCGTCATGAAGAGGGCGTCGAGGAATCCGAAGTGCTCGACCACGGCATAGCCCGCGGTGCCGTACATCAGCACCACCACGAGCGCGATCACCGCCGGGGCGTACCCGCGCAGCACCCGCGGCGCCGACCTCCCGGGGATCACCGGTCAGCCCGCCGGCGGGCGTCGGGTCCGCGAGCTCGGTGGCCGGCGCGGGGGCGGGGGCTCGTCGTCGTCGGCGTCGATCTCGGCCGCCCGCCGCTGGGCCATCCGGTCGCGCAGCTCGCCCTCGAGGTCGCCCTGCGGGGCGTCGCGGCGGGAGAGCCAGAAGGGCATCCGCTCGGTGTCGTCGGGCACCGCCCGGCAGTGCCCGGAGAGGTGCGCCCGGAGCACCCTCTCGACGGCGACGTCGAGCCCCTGGCCTCCGCCCTCGTTGTCGAGGGCCTCGGCGAGGTCGGCGGGCAGGCGCACCGCGACCGTGCCGTCCGCGCCACCGCCGAAGAGCCGACGCACCCACCCCATGTGGGAGCCGATCTTAGAGGCGGACGCGTACCCTTGGGGGCATGAGCCCGACCGCCCGAACCACGCGCCCGGCCGCGACGACGAGGCCGAGCAAGCTGCCCTACACCGGGGACGAGGAGGCCGACCGGCTCCTCGCCGAGGATGCCAACGCCCTGCTCATCGGCTTCGTGCTCGACCAGCAGGTGACCGTGCAGAAGGCCTTCGCCGGCCCCCTCGCGATCCGCCGACGGGTGGGGACGATCGACCCGCGGCAGCTCGCGGCGATGCCGATCGAGCGGCTCGCGGCGGCGTTCGCCGAGCGGCCCGCGATCCACCGCTTCCCGACCGCGATGGCCCAGCGGGTGCAGGCGCTCAGCGCCCACCTCGTCGCGGACTACCGCGGGAACGCCGAGAACGTCTGGAGCGGGGTGACCGACGCGGGCGAGCTGTGGACGCGGCTCGCCGGGCTGCCCGGCTTCGGCGAGATGAAGGCGCGCACCGTGCTCCGCCTGCTCGAGCACCAGTACGGAGTCCATCCCGCGGGGATCGAGAGGCTGCTCCCGCAGCACCCCACCCTCGGCGACGTCACCACCGCCGAGGAGCTCGACGCCTACCAGACCCAGAAGCGGGCGCACAAGGCGAAGCTGCGCGCCGAGGGGCTGGCGCCGCGCCGGCCGGGGAGGGCACGGTCGTGAGCGGGTTCGAGACCTTCCAGGACGGCGACGTCCGCATCCTCAAGGTGGGGCCGATGGGCCCATACGACAACAATGCCTACCTGATCCGCGACCTCGCCCGCGGCGAGTCCGTGCTCGTCGACATGCCGCTCGAGGAGAAGGTGCTGCTCGACGCCCTCGCCGCCGAGGGTCGCGTGCGCACCATCGTCGCGACCCACTGGCATCCCGACCACTGGATGACCTACGACGCGGTGCGCGCCGCGACCGGCGCCCCGGTCCTCGTCGGTGCGAAGGAGATCAAGATCCCCGAGGAGCGGATCGACGGGCGCCTCGAGCACGGCGACACCGTGCCCTTCGGCAGCAGCGCGGTCGAGGTGCTGCACACCCCCGGACACACCCCGGGGAGCATCAGCCTGCGCGTCGGCCGCGCGGTGATCAGCGGTGACACGCTCTTCAACGGCGGCCCGGGGAAGACGTCCGCGAGCGGCGACCTCGAGACCCTGGTGCAGTCGATCGTCGACCACCTCCACCCGCTGCCCGACGACACCATCGTCCTCCCCGGGCACGGCGTCACCACGACGATCGGCGAGAGCCGGCGGCAGTACGCGGAGTACGTCCGCCGTCCCCACCGCCCCGGCTACTACGGCGACGTGGAGTGGCTCAAGGGCGGCTCGTAGCCAGCACCGAGTCGAAGACCCGCGCGTAGGCCTCCGCGGTGGCGGCGGCGCCGAACCCCGCCGCGCGCCCGCGGCCCGCGCCGGCGAGCCGCGCCCGGCGCGCGGGGTCGGCGAGCAGCCCCGCCGCCTCGCGTCCCGCCGCCACCGGTGACGCGGCGAGCACCGCGGCGTCGCCGCACATCTCGCGCAGGCCGGGGAGGTCGAGAGCGACGACCGGGAGGCCGATGCCGAGCGCCTCGAGGACGGCGTACGGGAAGGTGTCGCGGCGGACCGGATGGAGGAGGAGGTCGGCGGCGGCGAGCTGCGGGCGCGGGCGCGGCACCAGCCCGCAGAAGCGGACCCTCGGACCCGCCCCGGATGCGGCGGCCCGCCGGCGCCAGGCGGCGAGCCGGTCGCCGCTGCCGAGCACGAGCACGGTCGCGGCCGGGCGCTCGCGGAGCAGGGTGGCGACGGCGTCGAATCCCGCGGCGTTCACCTTGTCGTGGTGGATGCGCGCCATCACCACCACGACCTCCTCGGCGTTCCCGAGCGCGAGCCGGCGGCGCGCCGCCACCCGCTCCGCGGCGGTGATCGGCGCCGGCTGGCTGATGCCGTTGTGGACGACGGCGTGCGGCACCGGCGGCGCCTCGACCGCGTCGCGCTGGGCGGCGCAGCAGAACACGGTGACCCGGATGGCGGGCCCGCGGAGCGGGTCGTGTCCGTCGGTCGCCGAGAGCACGAGGGGCAGGCCGCCGTCCGCGGCGACGAGCGCGCGGAGCGCGGCGTCGTCGACGCCCCAGTAGGGGGCATGGACGAGCCCGGGGTCGAGCCCGGCGAGCGTCTGGGGGACGCGGCCGCGCGCCAGGTGGATGCGGGCGCGGGGCTCGAGCGCCTCCGGCCACCACGGCGTCACCGACGTGGCCCGGCTGAGCACGACGTGCTGCTCGAAGCGCGGATCGAGATGGGCGCAGAGCTCGA
Organism: Candidatus Dormiibacterota bacterium; assembly: GCA_035544475.1. Taxonomy (GTDB): domain Bacteria; phylum Chloroflexota; class Dormibacteria; order Aeolococcales; family Aeolococcaceae; genus CF-96. Next base: position 1,472 of record DATKEY010000240.1, on the reverse strand, counting down.
GCACCAGCCGCTCGCTGCCGCCGACCCCCAGCCCGGGGAGGAGGTGGACGACTCGCCGCGCGGACACTGAGAGCACGGTACTCCGAGCGCCGGACAGGCGACGTCGAGATCGTCAATCATCAAGTGGCACTTGACATGTGGTGGATGCCATGGGACGCTCCCGCCGATGTCCGAGGGATTTCCGCTGCGGATGCGCGACCTGGTGCGGCTCACCGGGGTGTCCGCCCCGACGATCCACTTCTACGCGCAGCAGGGGCTGCTCCCCGGCTCGCACAAGACCGCCGGGAACCAGGCGCGCTACCCGGAGTCGACGGTTCGCAGGATTTCGTGGATCCGCCGCATCCAGCACGAGGAGCGGCTCTCCCTGCGGGCGATCGGCGGCGTCCTCGAGCGCTGGGGGGAGCTCGCGGTCGAGGAGATGCGCACCCTCCAGCTCGCCGGCAGGCTGATCGAGGAGCCGGATCCCGCCGTCTCCTCGGAGGAGCTCGCCGCCCACCGGGACTGCCTCAGCGACGCGGACATCGAGACCCTGCGCCGGCTGCGCCTGGTCAGTGCGGAGGGGCCGCTGACCGCCTCCGACCTCCGTTTCCTCGACCTCGTCGTCGCCGGTCGCCGCGCCGGCTTCACCCCGGAGGGTGGGTTCTCGCTCGAGAACCTCGCCCTCTACCGCGACGCGGTCGAGCGCATCGTCCAGGAGGAGATCGCCCGCGCGATCGGCCCCGTGCTGGGGCGCTACGACCCGCAGACGCTGCGCGACCTCGTCCTCCGCGGCCTTCCCATCGTCGACCAGATGCTCGCGCTGCTCCACCGCCGTGCGGTGCAGGAGGAGATGCAGCGCATTCTCGATCACCCGGGACTGGATCAGGCGACCGCCTGAACAACGAAGAGAGGACTCCGACATGAGCACCCGCGCCTACACGCTTCCGGTTGAGCAGACCCGCTGGGAGATCCCCGGGGGGAACATCACCGTCTTCAACTGGGAGTACGACGAAGGGCGCGACAAGCTGCTCAACCTCTACGAGAAGGGCAAGAAGCTGCAGTGGAACGCGCAGGAGCGCATCGACTGGTCGCACGAGGTCGACCACTCCAACCCGCTGCAGGCGCCGGAGCAGTACGTCCCCATCTGGGGATCTCCGATGTGGGACGCGATGGACGAGAAGGCGCGCGGCGAGCTCTGCCACCACGCCGCCGCCTGGCAGTTCTCCCAGTTCCTCCACGGTGAGCAGGGCGCGCTGATCTGTGCATCGAAGATCGTGCAGACGGTGCCCGACGTCGACAGCAAGTTCTACGCCGCCACCCAGGTCATGGACGAGGCGCGCCACGTCGAGACGTACTCCCGCTACCTCCAGGAGAAGCTGGGGCTCGCGTATCCCATCAACCCGCATCTCAAGGCTCTGCTCGGCGACGTCATCAGCGACAGCCGCTGGGACATGACCTACCTGGGGATGCAGGTGCTCATCGAGGGCCTCGCC
>DATKEY010000239.1:0-2188 GCA_035544475.1 Candidatus Dormiibacterota bacterium | reverse complement strand
CCGAGGTGGCGAGGAGCCCGTCGAGCGAGCGCGGTGTCACCCCGTGCTCCTCGAGCACCGCTCCATCGATGTAGGGATCGTGCGCGGACACGCGCATCCCGAAGGCCGCGGCGCGCCGGGAGAGCGCCCGCGCGACCGCGCCGAAGCCGAGCAGGCCGAGGCGGAGCGACGCGAGCTCGACGCCCCGGAAGCGGATGTAGGGCACGAGCGAGTCGTCCTCGAGCCCGATCACCCACTGCCCGTCGCGCACCAGCCGGGCGGCGGCGGAGATGTGGCGGACGCGGTCGAGGAGCATCCCCATGCAGAGGTCGGCGACGGACTCCGCGTTGCGTCCGGGAGTGCCGAGGACGACCCGTCCGAGCTCGGTGGCGGCGGCGAGGTCGACGTTCACCGGCTTGCCCCTGGCCGAGGCGACGACCCGCAGCCCGGGCGCCGCCTCGAGCACATCGCGGGTGACGAACTCGGCCTCGACCACGACGGCGTCGAATCCCCCCGCGACGACCCGCTCGGCGAGCTCGTCCGGCGAGAGCATCCGCCGCTCGTCGACCCAGGACTCGTGGACCGCGGCGGCGACCGCGCGGAGCCGCTCGAGCTCGGCGGCGTCGAAGGGGGCGAGGATGAGGACGTTCACGGCGCGCCGAGGATAGCGTCCCGACCCGCTATCCTCCGCCGAGGTGATCAGCGACGACGAGCGCGTCCACGCGCTGCGCTTCGACTACGACGAGCCCGCCCGCGCCCTGCTCGTCGAATGGGGCGACGGTGCGGTGCAGCGGATCCCCTTCGCGTCGCTGCGCAAGGCCTGCCCGTGCGCGGTGTGCAAGGGCGAGATGGGCCGCCCGGGACGGTTCGACGTCCGGCCCGAGCTCTCCCCGGGCGAGGACGAGCTCGCCGACATCAACCTGATCGGCAACTACGGGCTCGGGGTGCGCTGGGGCGACGGCCACGACACCGGCATCTACACCTTCGAGTACCTGCGCGCCCTGGGAGACGCCGCGGCGCGGTGATCGCCGCCGCGGCGTAGAGTCGGCCCTCATGTCCACCACGATCACCGACCCGCTGCTGGTCGCCCGCGAGGGCGCCGTCCTCACCCTGACCCTCAATCGGCCCGAGAAGCTCAACAGCCTCGACATCACGCTGCTGAGGTCGCTCGGCGAGGCGATCAAGGAGGCACGCGAGGACCAGTCCGTCCGGGCCGTGGTGATCACCGGCGCAGGCCGCGGCTTCAGCGCCGGGGCGGACCTCGCCGAGGGCGGCCGCGAGGACGTCCGCCGCCGGCTGTCGCTGCGCTACGCGCCGATCATCACCGCGATGCGGGAGATGGAGAAGCCGATCGTCGCCGCCGTCAACGGCGTCGCCGCCGGTGCGGGCATGTCGCTGACCCTCGCCGCCGACTTCCGGATCGCCGCCGAGAGCGCGAGCTTCCTCCTCGCCTTCGCCCGCATCGGGCTCATCCCCGACGCCGGGGCGACCTTCATGCTCCCCCGCCTCATCGGCCTCGGCCGGGCGATGGAGCTGGCGATGCTCGCCGATCAGATCCCCGCCGCCGAGGCGCTCCGGATCGGCCTGGTCAACCGCGTCGTCCCCGACGCCGACCTCTCCGCGGCCGCCCACGAGCTCGCCGAGCGCCTCGCCCGCGGGCCGTTCTCGCTCGGGCTCATCAAGCGCGCCCTCAACCAGGGGGTCGTGAACGACCTCGCCGGCCAGCTCCGCTGCGAGGAGGACCTCCAGGGCCTCGCCTTCGCCTCCGCCGACTTCGGCGAGGGGGTGCGCGCCTTCGCGGAGAAGCGTCCCGCCAAGTTCGAAGGCCACTGACCGGACGGTCAGAGACGTCGCTGACACGGGTCGGTGGCGGACCTCCACCGACCGCAGGGATCGGCGGGGAGGAGGCGTTATACTCCGCGACGCGCTGCGGGAGTAGCTCAGTGGTAGAGCACTACCTTGCCAAGGTAGGGGTCGCGAGTTCGAGCCTCGTCTCCCGCTCCATGGTCCTCTTCGAGGGCCGTTGAGCTCGGTCCGGTCTGCCGCGACCGCCGTCGATTCCATCGAAGGTACCTGTTTCAGCTCGGTCTGCGGATCGCCCAGCGGTCGATCCCGACCATGCCGCACAAGGCAGATCGCTGGGTTGCGGTCCCCGCCGCGGCTGCGAGCGGACCGGACGCGCCCCCGGCCGTGACTCAGCCGGCGGCGA
>DATKEY010000238.1:0-11730 GCA_035544475.1 Candidatus Dormiibacterota bacterium | reverse complement strand
CACGCAGCCCGAGCCCGCCACGGCGGAGCCCGTGGCGGCGGCCGGGGTCGACGGGTCCGAGCTCACCCTTCCCTCGCTGCTGCTCCCCGCGAGGCCCATGCCGCGCCTCGAGCTCCCCGAGCTCGAGCCGGTCGCGCCCGGGCCGCCCGAGGCGCGTCCGCTCAGCGTCGCCGGCTTCGTCGCCGCGGAGCTGCGCTCGATCCCGACGCGGTGGATCGAGGAGGCCTCCGGCCGCCACCACCCGGGCGGCGCCGCGGTCGCGATCGCGGCGGCCCCGGCACCCGCGCTCCGCCCGGCCGTCCCGGCGCGGGTTCGGCTGGTCGCCGCGCTCCCCGAGCCCGAGCCGGAGCCCGAGGAGCCGGCTGCCGCGGACGCGCCGGCGGGCTGGCCCCTCGCCCCGGCGGCGATCATCCGGCCGTGCCCGCTCCCCGACGGCGCCCTGCTCTTCGGGCCGCTCCGGTCCAGCTACTGCGACGGGCCGAGCCTGCTCCGCGACCTCGCGCGCCGCGGTCACAGCGGCGCCCTGGTCACGGCCGGCGAGGGCCGCGCCCAGGCGGCGGTGCTCCACCGCGGCTCGGTCCTCGCACTGCTCGCAGCGGGGCGGAGCGGGACACGCCGGCTGGAGTCGCTCCGCCTCCCCGAGGCGGGGCAGGAGCACGAGCACGACCTCACCGTCCCGGTGTACCGCCCCGAGGTCGCGGTGGCCCTCGGCCAGCTCGTCAACCTGGTCGGCCGCTTCCGCCGGCTGCACACGTCGTTCGTCCGCGTCCCGGCGCTCCTCGAGCACCTCGCCGAGACCCGGGTGACGGGCGGGGTGCGGGTGACGACGCCGGCCGACGTCGGGGTGCTGCTGCTCGACGGCGGCGAGCTGCTCGGCGCCTACACCGCGCGGCATCCGGCGCTCGAGGAGGCCGAGCTCGTGACCCGGCTGTGCGCCGGCGACGCGGAGATCGACGTCCACGCCGCTCCTCTCGAGGGTGAGCCGGCGGCGGTCACCGTGGGGCGCCTGCTGGGCTGAGGCCCCATCCGCCATCATCTCCGGGTCGGTTCACGCCATCTGGAGAATCCGGTGCTCACCCTCGGCTACAAGGCATCCGCCGAGCAGTTCGGCCCACGCGAGCTCCTCGACTTCGGCATCCTCGCCGAGGAGGTCGGCTTCGACTCGGTGGTCATCAGCGACCACTTCCAGCCGTGGCGGCACACCGGCGGTCACGCACCCTTCTCGTTCGCCTGGCTCGGCGCCCTCGGTGAGCGCACCCGCCGGGTGCGGATGGGGACGAGCGTGGTGACGCCGACGCTGCGCTACCACCCCGCCATCGTCGCCCAGGCCACCGCCACCCTCGGATGCCTGAACCCCGATCGCGTCCTCCTCGGCGTCGGCACCGGCGAGTCGATGAACGAGGCGCCGGTCGGGGTGGTCTGGCCCGAGCAGAAGGAACGCTTCGCCCGGCTGCGCGAGGCCTGCGAGCTGATGAAGCGGCTGTGGACCGAGGAGCGGGTGACGTACGAGGGGACCTACTACCACACCCACGACGCCACCGTGTACGACCGGCCCGAGACCCCGCCCGGCCTCTACGTCGCGGCCTCCGGCCCGGCCGCCGCGCGGCTCGCCGGCCGGCTGGGGGACGGTTTCATCTGCACGAGCGGCAAGAAGCCCGAGCTCTATCGCGACACTCTCATCCCCGCCGTCGAGGAGGGGCTGCAGAAGGCGGGGCGCGACCGCTCGCAGATCGAGTTCATGATCGAGATGAAGGTGTCGTTCGACACCGACCCCCGGCGCGCGCTCGAGGACACCCATTTCTGGGGGGCGCTCGCGCTCACCCCGGAGGAGAAGGTCGGCGTCGAGGACCCGATCGAGATGGAGAGGCTCGCCGACGCCCTGCCGGTGGAGCGCTGCGCCTCGCGGTTCATCGTCTCCAGCGATCCCGAGGAGCAGATCGCGGGCATCATGCCCTATCTGGAGCTGGGCTTCACCCACCTGGTGTTCCATCACCCCGGGCCCGACCAGGCGCGCTTCCTGCGGCTCTACGCCGAGCAGGTGCTGCCCCGGCTGCGCGCCCTCGACTTCTAGGAGGACGACGATGGCGGTCAAGGCCCGCCCCGGGCGCGACGCGGTTCCGAACATGACCGACTACGAGGCCGAGCGCGCCCGGTTCCGGCTCGACGTCCCGCAGCGCTTCAACTTCGTGCTCGACGTGCTCGAGCGCCAGGCGGGGACCGATCCCGACCGCCCCGCGCTGCTCTCGCTCGACGCCGGCGGCGGGGTGGTCTCGCGTCAGAGCTATGCCGACCTCTGCCGTGAGAGCCGGCGCATGGCGCACGTGTACCGTGCGCTGGGAGTCGGCAAGGGCGACCCCGTCTTCGTGATGCTGCCGCGGATCTCACAGTGGTACACGGCGATGCTCGGCGCCATCCGGATCGGCGCCATCGTCATGCCGGCGCCGACGATGCTCACCAGCCGCGACGTCCACTACCGCATCGACCGCTCGGGCGCGGTCGCCGCCATCGTCGACACCGAGGGGGCGGCCAAGGTCGACGCCGTTCGCGACCGGCTGCCGACGCTGCGCACCAAGGTGGTGGTCGGCGACGCGCCGTCCGCCACGTGGCAGACGCTCGACGCGCTGCTCGCCGCCGCCGGCGACGGTCCGACCGCCGACGATCCGACCGCCGCCGCCGACCCGATGCTCGTCTACTTCACCAGTGGCACCGTCGCCTACCCGAAGATGGTGCTGCATCCGCAGTCGTACGCGATCGGCCACGCGGCGATCACCGCGCGCTACTGGCAGGACCTGCGTGCCGACGACGTGCACTGGACCATCTCGGACACCGGCTGGGCCAAGGCCGCCTGGGGCAAGCTCTTCGGCCAGTTCGCCGCCGGGGTCGAGGTGGTGAACATGAACATGGGGAAGCCCGACGCCGACCTCATCCTCGACGTGCTCGCCCGCAACGGCGTCAGCACCTTCTGCGCTCCGCCGACGCTGTACCGGATGCTCGTTCTCACCGACCTGCGCCGTCACGACCTCTCCGCGCTGCGCCACTGCCTGAGCGCCGGGGAGCCGCTGAACCCCGAGGTGATGCGGGTGTGGGAGGACGGCACCGGCGGGCTGACCGTTTACGACGGCTACGGCCAGACGGAAACGGTCAACCTCTGCGCGAACTATCGCTGCCTGCCGGTGCGCCCGGGGTCGATGGGCAAGCCGACGCCGGGGATGGACGTCCAGGTCGTCGACGACGACGGCAATCCCGTCCCCGACGACGAGGAGGGGAACATCGCCGTGCGGGTGCGCCCGCACCGGCCGATCGGGATGTTCCTCGAGTACTGGCGGGATCCCGACGCAACCGCCGCCTGCCACGTCGGCGACTGGTACCTCACCGGCGACCACGCGCGGCGCGACTCCGACGGCTACCTCTGGTTCGAGGGCCGCGCCGACGACGTCATCACCAGCGCCGCGTACCGCATCGGTCCGTTCGAGGTGGAGAGCGCGCTCGTCGAGCATGCCGCGGTCGCCGAGGCCGCGGTGGTGGGCAAGGACGATCCCGAACGGACCCAGATCGTCACCGCCTTCTGCATCCTCGTCCCCGGCGTCGTGGGCACGCCGGAGCTCGCGAGGGAGCTGCAGGAGCACGTGCGCACCGTGACCGCCCCCTACAAGTACCCGCGCGAGGTCCACTTCGTCACCGAGCTGCCCAAGACGGTGAGCGGCAAGATCCGCCGCACCGAGCTGCGCCAGCAGCTGCGCGAGGGTCTCGCATAGGCGTCGACGGCACCGGCCTGCCCCCACGGATCGCGGTCACCGGCGGAGCCGGCTTCATCGGCTCGCACACCGTCGACGCGCTCGCCGCGGCGGGCTGCACGGTGCTCGTCGTCGACGACCTCAGCCATCCCTGCGGCGCCCCGTCGCCCCCGGGTGTGGAGGTGCTCGTCGCCGACTGCGGGGGCCCCGAGGCGGCGCAGGCGCTGCGCGACTTCGCCCCCACCGCGGTCCTGCACCTCGCCGCCCGCGGCGGCGTGGCGCGGGCCCTGCGCGACCCGGCCGCCCACGTCCGCGCCGGGGTCGCGGCGACGGTCGGCCTCTACGAGGCCGCGTGCGCGGCGGGCGCGCGGCGGATCGTCAGCGCCTCCTCGGGCGGAGCCGTCTACGGAGACCCGGCGCGGCTCCCCGCGCACGAGGGGCTGGCTCCGCGGCCCCGCTCGGCGTACGGCGCGGGCAAGCTCGCCGAGGAGGGGTTCCTCGGCGCCGCCCGCCGGCGTCACGGGGTGACCGGCCTCTCGCTGCGCTACGGCAACGTCTTCGGCCCGCGCCAGGACGGGACCGGTGAGGCGGGAGTGGTGGCGATCACCTGCCACCGCCTGCGCGAGGGCCGTCCGCCCGTGGTCTACGGCAGCGGCGAGCAGACCCGCGACTTCGTCTTCGTCCTCGACGTGGCCGCCGCGAACCTCGCCGCGCTCGCATCCGCCCGTTCCGGGTTCGTCAATGTCGGCACCGGCGAGCAGACGAGCGTGCGCCTGGTCGTCGAGACCCTCGTCCGCCAGGCGGGGGGCGGCGACGTGGAGTTCGCGCCGGCGCGGGCCGGCGAGGTGGCGCGGGTGAGCCTCGACGGGGACCGCGCCGGCCGCTGGCTGGGCTGGCGGGCGCGCACCCGGCTCGAGGACGGGCTGCAGACGACCGCCGCCTGGTTCGGCGCTGCGGGGTCAGCCCTGGGTGTGCGCGAGCGCGAGCCCGATGATCACCTCGAGCGCCGCCCACACCGGTAGGGTCCGCCAGGCGATCGAGATCCACGGGATCCGCGCGCGGATGAAGCGTGACTGCTGCAGCCAGAAGAGCAGGGCGAGCGACGCTCCCTCGGCGGCGCCGAGCGTGCCCAGCAGCCGGTATCCGTGCGGGGCGCTCGCGTAGCCGCCGCGGACCACCGTCCAGGACATGAGGTACAGGCAGAGGGCGACGAGGAAGCACACCGTCTCGCGGTAGCGGCGAAGGGGTCGCGGCTGCCGCCTGGTACTGGGGGGAGGGGCACTGGCTCTCACGCTTCGCACAGTGTGGCTCACCCAGGCCGCGCGCGCGAGAGGCGAGCGCGGGGCCTTCCCACCGTTCGTGATGGACAGGCGCTCCGGGGGCCGACGATGATGTCGGGACATCGCCGACCCTCGGGGGATCACACCGTGCCATCGCGCCGTGCGCAGGTGCTCGGACTCGCCGCCACGCTGCTCCTGCTCGGCGCGCGCCCGCCGGCCGTGATCGCCTCGACGCCGGCCGTCCCCGACCCGGGGACGCTCCCGGGGACCGGCCGGCTCGCGGTCGCCGGCGCCGTCGACCTCGGCCCGATCGCTCCGCGGACGCTCGATGTCACCGCCGTCCTCCCGCTCCGTGACCGCGGTGGCGCCGAGGCGCTCGTGGCCGCGATCCACCGCCCGGGCAATCCCGCCTTCCACCACTTCCTCGCCCCCGGGGAGTTCGCCTCGCGCTTCGGCGCCGACCCCGGCTCGGTCGCCGCGGTGTCGGCCTGGGCGAGCCGGAGCGGGCTCCAGGTGGTGTCGGTGTCGCAGTCCCGCACGCTCGTGCGCCTGCGCGGGCCGAGCCCGAACGTCGAGTCGGCCTTCGGGGTGCGGCTCCGCCGCTTCCACGGACCGGCGTTCGACTACACGGGGACGGACCGCGACGCCCGCCTGCCGGGTGCGCTCGCCGGCCGGGTGGCCGCGGTCCTCGGTCTGGGTGACCTCGGGCGGTTGGAGCCGACCCTCCGTCTCCCCGCCGCCCCGCCGGACCCGCCGCAGCCGCCGCCGCTCCCCCTCCCGAAGCTGCACCTCTCCCACTGGGGGCCCGCCGACCTCTGGCGCTTCTACGACGCTCCGGCGGCGGTCCGCGGCGCCGGTCAGGCGATGGCGATCATGGCCGCCGGGGACGTCTCCCACGCCCAGAGCGACCTCGCCCTCTTCGAGAGCCGCCAGGGGCTGCCGCCGGTGCGCTGGACGACGATCCCGGTGGGGGCGCCGTCCAAGGACCTCGGCGGGTCGCCGGAGTGGGACCTCGACACCCAGGTCTCGACCGGCCTCGCCCCCGACGCCTCCGACCTGCTCGTCTACGACACGACCTCGCTGAGCGGCGAGGACATCGCGGCGGAGTTCGAACGCTGGGTCCGCGACGACCGCGCCCGCGAGGCGAACGCGTCCTTCGGCGCCTGCGAGAGCCTGGCCTACCTGTCCGGGATCATCGAGGCCCTCGACCCCGTCCTCCTCCAGGCCGTCGCCCAGGGCCAGACCCTCTTCGCCGCGAGCGGCGACAGCGGCTCCTTCTGCCCCGCGGTCGTCAGCGCGAACGGGATCCCGCTGGGGCTCCCCGGGCCCCTCTATCCCGCCGCCAGCCCGAGCGCGGTCGCGGTCGGGGGCACCACGATCACCGGTCAGCAGGGCGCGCTCAGCGAGATCGCCTGGAAGGCCGGGGGCGGGGGGATCTCCCACCTCGAGGTGCCGCCCGGGTACCAGGCCGGCGCCGGCGGCAGCTACGTGGGCCTGGGTCGGGGCGTCCCCGACGTCAGCCTCGACGCCGATCCCCTGAGTGGCTACTCGGTCGTGGTCGACGGCAGGGACCTCATCGTGGGCGGGACGAGCGCGAGCTCCCCCGCCTGGCTCGGGATCTGGGCGCGTGCCCAGCAGCTTCACGGCGGCAGGCTCGGGTTCGCGGACGAGTACCTCTATCGCGCCCCCGCGCGGGCCTTCCACGACGTCGTCGCCGGCTCCCAGGTGCTCCACACCGCGACCCCGGGGTGGGACTACTGCACCGGGCGCGGCACCCCCGACATCGCCGTCCTGCTCCAGGTGCTGTAGCGGCGCTGCCGGGCCGCGTTGACAGCCGCGCCGCGCGGCCACCATCCTTGCGCCGCCTCGGCGGTGGCGTCACCGCCTTCCGTGACCTCGGGGGCGGTGGATGAGCTCTCGGCCTCGCGCGGGCGGGCTCGGGCTTGCGGCCCTGCTCCCGCTCGTCACCCTGCTGACCGCGCTCGCGGCCCACGCCTCGACCGCGGGCGCGCAGGTGCGGATCAGCCTCCCCGACAGCGTCCCGGACTGGGCGGTGCCGGCGGGGGCGGAGGAGCCGGCGCCGCCGGCGGAGCTCGTCGACCTCGCCGTCTACATGTCCTGGCGTGACCCCGCGGAGGTCACCGCCCTCGCCGAGGCGGTCTCCGACCCGGCGAGCGAGCGCTACGGCCACTACCTCAGCGCGCGCGACTTCCGGGAGCGCTTCGCCCCGGAGACGGCCGACGTCGACGCGGTCGCGGCGTGGCTGCGCGGCGCGGGGCTGCAGGTCGTCGACATCCCCGCCAACCGACACTACGTCGCGGCCGAGGGGACCGTGGCCCGGGTCGAGGCCGCGTTCGGCACCGGGCTCGCGCGCTACCACGTCGGCGACCGCATGCTCCGCGGCCCCACGGCGGTGCCGTCGATGCCCGCGCTCCACGGCGTGGTCGCGGTCGGTGGGCTCGACGAGGGTGGCGCCGAGATGCGTCCCGACCACGAGACCACCGACGCGCCGGCGCCCGCGGGCTTCGTCAACGCCCCGCCGTGCAGCGCCTGGTGGGGGCAGAGGCTCGCGACCGAGGTGCCGCCGGCATACGGCGCCGTGCAGCCCTACGTGCCGTGCGGGTACACCGCCGCGTCGCTGCGCTCCGCGTACGACCTCGACCGCGCGGCGCGCCGCGGGCTCGACGGCCGCGGCCAGACGGTCGCGGTCACCGACGCGTACGCGAGCCCGACGATCCGCGACGACGTCGACCGCGTCTCGCGCACCCACGGGGTGCAGCCCCTGGCCGCGGGCCAGCTCACCGAGGTGCTGCCGCCCCCCCGTCCCACCGCGCAGACCGTCCACTGCGACGCCGGGGCCTGGTACGGCGAGGAGAGCCTCGACGTCGAGGCGGTCCACCTCCTCGCGCCGCGGGCGAATGTCGTCTACGCCGGGGCGCGCGACTGCAGCAACCTGGCCCTCGACGAGGCGATCACCACCGTCCTCGACGGTGAGCTCGCCCAGGTCGTGACCAACTCCTGGGGCACCCCCGGCGAGGACACCGGCCCCGGCCAGCTCGCCGCCTTCGCCGACACCTTCCTGCAGGCGGCGATCGAGGGCATCGGGGTGATCTTCGCCTCCGGCGACAACGGCGACCAGGTCGCCCGGCGCGGAGTGCGCAGCGTCGACTTCCCCGCCGCGGCGCCGTGGGTGACGGCGGTGGGCGGCACCAGCCTCGGCATCGGCGAGCACGGCGAGCGGGTCTTCGAGACCGGCTGGGGGATCGACCGCACCGGCCTCGACGGCGGCGCCTGGACGTCACCCCCGGGCAGCTTCCTCTACGGCAGCGGCGGCGGCACCAGCCGGGTGTTCGCCCAGCCGCGCTACCAGGAGCACGCGGTGCCGGCCGCGCTCGCGAGGTACTTCGGCGGCCACCGCGCACGGACCGTCCCCGACCTCGCGATGGACGGCGACCCCAACACCGGGATCATCGTCGGGGTGACCCAGGCCTTCCCCGGCGGGGTCCGCTACGGGGAGTACCGCATCGGCGGCACCAGCCTGGCGGCGCCGCTCGTCGCGGCGCTCGAGCTGCTCGCCGACCAGCGGGCGGGGATGCACCACGGCTTCCTCAACCCCGCCCTCTACCGGCTGCGCGGGTCGGGCGCGCTGCGCGACGTGCTCGCGCTCCCCGGTCCGATGGCGATGGTCCGTGCCGACTACGTGAACCGCGTCGACGCCTCCGCCGGGGTGACCTACTCGCTGCGTACCCTCGGCCAGACCCACAGCCTCCACACCGCACGCGGGTACGACGACGTGACCGGGCTCGGCACGCCGCGAGGCATGGCCTTCATCGAGGCCCTCGACCGGGACCGCTGACGCGGCTCTAACGGGCCCGTCCGTGGCGCAGCTTCGTGATCGCCTTGACGGCGCGCACCGCGGCCTGGGGGCGGTCGAAGCTCAGCAGGTCGACGGGGAGCGGGAAGCGCACCGAGGTCGTCGCCTTCGCCCGGGAGAACTCGCGCAGGCCGTCGTCACCGTGGATGCGGCCGAATCCGGAGTCGCCGACCCCGCCGAAGGGCAGGCTCGGGACCGCCGCGTAGGCGATGACCGCGTTGACGCTCGTCATCCCGGCGCGCAGCCGGCGAGCGAGCTCCTTCCCCCGGCGCTTCGCGAAGACGACCGAGCCGAGCCCGTAGCGGGTGTCGTTCGACAGCCGCACCGCCTCGTCGGCGTCGCGGACGCGGACGATCGGAAGGGTCGGGCCGAAGGTCTCCTCCCTGAGGATCAGCGCGTCGGGGGGGACGTCGACGAGGACGACGGGGTCGACGTAGGGGGCGTGGACCGCGTCGGGGCCGCCGACCACCGCGCGGGCGCCGCGCTCGAAGGCGTCGCGGAGGTGGCGCGCGATGACGTCGAGCTGCGCCGGCATGGTGATCGGGCCGATGTCGGCGCCGTCGCCCTCGCCGGCCCGCACCTTGGAGGCGAGCTCGGTCACCCGGCTGACGAAGCGGTCGTGGACCGCGTCGACGGCGTAGACGCGCTCGACGGAGATGCACGCCTGGCCCGCGTTCTGGAGCGCGCCCCAGACGGCGGCGCTGGCGGCGGCGTCGATGTCGGCGTCCTCGTCGACGATCATCGCGTCGTTCCCGCCGAGCTCCATGAGCACCGGGGTGAGCCGCTCGGCGCACGCCGCCATCACCCGGCGGCCGGTCCGGGCCGACCCGGTGAAGGCGAGCTTGTCGACCCCCGACGCGCAGAGCGCGGCGCCGGTCTCGCCGGCGCCGGTGACGACCTGGAGCACCGGGTGCTCGGGGATCGCCTCGGCGGCGGCGTCGGCGAGCCACCTGCCGACCGCCGGGGTGAACTCGCTCGGCTTGAAGACGATGGCATTGCCCGCCGCGAGCGCGTAGGAGATCGACCCCATCGGCGTGTACACGGGGTAGTTCCAGGGGCCGATCACCCCGACCACCCCCAGCGGGAGGTACTCGACGCTCGCCGACTGGTTGGCGGCGAGGAGGCCGGCGCGCACCCGCCGCGGTCCCAGCACCCGCTTCGCGTTCCGCGACGCCCACTCGAGGTGGTCGATCGCGAGCATGATCTCGAGGAAGGCGTCGTTGCGCGGCTTGCCGTTCTCGCGGTGGACGAGATCGCTGAGCTCGTCGACGCGGCGGGTGATGAGCGCCTTGTAGGCGCGGAGCCGCCGGCCCCGCTCGGCGAAGTCGAGCGCCCCCCACCACGTCGCGGCCGCGCGGGCGCGGTCGACGGCGGCGCCCACCTCCGCGGGGCCGTCGATCGGGAAGCGGCCGACGACGTCGCCGGTCGCGGGGTTGAGGGACTCGAATCCCGAGGAGGTGGTGGGGGGTGTCGCGGTCAGCATCCCCTGAGTATCCCAGGGTGCGTCCGCGGGGCGCCCTCGACCTCTGAGAAAGGAAAGAGCCGGGGCTGGCGGGCGCCCCGGCTCGTAGAGGAGAACGACCGGCGGCCCCGAAAACCTGCGCTGTCCACGCGGTCAGGACTGCGTCCATTGCGAGGCTGTCTCCAAACGCCCGTTCGCAATCGGTGACGCCGCGGTGAACTGTCGTCGCAGTTGCGGCCGTCGCTTGTGGATACTCACGCACCTACGTGGTTTGTTTGCGTCGTTCGCGCCGTAAACCGGTGATCCTGAACTCGAGGAAGGTCTCGCGATACGTCAGTTATGGTCGAACTTCGGAAAATGTCTCGACCTGACCATCCATTTGCGCTACCCTGTCGCCTCGCACCCGACCAGCCCGGGCGGGAAGGTTGACAAGGGTAGGAGGCTTCCAAAGATGAGCACGCCAGGAAGGAACGACCGTAGGGGGCTGAAGATCGTGGCCCTGAGCGCCGGCACGATGCTGAGTGCGGCGATGGTCGGTGGCTCGGTCATGCACCTGTCGTCGGCCTCGGCCGCGGCCAAGTCGTCCGACACCACCACCCAGGCACAGACCTTCCGCAGCCATCACCGGGACAAGGGCGACGAGGAGACCCACGTCCGGAAGTCGGAGCGGGAGAACAAGAACGTTCGCAAGAGCGAGAGCAACAACAGCAACAACAGCAGCAGCGGCAGCAACAGCAGCAGCCTGATCGAGCTGAACAACGTCCTCAACAACAGCCTCAACGGTCTCTCGCTCCACGTCCTCGGCCTCTAGGCCCTTCTGCGAGACATCGACAAGAAGGGGCGCCGGTCTTCCGGCGCCCCTTCTTCGCGTCTTCGGGGGCCCGGGGCCGGCGCCGAACCCGCCGAGGGCCACGAGGAGCGCAAACCGGGCGGTTTGACCAGTCTGCTCGATTTGGTAAGTACGGTTGCGCTACTCTGATGTCCTCAATCCAGAGAGGGAGGTTTTGGGGAATGACCGGAAAACAGGCATCCCGGCCCCGGTCGCGCCTGGCGCAGCTCGCCCTGCTGGTGATCCTGCCGCTGGTCCTCGCCACGGTCGGGGGGGTGATCCGCACCTCGCCGGCGTCGGCCGCGACCCGGGCCCAGGTGCTCCACCTGATGGACGCGAACGGCGCAGCGGTCGTCGATCGCAGCGACCACGGCGGCGACCACCACAGCGACCACGGCGATCGTGGCGGAGACCACCACAGCGATCGCGGCGACAGGGGCGACCACGGCGACCGCCACCACGACGAGGGTGGTGACCGCCACCACGACGAGGGCGGAGATCACCACGGCGCCGAGTGCCACAACTGCGGCATCGACAACGGCGACCACCAC
>DATKEY010000237.1:0-2698 GCA_035544475.1 Candidatus Dormiibacterota bacterium | reverse complement strand
GCGACGTTGACGTCATCCTCGACCAGAAGCAGGTACACGGCCGCGGACGGGGAGGCGTTGGCGGGCATCGCCGCGGGCGGCGTGGTGGGAATCGCGGGGGCATCGCACGTCTCCGCGGGGGTGGCGACGCTGTACGCGGGCGCGGGCGTGACCTCGACGTCGCCATCGCGCTCCGAGGGGTGGAGCCCGTCGACGGCAAGTTCGATGGCGGCGTGGGCGGCGGCCTCCGCCGACGCCTCGAGGCGACGCTGGAGTCCGCCGGCGGCATCCGCCGCCGCCTCGAGACGGCGCTGGAGGCCGCCGGCGCGGCGCCACAAAAGCCGGATGATCACCGTCTGGGCGAGCACCACCAGGACGAGGGCGATGATGACCTCGTTGTGAGGATCACCGAGGAAATCGGCGTACTTGTGCATGTTCACCTAGCGCATGCCTGCCGGCGTGGATCAGCCCGGCGCGCCGATCCTACGACCGCTCCGAGGCAGCCCCGACGGCGTCCGAGGGACTGTCGAGCCGGCGTTACGGGAGTGTCGGTGGTTCTACTTCATCCTTCGCACCGCGCGGCGCGGATCTCCGTGGAGGCGCGCGGATTCTCGGCGATGAGGAATTGGCGACACTCCACTCCGGCGATCAACAACAGAGGTGCGCGAAGCGTGGGACATCTCCGTGATGACCTTCGATCCGACCGGTCCGTGCATCGGCGCACCGGCCACAACCGGGGTGATGGAGCGTCACACAGCTGCGACGGGCTGACCAGGGAGAGCGCGGCCGCAGTGCGCTTGGATGACGCGAGGAGCACATGGAGGCCGAGGGAGAATGGAGTCGAAGGACCCGGTGGAGTCTGCGGAGCGCCCGGCATCGCCGGGCTGGTCGGTTCGGCCCCACGGGTCGGTCGGCCCCCGCCGGCGCCATCTCGTCGACTTCTCCTCCCTCGCATCCCAGGCGTCTCCGGCGGCCGCGCCCGGGATGACACTGGTGCTCCCCCTCCCCGCCTACCTCGGGGGGTCGAGCTCCCCCGCCTCGCTGACCCGGGGCTGGTCGGTGCGCACGCCGGCGAAGGCCCCCTCGCCCCCTCCCCCGCCTCCCATCCCGGTGGAGCAGCCGCTCGCGACGACGCCCTCGCGTCTCCACCCCCCCGCGATCGCCGTGGCCGCCGGCGGGGTGCTGCTCGTCGGCCTGATCAGCAACCGGCTCGCGACGTCGACGCCCGCCCCCGGTGGAGCGCCACGGGCGGTACCGGTCGCGACGGCGCCCGCGCGTCCACTGGAACGACCGGTGCCCAATCCTCTCGCCAACGCGACGCTCACCGCCTACCGCGTGCAGCTCGGCGACACGCTCTCCGCGATCGCCCAGCGCCATGGCTTGGGCCTGGGCGCGCTCGCCGCGGCCAACCCCCAGATCCACGACCTCAACCTGATCGTGACCGGAGAGCTGATCCGGATCCCTTGACCGGGTAGTGCTGCTCGAACCCGCCACTCGACCTTTCCCGGTCCCCGCTGACCACCGACCAGGCGGGGGTTCGCCAGCGCCCACTCAGCCGATCTGGGCGCCGTAGGTTCGCAGTGCGTCCGTCACCGGCTGATAGAAGGAGAGGCCGCCGTTGGCGCAGTCGCCCGACTCCCCCACAGAGGTGAGGCCCACCGCAGCGTCGCCGTCGAAGAGCGGGCCCCCGCTGTCACCCTGGACGGCGCACAGGTCGGTTTCGATCAGGCCGGTGACAGCGCCCTGCTGCGTGTTGACGGTCGCGTCGAGACCAATGACCACGCCCGAGTGGAGGCCGCTCGCCATCCCGCTGCGCTGCACGGCCTCGCCGATGAACGCCTCGGCCGCATGGCTGATCGGCTGACCGCCGCCGTTGTACAGGTCCACCGTGCTGGGGTGGGGAACGTTGCGGGTGTACCTGACGAGTGCATAGTCGTGTCCTGGGTACGTGCTCGCCTCGGTCACCCCGATCGGCGCTCCATGGGCGTCCGACCAGGAGTGAGCGGCTTTACCGCAGTGGCCCGCCGTGAGGAAATAGGGCTGGCCCAGCCTGGTCACGTTGAAGCCCAGGGAGCAGCGCACCCCACCGGGGCCCAAGGTCGCGTCGCCGCCGGCCATGAGCAGACGGAAGACGCCGGGCACATGCCTGACCCGCACCGAGGCGCCAAAGGGATGGGTCACGGAACGGAGCCGCGCGATCCGTTCACCCGTGACGGTGTCATCGACAAGCACCGCCAGCTGGTGGGTGAGCGGATCCACCGCCCATGCAGTGCCCGGGGTGTGCACGGTCCGTTGCAGCACCTTGGTGATGAGCTGCAGCGGGGCGGTGACGCCCGGCTGATGCGCCGATGCGGAAGAGGCGGGCAGCATCACCGAGCAGGTCAGCCCAGCGAGCACCGCGACCCACGCTCTCGCGCGCCACCAACGAATGCCACCGGACTTCGCCACCGCATCCTCCTCCCGGCCACGAAGTGATCAGCGCGGCCCCGATACACCGAATCCGAGCACCAGGCCGCGCTCGCCGCCGCGGGTTTCGTCGACGTCCGCGCCGTGCCGCTGGAGGTGATTCCGGCCTACCTCGCGCTCGGCGGGCGGCGCCCGTGACGGTCACCGCCTACTTCAGGAAATGTCCAGCGACGCCGGGTTGTGATTGTCCGGGTGGTACTGGCAGTAGTACGGATAGTGCCCCGCCTTCGAAACCTTCAGGGTCACGCTGCTC
>DATKEY010000236.1:0-5290 GCA_035544475.1 Candidatus Dormiibacterota bacterium | reverse complement strand
TCCTCCTCTTCACTCGAGTCCTCTCGGCGGGGATTCTCCCATCCATCCGGGCCACCGGTCCGCTGCTCGGCGGTAATCCGGCATCGACGTGGCGACCCGCGGTCGCCCACGCTCCCTCTGGTTCACGGGCATGGCGATGGTCGCCGCCTGGGGCCGCCGCCGACCTCAGTCCCCGGAAAGACGCAGCCCGGTCACCGGCTCGCGGCGCACGTCGAGCACGAGGCGCTCGTCGCCTCCGCGGCGCACCCGAAGCTCGCCGCCGCCGTCGACGGCCGCGATGACCTCGCAGGCGAGGTCGCGGGCGGCGAAGCGGGCGCGACACTCGCCGACGGCGTCGGGCTCCGCGCAGAGCAGGAAGCCGTACATCGGGAACGCGACCACCCAGGTGGTGAGCGCCACCCCGGGCGGCCGGGGCAGCGCGTCGAGGTCGACGCTCGCACCGCAGCCGGTCGGCTCGAGGAGCATGGCGAGCGAGCCGAGCACCCCGGCCATGCTGACGTCGCGGGCGGCGACACAGATCCCGTCCTCGGCGAGCGCGGGGAGGATGCGGACGTCGTCGGCAAGCCGGTCACCGCGCTGCGCGGACGAGCTGAAGTAGGGGAAGTCGGTGCGCATCGACCCGTCGAGGCAGCAGGCGAGCATCAGCGCCTGGCCGGGGGCGACGTGGCGCGAGGAGAGCAGCGCGCCTCGCGCCTCGCCGATCCCGAAGGCGGAGAGTGAGGGCGGTCCGTCGCGGACGGTCAGGTGGCCGCCGACCACGGGGACGCGGTAGAGAGCCGAGGCGTGACGCATCCCCTCGAGGGCGAGCCTCGCCACCGGCTCGGGGGCGACCACGGTGTCGAGGATCGCGAGCGGCCGCGCGCCCATCGCGCAGAGGTCGTTGACGTTGGCGACGACCGCGGCGATGCCGGCGCCCCGCGGGTCGCCGGCGACGAAGGGTGGGAAGATCGCCTCGCCCCCGGCGACGACCCGGGCCCCTCCGGCGTCGACGACCGCGGCGTCGTCACCGGGGCCGTGGATCCAGTCGCCGGCTCCGAGCACCTCGCCGACGAGCGCGAGCGACGCCTTGGCGCGCAGACCCGGAGCCTCGCGCACCGCTCGGACCACCTCGTCGAGCTCGCCCGTCACCATCCCCCCATATTGCACGGAACGACACGCGCATCTACTATCGGACATATGGCCCGGCCCGACTTCCTCGACCTGCCCATGCGTGAGCGCAAGCCGCGCCGCACCGGGATCACCCACGTCCTCGACCGCGGGATGCCGCTCGCCGAGCTCTCCGGCCTGCTCGGTGTGTGCGGGGAGCACGTCGACATCTGGAAGCTCGGCTGGGGCACCGCGTACCTCGACCCAGGCGTGGCGGACAGGGTGGCCATTCTCCGCGAGCACGCGGTGGCGGCGTGCGTGGGGGGAACCCTGCTCGAGGTCGCCTGGGTGCAGGGCGCGGCCGACCGCCTCCTCGACTGGGCGGCGGACACCGGCTTCCCCTGCGTCGAGGTGTCGAACGGGACGAGGCGGCTGCCGATCCTCGAGAAGCGGCGGCTCATCGAGCGCGCCGCCGGCCGCTTCACCGTCCTCGCGGAGGTCGGCGCCAAGGAGCCGGACGCCCCCGTCCACGCCTACACCTGGGCGGAGGAGGCGGCGGGCGACCTCGACGCCGGCGCGACCTGGGTCGTCGCCGAGGGCCGCGAGAGCGGCACCGTGGGGCTCTACTCAGCGGACGGGTCGGTGCGCACCGAGCTCGTCGACGCGCTGCTGCGCGCCACCCGGCATCGGGTCGTCTTCGAGGCTCCGCGCAAGGACCAGCAGGCGTGGTTCATCCGCCGGCTCGGTCCCGAGGTCAGCCTCGGCAACGTGGTCCCGGCGGAGGTGCTCGGGCTCGAGGCGCTCCGGCTGGGCCTGCGCGCCGACACCATCGAGCTGAGCTGCGGCGACGGCGAGGTCCCCGCCGCGGCCGGAACATGAGCAACGTCGTCCCCCGCCGGTACCGCGACGTCTCCGTCGCCGAGGTCGATCGGCCTCTCGACCCCGCCTCGCTCCGCGACCACCTCCTCGGCCGCGACTCCTACCGGCGGACACGCTTCATCATCGCCCGCCACGGCGACCAGACCGCGGTGGTCCGGGTGGAGCGCGCAACCGACGAGCCGCTCTTCTCGCCGATCACCGGTGTCGAGGTGCTCGCCCTCCCCCACGAGTGCGCCCTCCTCCGGCTCCCCGACGTCGACACCGCCGTTCCCAGCCAGCTCGCCGCGGCGGCGGTCGGCCTCGCCCCCGAGGCCCGCTGCGTCGTGGTGCACGGACGGTACGAGCACCTGAGCTTCATCCTCGATCCGCAGCCGCTTCGGGTGACCGTCGTCGAGGTGGTGCCGCCGGAGCCGCCGAAGCTCCTCGACCAGTGCCGCAGGGTGCTCGAGACCGCCGACGAGCTTCCCCCGATCGAGCTGGTGCCCCAGCTCGTCGACCTTCGCGAGCTCGGCGCGCGCGACCGCGATGGCCGCGGCCGGCTGCTGCCCTGCCGCGGTTCGGGGGTGACGCTCGACGGGACCGAGGTCGCCTACCTCGACCAGCATCCCGAGCGCCGCGACTGGCTCCTCCTCGGCTGTGCGCGCTCGCGCGAGATCCACCGCTGGTTCTACGGGGACGACGCCGACTCGGTGGACATCTGCCCGCGACGGATCGACGCGCCCGCGCCGGTGCTCACCAAGTGCTGCCTCCTCGAGGAGCACCTCGAGGTGACGCCCGGACGGGTCACCGTCCCCTGGGGCGCGTCGCTCGACCTGGTCCGTGGCGGCCTGCGCGAGGTCGCCCGGATCGCGGAGCCGGCATGGGCGCCCGCCTGAGCGACTCGCGCCTCTACGCCCACCTCTGGGGGACCGACGAGCTGCGCGCGGTCTTCGACGAGGAGGCGCGGCTGCAGACCTGGCTCGAGATCCTCGCCGCCCTCGCCGCCGCGCAGGCGGAGCTCGGGATCATTCCCGCGGCCTCCGCGGAGGCGATCGCCGCCGCCTGCTCGGTGGACCGCCTCGACCTCGATCTCGCCGCCGCGGAGACGCGGCGGACGTCGCACTCCACCCTGGGCCTGATCGCCGCCCTGCGACGGGCGCTCCCGGCCGAGGCGGCGGAGCACATCTACTACGGCGCCACGGTCCAGGACCTCACCGACACCTGGACGGCCCTCGTCATCCGCCGCACCGGACAGGTGGCCTGGCGCGACCTCGGCGCCGTCGAGGCGCTCCTCCTCGACCTCGCCGAGCGTCACCGCGACACCCCGATGGCGGGGCGCACCCACGGACAGCCCGGCTCGCCGGTGACCTTCGGGCTCAAGGTCGCGTCCTGGGCGGACGAGGTCCGCCGTCACCGCGAGCGGCTCGCCGAGGGCGCGCCGCGCTGGTCGTGCGGCCAGCTCGGAGGCGCCGTCGGCACCCTCGCCTTCTTCGGGGACCGCGGGCTCGAGCTCCGCCGGCGCTTCTGCGAGCGGCTCGGGCTGCGCGATCCGGTCGTTCCCTGGCTCACCGCACGCGACCGGGTCGCCGACTTCGGCCACCTGCTCGCGATGATCACCGCGACCCTCGCGCGCATCGGCGCCGAGGTGTACACACTCCAGCGTCCGGAGATCGGCGAGCTGCGCGAGCCGTCGGCGCCGGGCGCGGTGGGGAGCATCACGATGCCGCACAAGCGCAATCCCGAGGGATCGGAGCACCTCGACACCCTCGCCCGGCTGGTGCGCGCGCAGGCGGCGACGCTGCTCGAGGGCATGGTCGGCGAGCACGAGCGCGACGGCCGCGCCTGGAAGGCGGAGTGGATCGCGCTCCCGGAGGCGTGCCTGCTCGCCGGCGCGGCGCTCGCCCAGGCGCGGGACCTGCTCGCCGGCCTCGAGGTCGACTCCGAGCGGATGGCGCGCAACCTCGCCGCGGGCGGCGGATACGCCGCGTCCGAAGCGGTGCTCGCCGAGCTCTCGCCGCGCCTGGGGAAGCACCGCGCCCAGGAGCTGCTCCAGGAGGCGCTGCGCTCCGGACGCGAGCAGGGCCGGACGCTCGAGGAGGCGCTCCGCCACCAGGGCACCCTCGACCCCGCCGCGACCCCCGCGGCGACGGTGGGATGCTCGGCGGCGATGGTCGACGCGGTGGTGCGCCGCGGCCGCGCCGCCCTCGCCACCGAGGCGGACCCGTGGGGCTGAGCACGGTCGCGCCGCGCGTGCGCCTCGCGTCGCTGCCGACGCCGCTGGTGCGTCTCGCGCGGCTCGAGCGCGAGCTCGCCGCCCCTCCCCTGTACTGCAAGCGCGACGACCTCTGCGGCTTCGCCCTCGCCGGCAACAAGACCCGCGCCCTCGAGTTCCTCGTCGGAGAGGCGCTCGTGGAGGGGTGCGACGTGCTCGTGACCGGCGGCGGGCCCGCCTCGAGCTACTGCCAGGGCGCCGCCGCGGCGGCCGCGGTGACGGGGATCGGGTGCACCCTCGTCCTCTACGGCGACGAGCCTCCCCTCCCCCATCCCAACCTCGTCCTCGCCCGCCGGTTCGGCGCCACGGTGCGCTTCACCGGCGACCCGCGCCGCGAATCCGTCGACGCGGGCATCGAGGCCGCCGCCGCCGAGCTCCGCGCCGCCGGTCACCGGCCGTACGCGATCCCGCGCGGCGGTGCCCGCGCCGTCGCCGTCCTCGGCTACGCGGCGGCGGCGGCCGAGGCGCTCGACCAGCTCGACGCCGCCGGGGTGGAGCCGGCGCTGATGCTCGTCGCCACCGGCTCCGGGGTGACCCACGCCGGCCTGCTCGCGGGCCTCGCCGCGTCGCGACGCCCGCTGCGGGTGGTGGGCGCCGCGGTGAGCCGCCCGCCCGGCGAGACCGCGACCCGGGTGCTCGCCCTCGCCGCCGAGGGCGCCGCGCTGCTCGGCGCGCCCCCGCCCGCGGCCGCGGCGGTGGAGGTCCACGACGCCCGCGGACCGGGATACGGCGTCCCCTCGGAGGAGGGGGAGCGCGCCGCCGCCGTCGCCGCCGCCCACGAGGGGCTGATCCTCGACCCCGCCTTCACCGCCAAGGCGTTCGGGTTGCTCCCCACGCTTCTCGCCACCGGCGACGTCGGCGGCCCGGTGGTCCTCTGGCACACCGGCGGCACCGCGGTGGCGCTCGCGCCCCGCGCCGCGGGAGCGGACCTGTGACCCGGGGCACCCACGGCCCCTCGGACGAGGCGCCCGCGGCGGCGCTCATCGAGGCGGGGTTCGCCCTCGAGATCGCGGACGCGCCGCTCCTCCACGACGGGCTCACCCTGGCCGACATCGCCCACGTCCTCGACCTCCG
>DATKEY010000235.1:0-3064 GCA_035544475.1 Candidatus Dormiibacterota bacterium | reverse complement strand
GGGGGAGGTGGTTGAGGTCCTCGAAGCGGCGCAGGTTGGCGATCACCGGGTCGGTGGCGCCGGCGCCGAAGATCCCCATCGACTGGCCCTGTCCCATGTTGTTCGCGGGCTGCTCGTAGAGCGACCAAAGGTCCTGCGGGGTGTAGCTGTCGGTGTAGAGCCCGAGCAGCGAGGGGTCCGGCGTGGCGGTGGTCTGCCCGCCGGCCGTGGCCGCGGCGGTGGTGCTGTGCGGCGTGGAGAAGTGCTGGAGGGTGTTGAGCCCGACCACCGAGACGATGCCGAGCGCGCCGGGCACGCTCGGAGCGCGGTCGTTCGCCAGGAAGCTCGTGCCCCCGGCGGTGTAGGCGCGCATCGTGGTGTTCATCAGCCGGTCGACGGCGCCGACCGGGCCGGTCGCCTCGATGAAGGTGCCGCCGGCACCGACGTGGTCGACCTCGAGCCCGCCGCTGCGCAGCCAGTCGACCGCGGCGGCGACCCGATCGGGCGCCGCGCCGAAGCGCGAGGCCACCTGGTCGGGGGTCAGGAACTGGTGGTAGAGGGGGCTCGACGGATCGTAGAGCGCGTTGAAGAGGGCCTCTTCGCCCGCGGGATCGGTGGGGGCCAGCCCGACCCCGATCTGGAGGGGGGTCGAGACGGCCGGAAGGGCGGTGGCGACGAGCTTGTCGAGGCCGGGGAGGACGTTGTCGACCAACTTGAGGACCGAGGGCACCGAGGGCTGATCGAGGACGGCGGCGTGGAGGTTGGCGGCGCCGGCCACGAGGACACCGGTTGCGAGGACGGCGGTGAGCGCTCGGCGGAACGGTCGTGTGGCCACTGGCAGACCCCCACGAGGTGCGCGAGCCCCGACCTGCGCCGGATGCAGGCCTGACCGGCTGGCGTCCCCCTCATCCCCTCCGACGCTCCGGGGACGGCTTTCTTGCGTTCGTCGCTCTGGTCTAAGGTCGCGGGCGTGGCGAAAGGGCAGCAGCCGCCGGGGCTCGACCGGGTCGACCGCAGGATCCTCGAGGTCCTCCGCGACGACGGACGGGTGAGCATCGCCGCCCTCGCCGAGCAGGTCGGCGTGTCGCGCGCGAACGCCTACTCGCGGCTGCTCCGGCTCCGCGACGAGGGCGTTGTCGAGGGCTTCACCGCACGGGTCAACAGCCGGCGCGTCGGTCTCGGGATCGCCGCCCTCATCCTCCTCTCCGTCCGCCAGCCGGACTGGAGGGCGCTGCGCGCCGAGGTGCTCGAGATGCCCGAGGTGGAGTACTGCGCGCTGACCACCGGCACCCACGACGCCCTCATCCTCGTCCGCGCCACCGACGTCGACACCCTCCGCGACGTGGTGCTCGAACGGCTCCAGAGCCTGCCCATGGTGCAGGCGACCGAGACGATCTTCGTACTCGATGAGGTGGTCCGGAAGCCGTTCGTGCTTCCATAGGCACCCCGGCGGGAGGGACCGAAGGGATTGGCGCGTCTGCCTCGTCAACCGCCGCGGGTATCCGAGAGTGGCGGGGCGTCCGGGAGGTGGGCCGGACACCGCGGGGGGTTTCGCATGGCCGATCCGCTGGTCTCCCTGCTCGAGCAGACGCTGCACGCCCTGGGGCTGCCGCAGCTCCAGCCGGTGCTGGGGAAACTGCTCGATCCCGCTGCGGCTCCGCCCCTGCCCGCCCTCGGGCCGGCACCGGCGCCGGCGCCGGTGGCGACCGACACGATGCGCCGGGTCGCGCGGCTCTTCGCCCGCGCCGGCTTCGGCGCCACCGTCGCCGAGATCCAGCAGTGGGCGGCGGCGGGATACCCGGCGACCGTCGACCACCTGCTCGGCTTCTCGACCTCCGAGGGCCGGCCCGACGACGTCGAGGTGCTCGCCCTCCAGACCGCCGCACGCGTCGCCGACGAGAAGAACCCTCCGAGCGCGGAGCCGTACCAGCGCTGGTGGCTGCAGCGGATGGCCACGACCCAGTACCCGCTCGAGGAGAAGCTGACGCTCTACTGGCACGGCCACTTCGCCACCGGCTATGTGAAGGTGCGCAAGCTCGACCTGATGCTCGGCCAGAACCGGCTGATGCGCAGCCAGGCCGCCGGTGACTTCCGGGCGCTCTGCAAGGCGATCACCGTCGACCCCGCGATGCTCATCTGGCTCGACGGCAACACCAACCGCAAGGGCAAGCCGAACGAGAACTACGGCCGCGAGTTCATGGAGCTGTTCTCGCTGGGCCACGACGGCGGGTACACCCAGAACGACGTGCGCGAGGCCGCTCGCGCGTTCACCGGCTGGACGGTCGACAACCAGGGCAACGCCGTCTTCAACGCCGCGCTCCACGACGACGGGACGAAGCTTCTCCTCGGAAACAGCGGGCCATGGGGGGCCGGCGACGTCGTCGACATCATCCTCGACCGCCATCCGCGCGGACCGGTCGCCGCCCGCCACGTCGCCGGACGCCTCGCCTCCTTCCTTCACGCCCCCAACCCGGAGCCGCAGGTGGTGCAGGCGATGGCCGACGCCTTCGCCGCCTCGAACTACCAGGTCAGGCCGATGGTCCGCACGCTGCTCCTCCGTCCGGAGTTCACCGACGGGCCCGCCAGGAACATCAAGTCTCCCGCCGAGCTCGTCGCAGGCACCATCCGCGCGCTCGATCTCGCGCGCGGCGACGGTGCGGTCGGGGTCGTCGAGTCGCTCCTCGGACAGCCCGGCAACAGCACCGCCCCCAACGACGTGCTCGCCCAGCAGTGCGACACGATGGGACAGATCCTCTACGACCCGCCGAACGTCGCGGGCTGGCACGGCGGGACCGCGTGGGCGAACACCGCCACGCTGCTCGCCCGCTACAACTTCGCCGCCCGCGCCGCGCAGCTGGTCACCGACGACCAGCTCGGCGCCCTGCTCGACGGGACCCCGGCGCCCGCGCCACAGCCGTGGATGCTGCGCCTCGGCCTGCTCGACCTCAGCCCCGCCACCTCGGCGGCGATCGGCAACTACGTGGCCGCGGCGCGCGCCGCCCACGCCGACGACAAGACCGTGGCCCGGGGAGTGCTCACCCTGCTCCTCGCCTCGCCCGACTACAACCTGCGGTGACGACGATGC
>DATKEY010000234.1:0-3667 GCA_035544475.1 Candidatus Dormiibacterota bacterium | reverse complement strand
CCGCGCCGCCGCGCGGGTGAGCCGTGTGTAGCGGCTGATCACGACCAGAACGACGGGCACGCTCGCGAGCGTGACCAGTCCGAGCCGCCAGTCGACGAGAACGGTGACGGCGAGGAGGCCGCTCACCGTCAGCGCGCCCGGGAGCAGTGTCGAGAAGACGTCGACGAGGGCGTCGTCGATGCGATCGGTGTCGACGGTGAGCCGGCTCGTCAGCTCGCCGAGCGCGTTGCGGTCGTGGAAGCCGAGGGGAAGGCGCTGGAGGTGGGCGAACAGGTCGGCACGGATGGCGGCCGTCATCCGCTCGCCGGCGCCGTTCATCACCCGATCGCCGAGGTAGTCGCACACTCCGCTGGCGACGGCGAGGACGAGTGACGCCACCACCGCGGCGGTGAGCAGCGTGGTCGAGCTCCGGTCCAGGCCGCCGAGGAGGGATGCGCTCAGCGCGTGGAGAGGCCGCTGACCGACGACGTTGTCGACGATGAGCGCCAGCGGCCAGGGCTGGCCCAGGTCGGCGAGCATCTCGCCGATCCGCATGAGGATGCCGAGGCCGAGCACTCGGAGGTGGGGACGGCCGTAGTCGCGGAACCGCCACAGGCTGCGCGCGGCACCCGGGTTCACGACCGCACCAGGGCACCGCGGAGGGTGCGATCGTGCAGCGCGTCGTTGCCGAACCCCACCACGATCCCGCGGGACGCGAACACCGGCTCGATGACCGTGGCGAACGCGCCGCCCTGCGCCGCGTCCTCCTCGACGATCGCCTCGAGGACGAGCGCGTACCGGCGCCGCAGCTGCCGGGCACGCTCGACCGGGAGGTCGTCCGCGGAGCTGCCGACGCGGTCGAGTGCACGGATCACCACGGCGTCGAAGCTCGCGGCCTCGACCCCTCGGCGGCCCAGCTCGGTGCGCGCAGACCACAGCGCCGCCGACCAGATCGTCCCGTCGGTGTGGGGATCGCTGAGATGCCCGCCGACGAACTGGGCCATCGTCCAGGGCGCGGCGAGGCAGCGGCGCCGCGGCGACTCCGGTGGCACCGACGCACGGTGCCACCCGTAGATGTCAGCCGTGTCCAGAAGGATCGCAGCGACGTAGTCGCTCGTGCCCTCGTCGAGGGGGGTCTTGAGGTTGGCCTGGGCCTGGGGCGGACGTCGCCGGTTGACCCGGAAGTCCGCGGTGTGGCGGGTGAGGTGGTGACCGAGCTCGTGGAGCACGATCGCGGGGTCGTGGCTCGCGGAGTGCAGATAGCGCTCCCCGCGCAGGGGCACGAGACGTCCGCCGGTGCCGAGATGGATCTCGCCGGTGGCGACCGGCGGTTCGTCCTCGGGAAGCGACGAGTACTCCGCCGCGGGGAGGCGATAGTGGCCGCCACCCCAGCCCGGTCGCTGGGCGGTGTGCAGCCCGATGCGCACCACCAGCGGCGGCAGGCGCCTCCCGAGCAGGCCTGCGAGAGCCTCCAGCCCGCGCTGCGCGTGGTACGCGGTGTTGACGATGCCGAAGGCGAGCGCCTCGCGACGGTGCTCGGCGGTCGCCGCCGGACCTCCACCGCCGCGGGGGTCGAAGCGGAGGTCGCCGCGATCGAGGAGGACGCCGGCGTTCTCGCAGACGACGGTCAACCGCGGGCAGACGAGGGCGGCCGGTTCGATGCGCTCGACCTCGAGGGCCACCTCGGCGAGCCTGCCGGGTGGCGAGTCGCCGCCGCCGGACCAGGCGAGGGCCGGGACCCTCACCGCGCGCCGGCGCCGGCGGGGAGCAGGCTCATCGCTCCCCCCGCCGCGATCTCCGCGGCGGTCAGCACCGGCAGGCCGGTCGCCGCCCGCGCCTCGCGAACGGCGAGTGGGCTGCGGCTCACCAACCCGCTGATCGCGCGCACCGGCAGGTCGAGCTGGCGGAGGATCTGCACGCCCGCGCGTGCCGACAGGGCGTCGACAGTGGCGAGCACGACCGCCTCGACCTCGCCGCCGAGCCCCTCGAGGAGGTGCGCGGTCTCGGTCATCAGGATGCCGTCGGCGATCTCGAGAGCGATGGCGTCGCAGCCGGTGGCGGCGAGGCGGTCCCGGATGCCGATCATCGTCGACGCCAGCCGCTCGCGCGGATATCCGAAGGTCGACGGCATCCCGAAGTCGAGGAAGTCGGCGACCGCGGTGGCTCCGGCGTCGAGGTACTCCCAGCGGTCCTTGCCGCTGCCCGACCCGGTCACCTTGCCCGCACCCCCGCGGAGCCCCGCCCTCGTCCAGCCCAGCACCAGCGCAGCGGCGGTCGTGGTCTTGCCGGCGTTCATCCCGGAGCCGACCACCGCGACGGTGGTCGGGTGGGACGCCGCCCTCGGCGGGACGAGCGCGGCGAAGTCCTCGGTGGAGAGCGGGCGCCCGGAGGCGTCACAGAGCCCACCGACGATCTCGAGCTGGGTGGGACGCCCGCGAACGTCGTGCGCCGAGACCACGGTGCCGATCAGCCCGCCGGCGGTGAGCAGGTGGGTGCACCGGTTGTCGAGGACGTAGCCCTCGTAGAAGTCGGTGGCGTACCGGTTGCCGAGGGCGCCGACGATGCGATCACCGGCGTGGAGCCTCATGCGCCTTCCGGTCCGGGTCTCCGCATGGCGGTGCATCCCCAGCTCGGCGACCCGCGCCACCACGAGATCGCCCGGCCGCGGAGGCCGCCGCCACTCCCCGACCGTCACCGCCGCGCCGCGCGGCAACGTTCGGGTCACATACGTCCACTTCATCGCCCCACCTGGGGACGGCCCGCCCGCGCTGATCTCCCTCCTCCCTCGCGTTGTCACGACGCCGTCTCGCCTCCGGCCCGCAAAGTCGTCACGGCCCGGGGTGCGTCCACGTTGCCGGGCGACGTCGTTCGATGTGAGCCCTCGTTCATCGCCGCTCGGATCGTGTCCACCCACCTGGGCACAGGTGGACATGCGGCGCAGTCACCTCAACACACGACGCCGCGGCCGGGACTCGCAGCGGACTCACACGCCTTCCCGCCAATCATCAGATGTGAGATCTGTAAGAAAAACTCTAGCATCAGTTCCCCTTTGCGGTCCATCCGGAGTTTGGGACAGGCCGCGCCCCCAGCTCGGACCTGCTGCCGCTCGTTGCGATTGAGGGACTTGTGGGTCTCCACGATCCGGCGGGGCAGTGGGTTGACGCTCACCACAGACCTGTGTATCGTCCCGCGCCATGGATACACAGATCAGTGGTGGTGGGCTGGGGCCGCTCGAGGCCCTTCTGGCCGACCGGACGGTCAGCGAGATCATGGTCAACGGTCCGGACGACGTCCACGTCGAGGTCGACGGCCGGCTCCAGCGGAGCCCGGCGCGGTTCCGCGACGCCGACCACGTCCTCGCCGTCGTGTACCGCCTGCTGAGCGGGACCGGGCGGCGCATCGACGAGGGCGCCCCCCTGGTCGACGCCCGTCTCGCCGAAGGCAGCCGGGTGAACGCCGTGCTCCCCCCGATCGCCGTCGGCTCTCCACTGCTGACGATCCGGCGGCCGCCGCAACGCCGTCTGGGGATCGACGAGCTCCTCCGGCTCGGCGCCCTCGACCCGGCCACGGCGGCGTTCCTCCACGCCGCGGTGCTCGGGCGGTGCAACGTCGTCGTCACCGGCGGCGCGGGAACCGGGAAGACCACGCTCCTGGCCGCTCTCTGCGAGCTCGTCCCACCGGCGCAGCG
>DATKEY010000233.1:0-3783 GCA_035544475.1 Candidatus Dormiibacterota bacterium | reverse complement strand
AGCACGGCGCCGTGCTCGTCGCACAGCACCTGGATCTCGACGTGGCGCGCCGGCGCGATCACCTTCTCGACGTAGAGCGTCCCGTCCGAGAACGCGGCCTCAGCCTCGGCGGACGCGCTCGCGTACGCGTCCTCGAGCTCGCCCGCGGAGTCGACCCGGCGCATCCCCCGGCCGCCCCCGCCCGCGGCCGCCTTCAGCAGCACGGGATAGCCGAGCTCGTCCGAGGCGACGCGCGCGGCGGCGAGGCTCGCCGTCCCGTCGGTGCCGGGGACGAGCGGGACGCCGGCGGCCCGCATCTCCGCCTTCGCGAGCGCCTTGTCGCCCATGCGCGCCATCACGTCGGCCGGCGGGCCGATGAAGACGAGGTCGTTGTCCTCGCACGCATGCACGAACTCGTGGTTCTCGGAGAGGAAGCCGTATCCGGGGTGGACCGCGTCGGCGCCGGTGCGCCGCGCCGCCTCGACGATGGCGTCGCCGCGCAGGTAGGTCTCCGCCGCCGAGGCGCCGGGCAGCCGCACCGCCTCGTCCGCCTCGCGCACGAAGGGGGCGCCGGAGTCGGGGTCGGAGAACACCGCCACGGTGGCGATGCCCATCTCCCGGCAGGTGCGCATCACCCGCCGCGCGATCTCGCCGCGGTTGGCGACGAGCAGCCGCTCGATGCCGCTCACATGCGGAAGACGCCGTAGGTGCGGGCGCCGCGCACCTCGGCGGAGTGACAGGCGGAGAGCGCGATCCCGAGCACCGTGCGGGTGTCGCGTGGATCGATGATGCCGTCGTCCCAGAGCCGTGCGGTGGCGAAGAGGGCGAGCGACTCGCGCTCGATCTGGCCCTCGACGGCCTGGCGCATCATCGCGTCCGCGGCCTCGTCGTAGACCTGGCCGCGGGCCTCGGCGGCGGCGCGGGCGACGATGCTCAGCACCCCGGCGAGCTGCTGCGGGCCCATCACCGCGATCCGGTGGTTGGGCCAGGTGAAGAGGAGGCGCGGCTCGTAGGCGCGGCCGCACATCCCGTAGTTCCCGGCGCCGAAGGAGCCGCCGATCATCACCGTGATCGCGGGCACGGTGCTGTTGGCGACGGCGTTGATCATCTTCGAGCCGTCCTTGATGATCCCGCCCTGCTCGTACGCCTTCCCCACCATGTACCCGGAGGTGTTCTGGAGGAAGAGCAACGGGGTGTCGATGCGGTTGCTCAGCTGGATGAACTGGGCCGCCTTCTCCGACTCCTCGGAGAAGAGCACGCCGTTGTTCGCGAGGATGCCGACCGGGTAGCCGTGCACCGACGCCCAGCCGGTGACGAGCGAGGTGCCGTAGAGCGGCTTGAACTCGTCGAAACGCGAGCCGTCGACGACACGCGCGATCACCTCGCGGGCGTCGAAGGGGATGCGGTGATCGGCGGAGGCGATCCCGAGCAGCTCCTCGGGGTCGTGCACCGGCGGGTCGGGGCTCGCGGTCGGGCCGGGTCCGAGCTTGCGCCAGCGCAGATGGGCGAGGATCTCGCGGCCCAGCCGCAGGCAGTCGCGCTCGTCGGCGGCGAGCTGGTCGCTGAGCCCGCTGACCCGGGAGTGCATGTCCGCGCCGCCGAGCTCCTCGTCGTCCGCGTCCTCGCCGGTCGCCATCTTCACGAGCGGGGGACCGCCGAGGAAGACCTTCGCCCGCTGGCGGACCATCACCACGTAGTCGCACATCCCGGGGACGTAGGCGCCGCCGGCGGTCGAGTTGCCGAAGACGAGCGCGATCGTGGGGACCCCCGCCGCGCTCAGCCGGGTGAGGTCGCGAAACATCTGCCCGCCGGCGACGAAGATCTCCGCCTGCCGGGGGAGGTCCGCGCCCCCGGACTCGACGATGCTCACCATCGGCAGGCGGTTCTGCCGGGCGATGTCGAGGGCGCGAAGTGTCTTCTGCAGGGTGTACGGATTGGCGGCGCCACCGCGCACCGTGGGGTCGTGGGCGAGGACGACGCACTCGACGTCGCTGACCACGCCGATGCCGGTCACCACCGCGGCGCCGACCTCGTACTCGGTGCCGTTGGCGGCGAGCGGCGAGAGCTCGAGGAAGGGCGCGTCCTGGTCGCAGAGCAGCTCGATGCGCTCGCGCGGGAGCAGCTTGCCGCGGGCGTGATGGCGCTCGACGTAGCGCGCACCGCCGCCGAGGCGGGCTTGGGCGAGGAGCTCGTCGACCTCGGAGAGGCGGGCGAGCATCGCCTCGCGGTTGGCGAGGAAGTGGGCGGCGCCGGGGTCGACGTGGCTGCGCAGCGCCTCCCCGGCCGACGGGGTCGCGAGTGAGCCGCGGTTCACGGCCGACAGGCTAGCGGTCGGAGGCGTGGACACGCGTTGCGCGCCCGGCGGCGAGCAGCGAGGCGATCGCCATGCGCTCGAGGAGCGGTGCGAGCTCGTCGCGGGCGAGCGGGGCGTCGTAGTGGGCGACGGCGTTGAGCATCCCGAGCACGCTGCGCACCGCGACCCGTGCGCTCTCGTCGCCGATCTCCGGGCGCAGCCGGCAGAGCGTCTCCACCCAGTGCTCGAGGTACAGACGCTGGCGGCGGCGCAGCCGGCGGCGGTCGGCGCTGGGGAGGCTGTCGTCCTCGCGCGCGTAGACCGCCATCAGGTCGCGCTCGGTGAGCACGAAGTCGACGTGGAACGCGACCAGCCGCTCGAGCCGGCGGCGCGGCGAGCGGGCGCGGGCGAGCTGGGCCTCTCCCCCATCGAGAAGCCGCTCGGTGATCCGGTCGAAGACGGCGATGAGGATCGCCGCCTTGCTCGGGAAGTGGCGGTAGACGGCGGGGCCGGTGATCCCGGCGGCGCGGCCGATGTCGTCGACCCCGACCGCGTGGAAGCCGCGCTCGCGGAAGAGCTCGGTGGCGGACGCGAGGATGAGCTCGGGACGCACGCCGAGGCTGTCCGGCCAGCGGCGGCCGGCGTCGGGCTCGCGGCTCGTCACCACCGCGACGGGAGGGATCACGGCGTCCAAGGGTGACAGATCGCCCCGCCTCGGGGGGCTGGAAACAGGAGGTCGCCCGGCACGGAGGAGCACTGTCGCAGGTATGGTGTCGCGACCGCCACAAGAAGAACCGGGGAGCCGTGCCATGACGATCGACGAGGCCCGCGACTTCATCCGCAGCAACCACCGCGCCGTTCTCGCCACCGACCGGGCCGACGGAGGGGTGGCGATGTCGCCGATCGTCTGCGGCATCGACTCCTCGGGCGACGTGGTGGTGAGCACCCGCGAGACGGCGATGAAGACCCACCACGTCCGCCGCACCGGCCGCGCCTCGGTCTGCGTGATGACCGACGGCTTCTTCGGCTCCTGGGTCTTCGCCGAGGGGCCGGCGCGGGTCGTCTCCCTCCCCGAGGCGATGGAGCCGCTCGTCGACTACTACCGGAGCAACTTCGGCGAGCACCCCGACTGGAACGAATACCGCTCGGCGATGGAGCGCGAGCAGCGGGTGTTGCTGCACATCACGCCGGAGCGGGTGGGGCCGTCCCGGCAGGGGTGAGTATCATTTTGCTATAGTCTCGCTATCACCAGTTGGTCGCTGCCGCTCGCCCCGGGAGGCTGAGGCGGCCGGTCAGCCCTCAGGGAGGCGGGATATGGGAAAGAGCCCACGACGCCGATTCAGCGCGCCCCTCTGGGCGATCACCCTCGTCGGGGCGGGATGCCTGGCACTGAGCCCGGTCACCCGCGCCGGCGCGGCCGTCGCCGCGCCACCGGGCCAGGGCCAGGGGCAGGGGCAGGGGCAGAACCAGCATCAGCCCCCGCCGCAGCACCAGCAGCAGCAGCCTCCGTC
>DATKEY010000232.1:0-21247 GCA_035544475.1 Candidatus Dormiibacterota bacterium | reverse complement strand
CCTGATGATGATCGAGGACGACGACGTCTCGGACGAGGTCGCCGCCATCTTGCGCGATGACGGGATCACGGTCTTGACCTCCGCTACGCCGCTGCGGGCTGAGCCGGCCGGCGGCGGCCGCCTGCGGCTGACCGTTCGCACGGAAGATGGGGAACGACAGCTCGAAGGCTCGCACCTGCTGTCGGCCATCGGCCGCATCCCAAATACGGAGGCGCTCGCCCCCGAGGCGGCTGGCATCCGTCTCAACGACCGCGGCTTCATCGAGGTCGACGAGTACTTGGAAACCAATGTCCCGGGCGTCTACGCGATGGGCGACGTCAAGGGCGGCCCGGCCTTCACCCACCTCTCCTACGACGATTCCCGCATCCTCCACGCCAACCTCATCAGGCACGAGAAGGCGAGCACGCGGGACCGGATCGTCCCGTACACGCTGTTCATCGACCCGCAGCTCGGCCGCGCCGGCATGACCGAGCGCGAGGCCCGGGCGCGAGGACGCGCGATTCGGGTGGCGAAGCTCCCGATGAGCGCCGTCATCCGGGCCATCGAGACCGGGGAGACGCGCGGTTTCATGAAGGCCGTCGTCGACGCGGACAGCGGGCAGATCCTGGGCTGCGCGGTCCTCGGCAGTGAGGGCGGCGAGATCATGACCATGATCCAGGTCGCGATGCTCGGCAGGCTCACCTCCACCGCCATGGCGGACGCGATCTTCACGCACCCCCTCCTGGCGGAGGGTCTCAACACCCTCTTCGCGATGTTCGAGACACGGGTGCCGGCGCGGGTGACCGGCAACCGCTGAGGGTCAGGCCCTCGCCCGCTCGTAGCGGACCACGGCCCGGAGCGAGACGACGGCGATCGTCGCGCACAGCGTCCCGAGGACGACCAGGCCGTCGAGCAGGAGCCACTTCGCGAAGAGGCCGCCGAGCACCGAGCCGATGGCGCCGCCGCCGGCGAGGGTGATCGTGTAGAAGGCCATGAGCGCCGAGCGGTCGGCCGCGAGGCTCTCCGAGCAGTCCGCGAGGTAGGCGACGGCGGCGGGGCCGAAGCCGGCGATCATCAGCACCCCGAGGGCAGCGATGGGGAGGAGCGCCGGGGCGACGGCGAGGGGGAGATGGTTCATGAGCAGCGTCCCCGCGCCGATGAGGTAGACACCGGGGACGGCGCGGCTCATGGTCGCCGGTCCTCCGCGGCGGCGGAGCACCGGGGTCCAGAGGACGATCCCGACGATGAGGAGCATCACCCAGCCGAGCAGGATGGCGGCGATCGCCCGGTCGTCGAAACCGTGGACGAGGGTCTGTGACGGATCTCGCGACTGGCGGAGCAGGGAGGCGAGGTTGAAGTACCAGCCTCCGACGAGGGTGTTCACCGCCAGCCAGGCGGGGATGAAGACCCGGATCGGTCCGGGCCCGGTGACCACGCGCATGATGACCGCCACCGGGCTCACCGGAAGCGGCGGGACCCGGGGCACGAAGCGCAGGCAGACGAGTGCCGCGGCGAGGTAGAAGGCGGCGAGGATCAGGAAGCACCCCCGTCCGAGGGCGTGGTAGAAGAGCGGGCCCACCAGGAAGCCGCCCGCGTAGCCGGTGAGCGTCGCGCCTTCGAAGGCGCCGCTGGCCCGGGCCCTGACCGCGCGGTCGGAGGCGGTCGCGGCGGCGATGGTGCCGAGCGCGGTCGGGACGAAGGCGGCGGCTCCCACGCCCTCGAAGAGGCGGGCGATCCCGATCTGCGCAGGGTGCACCGCCCCGGCGAGGAGGAGCACCGCGAGCATTCCGAGCAGCGGACCGCCGATGAGGAAGCGCCGGCGGCCGAAGCGGTCGGCGAGGCGGGCGAGCCCGAAGGCGAGCACCATCTCCGGCACCGCCTGGGCGGCGCCGACGAAGCCGACGACGATGTGGCTCGCCCGGCCGCCGCCGAGGTCGACGAGGTCGAGCTGCACCGCCTGCCCGGCTCCGGCGGCCCCGACCCGCAGCAGGGCGCACCCGACGAGCAGCGCTCCGAGCTCTCGCGCACTCCGTCCGGCCGGCAGCCGTGGACCGCCGGGCGGCTCCTCGGGCTCGTCCTGCGTCGACACGACCGGTGCGTCGGTGTGCGGGTGCAGGCTGCGGGCCACGGGGGAAGGGTACAACCCCGCCCTGCTCGCCACCCCGGTGGGTGGTTCCGCCTCCTACCCCTTTACGCGTTCGTACAATGTCGGGGCTTACCCGGAGGGAGGCTTCGGCGTACCCGCCGACGGAGCACCGGACCTCTGTGTCCCCGCTCCGCACACCGCCCCACGCTCCTGGGAAGGCACCCCGTCCTCGCGAGGTGGCGAGCACCTCACGTTCAGAGCACCACGAGGTCCCCCTTCCAATGCTGGGAGCCCTGATCGGGCTGGCCGTGGCCGTTGTCGCGGTCGCCGGCTCGGTCCTGTATGCAAAGAGGCAGCTCGAGCGCGAGAAGGCTGCCCGCGCCGCCGACGAGGAGCGCCACCGCGAGACCGTCGCCGACCTCGAGCAGCAGCGCAAGTCGATGATGCTCGCCGCCAAGGAGGAGGCGCTGCGGCTCCGCTCCGACGTGGAGACCGAGAACCGCGAGCGCCGCGCCGAGCTCGGCCGTCTCGAGCAGCGCGGCGCCCAGCGCGAGGAGGGTCTCGAGCGACGCTCCCAGGAGATGGACTCGCGGGAGGA
Source organism: Candidatus Dormiibacterota bacterium (assembly GCA_035544475.1). Lineage (GTDB taxonomy): Bacteria > Chloroflexota > Dormibacteria > Aeolococcales > Aeolococcaceae > CF-96. Next base: position 18,584 of record DATKEY010000232.1, on the reverse strand, counting down.
GCGCCTCGGCCGCCGCGAGCAGGAGCTCGAGGAGCACATCGGCGCGCTCGACGCCGAGCGGGCGGCGATCGCCGCCGAGCTCGAGCGGGTCGCCGCGCTGACCCAGGGCGAGGCCCGCGCCGAGATCATCGCCCGGGTCGAGGGCGAGCTCACCCCGGAGATCGCCGAGCGGATCCGGGCCGCCTCCGACCGGGTGAGGGAGGAGGCCGACCAGCGCAGCCGGGAGATCCTCATCGCCGCGATGCAGCGCCACGCCGCCGACCAGTCCGGCGAGACGTCGGTGACCGTCGTCCAGCTCCCGAGCGACGAGATGAAGGGCCGGATCATCGGCCGCGAGGGCCGCAACATCCGCGCCCTCGAGGCGGCCACCGGCGTCGACCTCATCATCGACGACACCCCCGAGGCGGTCGTGCTCAGCGGGTTCGACCCGGTGCGCCGCGAGGTCGCCCGGATGACCCTGGAGAAGCTCCTCACCGACGGGCGCATCCATCCGGCGCGCATCGAGGAGATGGTCACCAAGAGTCGCGGCGACATCCAGCTCCTCATCAAGGAGGAGGGGGAGAAGGCCTGCTTCGGCGCCGGCATCCAGGGCGTCCACCCCGAGCTCGTCAAGCTCCTCGGGACGCTGCGCTTCCGCACCTCGTACGGCCAGAACGTCCTCGTCCACTGCACCGAGGTCGCCGCCCTCGCCGGGATGATCGCCGCCGAGATCGGCGCCGACGAGCAGGAGGCGCGCGAGGTCGCCCTCTTCCACGACATCGGCCGGGCCGTCGACCACGAGATCGAGGGCTCGCACGCCATCATCGGCGCCGAGATCCTCGCCCGGCTGGGACGGCCGGCGAACGTGGTCCACGCCGTTCGTGCCCACCACTACGACGAGGAGCCGCGCACCATCGGTGCCTTCGTCCTGCTCACCGCCGACGCCATCTCCGCCGGCCGGCCCGGAGCCCGCCGGGAGACCCTGGCCTCGTACATCAAGCGGCTGGAGCGCCTCGAGGCGATCGCCAACGAGATGCCCGGGGTCGAGCGCACCTTCGCCATCCAGGCGGGCCGCGAGATCCGGGTCATGGTCCGCCCCGAGCGCGTCGACGACGACACCGCGGTGGTGATGGCCCGCGACATCGCCAAACGCATCGAGACGGAGCTCACCTACCCGGGGCAGATCAAGGTCACCGTGCTCCGCGAGACCCGCTGCGTCGAGTACGCCAAGTGACCCCAATTGACTTTCCCCGCCTGGCTCCAGAGAATCCGCTCGCACCACTCCTCTCCGGCCGGGGCGGCACCGTCCCGGCACGTCCGCCAGTCGTTCTCGCAACGTCCTAGGTAAGGGTCCGGCCCCGTGGAAATCCTCAAGGTCTCGGCCACCTCGAAGCCCGTCGCCGTCGCGGGAGCGATCGCCGGTGTGATCCGCTCGTCGCAGAAGGTCGAGGTCCAGGCCATCGGCGCGGGAGCCATCAACCAGGCGATCAAGGCGATCGCGATCTCCCGCGGCTATGTCGCGCCGGGCGGCATCGACCTCGTCTGCATCCCCTCGTTCATCGACATCTCCATCGACGGCGAGGAGAGGACCGGGATCCGGCTCCTCGTGGAGTCGCGCTGAGGGCTCTCCGGGAGTTTTGCGAACGGATGTTTGCTACACTGCCCGGATGACGATCGACGCCGGGGTGAGCCCCTAGACTCCCGGTCGTGCCTGCGCTCATCCCGCTCAGCCCGGCGGCCTCCCACTTCCGGCCCGTGCCCCTCGCCGAGAACCGCCGCCGGCCGATCACCCCGCCGCTGGGGCGGCCGCCGCGAGTGCACCTGTGGCACATCGGCTGCCAGATGAACGAGGCCGACCGCGAGCAGCTCGCCGAGCAGCTCGCGGAGATCGGCTGCGTCCCCGAGGTGCCGCTCGACGACGCCGACCTCGCGATCATCATCAGCTGCGCGGTGCGGCAGAACGCCGAGCAGAAGGTGTACGGCCGCTTCCGCGAGCTGATGCGCTGGAAGAGCGCGCGCGCCGGCCGGGCGATCGCGCTCACCGGGTGCATGGGGGTGGAGCACGGCTCGGCGCTCCTCGACCGGCTTCCCGGCCTCGACTACCTCTTCGACGTCCGCGAGCCGGAGGGATTCCTGGCACGGCTGCAGGCGCTGTGGGCCGGCGACCTCGACGGTCCCCTCCCGCTCCCGGCCTCGGACCGGCTCAGCGCGTACGTTCCGGTCATCGGCGGCTGCAACGAGATGTGCTCGTACTGCATCGTGCCCTTCGTGCGCGGCCGCGAGGGCAGCCGGCCGGTCGGCGCGGTGGTCGAGGACGTCCACCGGCTGGTCGCGCGTGGGGTGCGCGAGGTGACCCTGCTGGGGCAGAACGTCAACTCCTACAGCGATCCCGACAGCGGCGCCGGCCTGCCCGAGCTCATGGCCGCGGTGGACACGGTCCCCGGGCTGTGGCGGCAGCGCTTCCTCACCTCGCATCCGCGCAACGCCTCGCCGGCGCTCTTCGCCGCGATCCGCGACCTTCCCACCGCCTGCGAGCAGCTCCACCTCCCGGTCCAGGCGGGCGACGACGCGCTGCTGCGGCGGATGCGGCGTGTGTACACCGTCGGCGACTACCGCGCCATCGTCGAGCGGGCGCGCGCCTCCGTCCCCGGCCTGACGCTGAGCACCGACGTCATCGTCGGGTTCTGCGGCGAGACCGAGGCGGAGCTCGAGGGCACCGAGCGGCTGCTCCGCGACGTCCGCTTCGACGTCGTCCATCTCCAGGCGTACTCGCCCCGGCCGGGCACGGCTGCGGCCCGCCGCGAGGACGACGTCCCGCTCGAGGAGAAGAAGCGGCGCCTCAACCACCTGCTCGCCCTGCAGCGGGAGATCGCCCTCGAGCGCAACCTCGCCCTGTGCGGCACCGAGGTCGAGGTGCTCGTCGAGGGGACGACCGAGGACACCCGGCCGTACGGCCGCAGCCGGGGCAATCGCGTGACCCGGCTGCCCGAGGGCTCGGCGTCCGCCGGCGAGCTGGTGCGCGCGGTCGTGCGGTCGGCGACCGCCTGGCAGCTGGTGGCCGAACCGCTCGGCGCGCCGGGGCGCCCACGGGCGTCGTGACCCGACGACGCCGCGGCGGGGCGCCGCACGCCGCGGCGGTCGACGGCGCGGCGCCGCGATCGACGGTGAGCCTCGACGACGCCGGCGACACGCCGATCCTCCGCGAGTACCGGGCGGTCAAGGAGCGGCATCCCGACGCCATCGTGCTCGCCCGCCTCGGCGACTTCTTCGAGCTCTTCGGCGAGGACGCGGAGCGAGCCGCCCCGATCCTCGGGGTGGCACTCACAGGGCGTGCCTTCGGCAATGCCGGGCGCCTGCCCATGTGCGGGGTGCCGGTGCACGCGCTGACCGGGTACCTCCGGCGGCTGCTCGACGCCGGCGAGCGGGCGGTGCTCTGGGACCAGGTCGAGGAGCCGAACGGCCGCGGCCTGGTCCGCCGCGAGGTCACCCGGGTGCTCAGCGCCGGGATGGTGCTCGAGGACGCCTTCCTCGACCCCGCGCGGGCGGTGCGCTGCGTCGCCCTCGCCCCGCTGCCCGGCCGGGTCGGCCTCGCCGCCCTCGAGGCGAGCACCGGCGATCTCCAGCTCTGCGAGCTCGCCGGGGGCCTCGACACCTCCGCGCTCGCCGAGGAGTGCGAGCGGCTGGCCGCCGCCGAGCTCCTCCTTCCCGAAGGCTGTGAGGCGCCCGCCACCCTGGTCCCCCGGGCGGTGCGCAGCTCGCTGCCCGGGCCGCTCTTCGACCCGGTCCGGGCCGCGGAGCGCCTCCGCGAGGCCACCGGCACCGCGAGCCTGCGGGGGCTCGGGGTGGAGGAGCTGCCCGCCGCCTGCGCCGCCGCCGGGGCGGCGCTCGCGTACTGCGAGCGCTCGCGGATCGATGTCACCGCAGGCTGGCTGCGGGTGCGGCCCCGCGCCCTCGGCGCGGTGATGCGCCTCGACCCGCCGACGCGGCGCAACCTCGAGCTCCTCGGCCCGCTCGGGGGCGCCGGTCCCGGCCTCCTCCAGCTCGTCGACCGCACCCGCACCGCGATGGGGGCGCGGCTGCTCCGCGGCCGGCTCCAGGAGCCCCTCCTCGACGTCGCCGCGATCGACGCGCGGCTCGACGCCGTCGGCGCGCTCACCTCCGACCGCCGGCGGCGCGACGGGCTCGGCGCCGCACTCTCCGGGGTGCGCGACCTCGAGCGGCTGGTCGGGCGTTGCGTCCAGCGGCTCGCCTCCCCCCGCGACCTCGCCGGCGTCCGCGCCGCCTGTGAGGCGCTCCCCCGGGTGGCGGCCGCGATCGCCGGCGGCAGCGGGGCGGTGCTCGCCGAGGCGGCGGCGGGATGCGCGGCCCCCGACGGCCTCGCCGAGCGGCTCGCGGAGGTGGTCGTCGACGATCCGCCGGCGCACGCGCGGGAGGGTGGTGCGGTCCGTCCCGGCGCCGACGCCGAGCTCGACTCCCTCCTCGCCGCCGGGGAGGGCGCGCGCACGTACATCGCCGGCCTCGAGGAGGAGGAGCGGCGCCGCACCGGGATCCGCTCCCTGCGGGTCGGCTACAACCGGGTCTTCGGGTACTACCTCGAGGTCCCGAACGCGCACCGCGAGCTCGTTCCCGCCGACTATGTCCGAAAGCAGACCCTCGTCGGAGCCGAGCGCTACATCACCCCCGCGCTGAAGGAGCAGGAGACGATCGTCCTCGGCGTACGCGAGCGCGCCGTCGCCCGGGAGGTCGAGGTGCTCGAGGCCTGCACCGCGCTCGTCGCCGGGCATGCTCCGGCGCTGCTCGCCGCGGCCGGCTGCGTCGCCGAGATCGACGTCACCCGAGCGCTCGCGGAGACCGCCGACGAGCTCGGCTGGGCACGCCCCGACGTCGACGGCTCCACGGACCTCGAGATCGAGGCCGGACGCCACCCGCTCGTCGAGCGCAGCCTCGCGACCGGCGCCTTCGTCGCCAACGACTGCGCCCTCGACGGCGGCACGACGCCGATCGTCATCCTCACCGGGCCGAACATGGCGGGGAAGTCGACCTACCTGCGCCAGGTCGCGCTGATCGCGCTCCTCGCCCAGGTGGGGAGCTTCGTCCCCGCGCGCCGTGCACGCATCGGGGTCTGCGATCGCATCTTCACCCGCGTCGGCGCGCACGACGACATCTCGGCGGGAATGTCGACGTTCATGGTCGAGATGACCGAGACGGCGGCGATCCTCAACACCGCGACCCCACGCAGTCTCGTCATCCTCGACGAGATCGGTCGCGGCACCTCGACGTACGACGGTCTCAGCATCGCCCAGGCGGTCGTCGAGCACCTCGGTGAGGCGCCCCAGCTGCGCTGCCGGACCCTCTTCGCCACCCACTACCACGAGCTGACCGCGCTCGCCGCGCGGCTGCAGCGGGTGCGCAACGCGCGCGTCGAGGTGGTGGAGGAGGGGGAGAGCGTCACCTTCCTCCACCGCATCGTCGAAGGCGGCGCCGACCGCTCCTACGGAATCCACGTCGCCCGGCTCGCCGGCATCCCCGGTGGCGTCGTGGCCCGCGCCCGCGAGCTGCTCGCCGAATTGGAGAGCGCACGCCCGCTCGGTCCCCGGACCCCACCGAGCGCCCAGCTCGCCCTCCCGCTGCCCGCCGCGCCCCACCCCGTCGTCGAGGAGCTCGGCCGCATCGACCTCGACGGCCTCACCCCGCTCGCCGCCCTCAACAAGCTCGCCGAGTGGCGCGGGCGGGTCGGCGCGACATGAGCATGATCCGGCTGCTGCCGCCCGCGGTCGCCGACGCGATCGCCGCCGGCGAGGTCGTCGAGCGTCCCGCCTCGGTGGTGAAGGAGCTCGCCGAGAACGCGCTCGACGCCGGCGCCCACCGCATCGACGTCGAGGTCGAGGATGGCGGCACCGTCCGCATCCGCGTCGGCGACGACGGCGACGGCATCACCGCCGAGGAGCTGCCGCTCGCCGTCGCGCGCCACGCGACGTCGAAGATCGCCGGCGTCGGTGACCTCGAGGCGGTGGCGAGCCTCGGCTTCCGCGGCGAGGCGCTCGCGAGCATCGCCGCGGTCGCCGAGGTGGTGCTCACCTCGCGACGGCGCGATGCCGGCGCCGGCTCGCGGCTGCGAGTGCGCGGGTCGCAGACGCTCGAGCACGCTCCCTCCGCCCACGCCGAGGGCACCACCGTCGAGGTCCGCGACCTCTTCGCCACCACCCCGGCGCGGCTGCGCTTCCTCCGCAGCAGCCGCTCCGAGGCGGCGGCGTGCGCGCGCGCCGTCTCCGACCTCGCGCTCTGCCGTCCCGACGTCGCCTTCAGCTGCCGCCTCGACGGCCGCACCGTGCTCCGCACGCCCGGTGGCGACCTCGGCGACGCGCTTCGCGGAGTGCTCGGCGCGGAGGCGGCGGGCCAGCTCATCGAGATCGCCGGGGACGGGGACGTCGAGGTCGGCGGAGCCATCTCCGAGCCCCGCGCCCACCGCGCCGCCCGCGGCGGCGTCGTCCTCGTCGTCAACCGCCGGCGGATCCACAACCGTGCCCTCACGGTCGCCGTCGAGGAGGCGTATCGCGGACTCCTGCCCGGGGGCCGTCATCCCTTCGGCGTGGTGGCGGTGCAGCTCGATCCGGCCGAGGTCGACGTGAACGTCCATCCCGCCAAGCGCGAGGTCCGCTTCCGCGAGGAGGGGCGGGTCTTCGCCGCGGTGCAGCGTGCGTGCTGGGCCGCGGTGCAGCGGGGACGGCCGCACAGCGCGGCGGCGCACTGGGACGGAATGCTCGGCGTCGGAGCCCGGCCGATGGCGTCGCTCGCGCTCCACGACGCGCCGCGCGTCCACGGCTACGCGACGCGGCCCGCGGTGTGGAACCGGCCGCCGGTCCCGGCGTCGGGCGGCGGGGTCGGCGCGTGCACGGAGCCCGCCGTCGCCCTCGCCGGGACGGCGCCGCCCGGCGGCGTCGCCGCACTCGCGCCCCTGCGCAGCCTCGGACAGGCGGGAACGACCTGGATGGTCGCCGAGTCGCCTCTCGGCGTCGTCCTCGTCGATCCCCACGCGGCCCACGAGAAGGTGCTGTACGCGGAGCTGCTCGCCGGTTGGGAGGAGGGCGCGCCGGTGCCGCGGCCCGGTCCGGCGGGGTCGCAGCTCCTCCTCCTCCCGGCGCTCGTCGAGGTCGACGCCACCGCGATCGCGCGTCTCGGCGAGCACGCCGCGGCGGTCGCCGGCCTCGGCTTCGCCGTCGACGAGTTCGGCCCCCGGACGCTGCGCTGCACCGCCGTCCCGGCGGCCTGCGCCGGGGCCGACGTCGGGCGCCTCCTGCTCGAGCTCCTCGACACCCTCGACGACCCCGACCGAGCGGCGGCGGCCGAGCGCCGCCACCGGGTCGCGGCCCTGCTCAGCTGCCACAGCGCGGTCCGCTTCGGCGACGCCCTCGGCGCGGCCGAGCAGCAGCGGCTCCTCGAGCGTCTCGTCGAGACGCCCGGCGGTACGACCTGCCCGCACGGACGGCCCACGGTCGTCCTCCTCGACGACCACGCCCTCCGCCGCGCCTTCCGCCGTCCGTGAGCGGTGCCCCGCACCTGCTCGTCGTCTGCGGGCCGACGGCGACGGGGAAGACCCCGCTCGCCGTCGCCGTCGCCGAGCGCCTCGGCGCGACCGAGCTGGTGAACGCGGACTCCCGCCAGGTGATCCGGGGGCTCGTCGCCGGGACCTGCGCGCCCACACCGGCCGAGCTGCGCGGGATCCGGTGTCACCTGCTCGGGGTGCGCGACCCCGGCGAGCCCTTCACCGTCGCCGCGTGGCTGCGCCTCGCCCGCCCGGCGGTCGAGGACATCCACCGGCGGGGCGCGCTCCCCCTCGTCGCCGGCGGCACCGGCTTCTACATCGGCGCCCTCGTCGACGGGCTCGACCTCGCCGGCGTCGACCCCGACCCGGTCACGCGGGAGTGGCGCTTCGCCCTCGCCGAGCGCCCGGAGGGGCTCGCGGAGCTCGCCGCCGAGCTGTCCCGCCGCGATCCGGCCGGGGCGGCGGGCATCGACCTGCGCAACCCCCGCCGCGTGGTGCGGGCGCTCGAGATCCTCGACGCCCGCGGAACCCTGGCGGCGCGGGGGAGGAGCGAGGGCCTGCCGGCGACGATGATCGCCCTCGACGCCCCGCCCGAGCTCCACCGCCGGCTCGTCGAGGAGCGCAGCCGCCGCCTGCTCGGCGACGGCGCCCTGGTCGCCGAGGTCGAGGCCGCCCTCGCCCGGGGCGTCGGCCGGGCCGCCCTCGACGCCGCGGGGATCGGGTACCGGGAGGCGCTCGCCGTCCTCGACGGCGCCGCCGATCCGGACGCCGCGGTCGAGCTGCTGGTGCGTCGTACCCTGAAGTATGCGAAGGCGCAGCGCACCTGGTTCCGGCGCGACCGGCGAATCCGCTGGATCGAGCGCGACGCGCGACCCGTGGACAGGCTCGCGGACGAGGTCATCGATGCACTTCACCAAGATGCACGGGCTGGGGAACGACTTCCTGGTGGTCGACGACCGTGAGCCGCACGCCGTGGACTGGGCATCGCTCGCACCGGTCGTCTGCGCCCGCCACACCGGTGTCGGCGCCGACGGGATCCTCCTCATCCAGCGGTCGGAGACCGCCGATCTCCGCCTGCGGGTGGTGAACGCCGACGGGAGCGAGCCCGAGATGTGCGGCAACGGTGTGCGCTGTGCCGCCCTGCTCGCCGCCGATACGAGCATCGCCGGCGACGTCGTGCGCTGGGAGACCCCCGCCGGGGTCGTGACCACCGAGCTGATCGGTGGCGACAGGGTGCGCGTCGACATGGGTGCCCCCCGGTTCGCCCCCGCCGAGGTGCCCTTCGACCATCCCGGAGAGCGCGCCCTCGACGTGGACCTCGAGGTCGACGGCGAGATCCTGCGGGTGAGCGCAATCGGCATGGGGAACCCCCACTGCGTCGTCCTCGTCGACGACGCGGACACCTATCCCGTCGCCCGGGTGGGCGCCGCCATCCAGCGCCATCCCCGCTTCCCCGCGAGCGCGAACGTGGAGTTCGTGCAGATCCTGACCAGAAGCCGGGTGCGGCAGCGCACCGTGGAGCGGGGGGTGGGGGAGACCGACGCCTGCGGCACCGGCGCATGCGCGACCGCGGTGGCGCTCGCGGCGCTCGGGCTCGTCGACCATCCGCTCGAGGTCGAGCTGCGCGGCGGCGACCTCACCATCGCCTGGGAGCCGGGGGCGCCGGTGCTGATGACCGGCCCGGCGGCCGCGGTGTTCCGCGGCGAGCTCGCCGGATGACGGGGCGGTGAGCACCGCCGGGGGGCGCGCCGCCGCCCGGCTGGCGCGGATCCCGCCGTACTTCTTCGCGGAGATGCGCGCCCGGGTCGCGCGGCTGCGTGCCGAGGGGGTCGACGTCGTCGAGCTCGACATCGGCGACCCCGACCTGCCGACCCCGCGGCCGATCGTCGAGAGCGCCGTCGCGGCGCTCCACGATCCGCGCAACCACCACTACCCCACGTACGGCGGCCTCGCCGAGCTCCGCGCCGCGATGGCCGCCTGGTACCGCCGGCGCTTCGGCGTCGAGCTCGATCCCGACACCCAGGTGCTGCCGCTGCTCGGGAGCAAGGACGGCATCGCCCACCTCCCCTTCGCCGTCGTCGACCCCGGGGACGTCGTGCTCGTCCCCGATCCCGGGTATGCCGTCTACGCGACCGGCGCGCTCATGGCCGGCGGAGAGCCCCACCCGATGCGGCTGGAACCCGAACGCGGCTTCGCCCCCGACCTCGACGCGGTTCCCCACGCGGTGGCGGCGCGGACGCGGCTGCTCTGGCTCAACTATCCCAACAACCCCACGGCCGCGGTGGCGCCTGCGGGCTTCCTCGACGCCGCGGTCGCCTGGTGCGCCGAGCGCGGCATCCTCTGTGCCCACGACGCGCCGTACAGCGAGATCACCTTCGACGGCTACCGGGCCCCCAGCCTGCTCCAGTCACCGGGGGCCCTCGAGGCGGGGATCGAGTTCCACTCGCTGAGCAAGACGTACAACATGACCGGCTGGCGGGTGGGGATGGCGGTGGGCGGCGCCTTTGCGATCGCGCTCCTCGCCCAGGTCAAGAGCAACATCGACAGCGGCATCTTCGCGGTGGTGCAGCGCGCCGCCCTCACCGCCCTCGAGGAACCCGCGGAGGCGCTGGCCGCGCGCAATGCGCTGCTCTCGTCGCGGCAGACGCGACTCTGCGCGGCGTTTGCCGCCCTGGGCGTCGAGATCCCCCGTCCCCGCGCCACCTTCTACCTGTGGGCGCCGGTCCCCGGCGACCGCGACAGTCGCGCCTTCGCCACCCGCCTGCTCGAGGGCGCCGCAGTCAGCGTCACCCCGGGAATCGCCTTCGGTCCCGGCGGCGAGGGCTACGTCCGCGTGTCCCTGACCGCCTCCGACGAGCGTATCGACGAGGCCTGCCGCCGCATCCGCGACCTCGCCGGCCGACCCGCGTAGGGCGGCTGCGAGGTTCGCGGACAGACATCGTCAAAGTCCGGGAACAAACGTTTGCGCTCCCCCCTGCGCGCGTGCTACATTCCCCAACGCGCCAGCCGAAGAGGAACAGATTCATGGTCGAGGGCCTCAATCCGCGACAGCGGGAGATCCTGGAATTCCTCAGGACTCACTCGCGCAATCACGCATACCCGCCCACCGTTCGGGAGATCGGTCAGGCGGTCGGGCTCAGCTCGTCGTCGACGGTGCAGAACCACCTCAACGCGCTGGAGCAGAAGGGCTACATCCGTCGTGACCCGACCAAGTCCCGCACGGTCGAGGTGGTGGGGGAGGACGTCAACGTGTCCGCCCCGTCCCGCAGCTTCTCGGTGCCGCTCGTCGGCCGTGTGGCCGCCGGTGGTCCGATCCTCGCCGAGGAGAACATCGAGGATCACATCGTCCTCGGTCCGGAGATCGCGGGCAGCGACGACGCATTCGCGCTCCACGTCCGCGGCGACAGCATGATCGAGGCCGGCATCCACGACGGTGACATGGTCGTGGTGCGTCCGCAGCGCGAGGCCGCCAGCGGCCAGATCGTCGTGGCGCGGATCGAGAACGAGCACACCGGCGAGCACGAGGTCACCGTCAAGCGCTTCTACCGCGAGGCGGGACGCGTCCGCCTGCAGCCGGAGAACAGCGCGCTGGAGCCGATCTACGTGCGCGACGTCCACCTCGAGGGCGTCGTCGTCGCGGTGGTGCGCGTCCTCCGCTGATCGCGGAGACGGTCCCCGTCGCGGCTCAGGAGGCCGCGGGGTCCGGAGCGGGTGCGGGGGCCGTGCCCGCGTCGATGGTGCGCGGGGAGGGCAGGCTCGAGAGATAGCTGTGGAGCGCGACCGCCAGCGAGCTCCACATGTCGCCGGCGACGGTGACGACGGTGTCCCCCGCGTCGGGGTCGTCGAGGACGCCGACGCCGAGCCTGGGCTCCTGGCGCAGGAGGAGCGGCACCCCGGGGAGGAGCGCTGCGGGGAGGAGCGCGATCAGCGGCACCGAGGCCGCGGCGGCGACGAGGACCCCGAGGGTGATGGCGGCGCCGAGGGCGACCGCGCGGCCGGCGCCGTATCGGGAGGGGCGCTCGGGCGCGAGGACGAGGTGGGTCGAGCCGCGGGCGACCACCTCCATCCCCGGGACCTGGAGCGACGCGATGTCGGCGAGGACCCGCGCGGGGTCACGGCTGGTACGCCGTGACACCTGATACGGGATGGTGGGCTCAGCGCCACGGCTGCCCCCGGGGGTCCGGTTCACGGTCGCCTATCCTGCCCCAAGCGGGCGCGGATGTGCGCCGCAGCGGCCCGCCCTCGGCGCTGGTGTGTCGGGGCGGGGCCTGCTACGGTCTGTTCACCATGGTCCGCCCAGCCGCGACCGATCTCACGGTCAGCCCGGTGCTGGTGAGCGCGCTCGGCCTGGTCGTCGCCGCCCTCTGCTGGCGCGTCGTGACCTCCCGTCGGCAGGGCAGGCCGGTGGTCGGCTGGCGCAACGGCGCCGCGCTCCTCGCGACCGTGCTCCTGGGGGTCGCGTACGTGTCGCCGCTCGCCACCCTCGCCGCCCACTACCTGCTCACCGCCCACCTCGTCCAGGTCACGCTGGTGATGGGCTTCGTGCCCCCGCTGCTCCTGCTCGCCCTCGATCCCGCCTCGGTGCGGGGGGCGCGATGGGGGAGAGCGATGGAGTGGGCTGTGCACCCGGTGCTCGCGATGCTCCTCGTCAACGTCGTCTTCTTCGGGTGGCACATCCGGCCGATCTACCAGGCCTGTCTCCTCCATCCCGAGCTGTATGCGCTCCAGCAGGTGTCCCTGCTGGTGGTGTCGCTCGGGTTCTGGTGGCCGATCGTCAAGCCCGGCGGTTGCGGGCGCTGGTGCATGGGGTCGTGGGGAAAGCTCGGCTACATCCTCGTCGCCACCGTCCCCCAGACCTTCGCCGGCCTGCTCTTCGCCCTCGCCCACCGCGCCTTCTATGCCGACTACGCCGACGCGGCCCGCAGTCTCGGGGTCAACCCGCTCACCGATCAGCAGCTCGCCGGTGCGTGCATGGCGGTGCTCAGCAAGCTCGCCCTCTTCGCGGCCTTCAGTGTGGTGCTGTGGCGGATGCTCGAGCCCGGGGGGGCGGAGGGGGATGTCGACGACGACGGCGGCGGCGGTGACGACCGCGACGCGCCGACCCCGGTCCGCCCGGGCGCCCCGGCGTGGCTGCGCCTGCTCGACGGGTCGCGGCTGCGCGACGAGCCGCCGGTGCGCCACCGCCCCGCGACCGCCGACCGCCGCTGAGGCGGGCCAGCCGCCGGCCGCTCGCGGGCCGGCGCTGCACGCTCCACGCCGCCGGACCATCTGCACCCGGGTCCGGCGGAGCCGCTGAGAGCAGGGGAGGGGCCGCAGCGCCGACGCGGAGACCGATGTGATCCGCCGCGTGCGTGGTTCAGCGCCGGGCGCGCCCTCCCCCGCCTAAGGCGGCGGGATCGTCAGCGCCTGGCCCGGCACCACCGACCCGCCTCGGAGGTGGTTGATGGAGACGATGTCGTCGACCCGCCCACGCAGGTCGGCATCGTCGGGGTAGTGCGAGGCGGCGATGCTCCAGACCGAGTCGCCGGGGGCGACGGTCACCGTCTGGGTGCCGCCGCTGCTGCCGCCATAGACGACGTTGCCGAGGAGGACGAGGAGCACCAGGGCCCCGGCCAGGGCGAGGAGGATGCGGCGCTCGAGGGCGCGCATCCGGCGCCGCCGGCGGCGGGCGTGGGCGGGGGCGAAGTCGTGGAGGAGGTCGGTCATGGGGTGGTGGGGTCGTTGCTGGTGACGAACGCCTGTTCGTGCTGCGAGCGTACACGAACAGGCGTTCGGAGTCAATAGGTCGGGGCAGGTCCGCGGGGGAGGGGAGGGCCACCCTCCCGCGGGTAGACTCCGGCGATGCGCGCGCGCGAGGTCCGGATCCGCGTCGCGGTCTGCATCCTGGACGGGGATCGCATCCTTCTCGTCCAGCATCTGAAGAACGGCCGCCGCTACTGGCTGCTCCCCGGGGGAGGGGTCGAGGTGGGGGAGACCCTGGCCGAGACGGCGCTGCGCGAGCTCCGCGAGGAGACCGGGTACGAGATCGAGGTGGGACGCCTCCTGCTCGTCTGCGAGTCGCTCGAGCCGAAGGGGCGTCACCTCGTCAACATGGTGTTCGCCGGCGAGGTCCGCGGCGGCAGCCTGCGGGCCGGGCTCGACGGCCGGCTCGTCGACGCCGGCTGGCTTCCGGTCGACGATCTCGCGTCCCTGGAGATGTATCCGCCGATCGGCGCCGAGGTGCTGCACTGCTGCCGCGAGGGGCTCGCCGGCGAGGTCCGCGTCCTCGGGAACGTCTGGCGTGACCGGTCGGGCGACGCCGCGGCAGACAGAGGCGAGACAGGAGGGTAGGACATGGGTGGGATGAGCCCGGAACCGGGTCCGCCGCCGGTGGAGGTGAGCGTCGACATCGCCGCCCCCGCCGAGGCGGTGTACGCGATGGTCGCGGACGTGCGCCGGATGGGGGAGTGGAGCCCCGAGTGCGTGCGCTGCGAGTGGGTCGGCGGCGCCACCGGCGCCGCGGTCGGGGCGCGATTCCGCGGCCACAACCGCAACGGCCTGCACCGCTGGTCGACGGCGTCGACGGTGGTTGCGGCCGATCCCGGCCGGATCTTCGCGTTCCGGGTCAGCTCGCTGGGGCTGCCCGTCTCCGAGTGGCGGTACGCGGTCGACCCGACCCCCGGCGGGTGCCGGGTCACCGAGACCTGGACCGATGCACGCGGCGTCCTCATCCGCACCCTGGGCCGGGTCGCCACCGGCGTCGGCGACCGTGCCGCCCACAACCGCGCCGGGATGGTGGCCACCCTCGCGCGGATCAAGGAGGCGGCGGAGCGCGCCGTCCCCGTCGGCTGACCGATCCCGGGCACTCCCGCCCGTGGTCTCCGCGGCACACCGGAGGGCGACCCATGATCCTCACCTCGCTCGAGCTGACCCCCGCGGCGTTCGAGGCGGGCACCGGCTGGGCGATCACCCCGCGCGGCGCCTGCAACGGAGAGCGCTGCGTGCCCCTGCCCGACCCCGGCGCCGACCGGCTCGACGCGACGGACCTGGCGGCACGGATCGGGATGCCGCTCGTCCACGACGCCGAGCACGGCCTCTGGGCCCTCGGACCGGCCGCGCCCGAGGGCCGGGCGCTGCTCTCCGCCGAGGCGCCGGAGCTGACCCTCCCCGACGTCGAGGGCAGGCCGTTCACCCTCTCCTCGCTGCGCGGGCAGAAGGTCGTGCTCGTCGCCTGGGCCCCGTATTGAGGGTGTGCCCTCGACCTGCCCGTGTGGCAGGCGCTGCGGACCGAGCTCCATCCTCAGGGCCTCGAGGTGGTGACCGTCGCCATGGAGATCTCCGGCACGGGCGAGGCGCGGCCCTACATCGAGCTCGCCGCACCCGAGCACCCGTCCCTCATCGACGCGGAGCATGTCCTGGGCGCGCTCTTCGGGGTCGTCAACATCCCGAGCGGGATCTGGATCGACGAGACCGGGGTGATCGTCCGGCCCGCCGAGCCCGCCTGGGCCGCGGGGCGCTGGCGCACCGAGATGACGGCGGGCATCGATGAGGCTCCGGAGCGCCTCCAGCGGGTCGTCGCCCGTGCCCTCGCCGAGGAGATCGATCCCGAGGGCTACGTCGCCGCGCTCCGCGATTGGGTCGGGCAGGGCGACTCCAGTCCCTGGGCGCTCAGCCCCGAGGAGGTGGTGCGGCGCTCGACGCCGCGCTCGCCGGACGCGGCGCGCGCCGCCGCCCACTTCGAGCTCGCGCAGCACCTCCACCGAGCGGGTGACGCGAGGGCCGCGGTCGCGCACTTCCGTGAGTCGCACCGGCTGCAGCCGGAGAACTGGACGTACAAGCGGCAGGCCTGGTCTCTCGACGGCCCCCCGGGTCCACTCCGACGGTTCTGGCAGGGACCGGTGGAGGGCCGGGACTGGCCCTACCACGAGGACTACGCCGGCGCGATCGAGGCCACCCCGCTCGGGGAGTACTACCCGCCGATGCGTCGGTAGCTGCTACCCGTCGCGCACCGGACGGCGCCGGATGCAGTCCGCGAGGGCTCTGGCGAGCTCGGGCGCCTCGTCCTCGGCGAGGGTGGCGAAGGCGATCCGGATCCCGGGCGGTGAGGCGATCCGGAAGCGCTCGCCGGGGGTGACCGCCCATCCGCGTTCGACGAGTCCCTCGACGACGGAGTGCTCGTCGCGCACCGGCACCCACGCCGTCAGGCCCGAGGACCCGGTCGCCACGAGGCCCTCGGCCGCCAGCGCGGCGGTCAGCGCACGGCGGCGGCGCCCGTAGGTCTGCGCGGCGCGCTCGAGCAGGGCGCTGGTCGCGGGGTCGTCCCAGAGGCGGGCGACGGAGTCCTGGAGGAGGTGGCTCACCCACCCGGCGCCGAGCGCCTGGCGGCCCTCCACCCTGCTGACCGTCGTCGCGTCGCCGGCGAGCACCGCGACCCGAAGGTCGGGCCCGAGCCACTTCGACACCGACCGCACCGTCGCCCAGGTCGGCAGCCCGCGGCAGACGGTGAGGGCGGGCGTCCCCGCCGCCGGTCCGGCGTGGTCGTCCTCGATCACCAGCGCGCCGGGGTGGCGGCGGAGGACCGCGGCGAGCTCGCCGGCCCGCCGCCCGTCCCAGGCGGCGCCGGTCGGGTTCTGGGCGCGCGGGGTGAGCACCGCCGCCCGGGCGCCGCTCTCGAGCGCGCGGGCGAGCGCCTCGGGGACCGCGCCCCGCTCGTCGACGTGCAACGGCGCCACCTCGAGCCCGAGGGCGACGACGAGGTCGAGGACGGCGCCGTAGCCGGGATCCTCGACGGCCACGGTGTCGCCGGGACGGAGGTGGGCGCCGAGCACCCGCTCCACCCCGTCGAGGGCGCCGCCGACGACGGCGAGGTGGGAGGTGTCGATCCCGTCGGCCGCCAGCCGCTCACGCGCGACCCGACCGAGCGCGGGCGAGACGGCGGGCTCGCCGTAGAGGCGCCCGGTGGCCCGGAGAGGGGGGAGAGGAGGGAGGAGGGCGGGGTCGGGGCCGCCGGTGCGGAGATCGCGAGCCCCGGGGGGCACGGACAGCGGAGGCCGCGAGGCGATCGGCGGCGCCGCGCGGACCCGGGTGCCCGCGCGTCCGGCGCCGGCCACGAGGCCGCGGCGCCGCAGCTCGCGATAGGCGGCGGCGACCGTCGCCGGGCTCACCCCCAGGTCGGACGCGAGCCCCCGGACGGTCGGCAGCGGCTCGCCGGGGCGCAGACCGCCGGCGCGGATCGCGTCCTCGACGCTGCCCTCGAGCTCGCGCGCCGTGTCGCCGGTGATCTGATATTGTGTTGTCATCTTTTAGCTTACGTACTATAACGTACGGCCACGAGGGGCGTGGGTGGAGCAGCCGGACACCGTCGACCCGGGCCCCGTGACCCCGCGCACCCGGCTGCGGAGGCTGCGGGAGCGCGGACGGCACGACCGGGCCACGATCGAGGCGATCCTCGACGAGGGCTTCGTCTGCCACGTCGGCTTCACCGACGTGCGGGGCCCGGTGGTGATCCCGACCGCCTACGCACGCGACGGCGACCGGCTGTACCTCCACGGCGCCGCCGGGAACGCCGCGCTCGCGGCGCTGCGCACCGGCTCGCCGGTGTGCGTGACCGTCACCCTCGTCGACGGGCTGGTCCTGGCCCGCTCGGCGTTCCACCACTCGGTGAACTACCGCTCGGTGGTCGTCTTCGCGACCGCCTCGGAGGTGACCGATCCCGAGGAGAAGCGGCGCGCGCTCGAGGCGATCGTCGAGCACATCGTCCCGGGGCGCGGCGCCGACGCCCGGCCGGTCGCCGACCTCGAGCTGCGGGTGACCCGGGTCGTGCGCGTGCCGCTCGACGAGGCGTCCGCCAAGGTGCGCACCGGGGGCCCGAAGGACGATCCCGAGGACATGGAGCTGCCGGTCTGGGCCGGCGAGATCCCGCTGCGCCTCGCCGCCGGGGCTCCGGTCGCCGACGCCTGCGCCCCGGCGCGGGCTCCGGTGCCGGGATACGCCGCCGCCTACCGCCGGCCCCGCTGATCGGGAAAGGGCGGGGAGGGGGTGCCCCCATGGGGCATCCCAGATCTGATACTCGTGAGAATATGCATTCTCATGAGTATCTGAGGCCGGAGATCCAGCGCTCACTTGACGGCCGTACATGTGTTCGCTACTCTCCGCTTCCACCATGAGCGACGTGGAGCACCTCATCCGCAGGATCGCGGCGCTGAAGCGGCTCGCAGAGGGAGCCGGGACGCCGGCGGAGGCTGCCGCCGCGGCGGCCAAGGCTCAGCAACTGATGTTCGCGCACAACATCGAGGAGGCACACCTCGACGCCCGCGCCGCGACGGCCGACGACCTCTACGTCGACGAGCGCGGCATCGAGGCGGTCGGCGTCTGGCGTCAGCGCCTCATCGCCGGGATCGCGCGGACCAACTTCTGCCGGACCGTCTACGGCGTCGGCGGCCCGGGCGGCGGGCGCACGAGGATCGGCCTCGTCGGCAGACGGGAGAACATCGACCACGTCCTGGGGTTGTGGCGGTGGCTCGTCCTCGAGCTCGAGCACATGGCCACGCGTGCCTGGAGCGACGTGACGGCCGGGGGTGAGAGCGTCCGCACGTGGAAGAACAGCTACTACCACGGCGCGGTCGGCGCCATTCTCGACCGGCTCCGCGCGCAGCGCGCCGCCGACGAGAAGGGGCACGACGGCGCCTCCACGGCGCTCGTGGTCGTCGAGAAGGGTCTCGACACGGCCCTGGACCGCTTCTACCCGAACTGCACCGTGAAGCGGCTCGGCGGCTCGGCGAGCCTCAGCTCCGGTGGCTACGGCGCCGGCCGGCGCGACGGCTCCGCGATGGCCCTCGACCGGATCGAGAGGATCGCCTGACCCTTTTCGGGCGCGCGATCCACGCCGCGCCCTGAGGTCCGAGGCCTGACGGGCTCGGCACGTGACGGCAGCGTGACGGCCTTGACTCTCCAGCCGCTGGAGACCTCAAGGTGCCGGGCATGGACATCTCGATCGGCGAGCTCGCCCGGCTGACCGGACTGCCGGTGAAGACCGTCCGGTACTACTCGGACATCGGGCTCGCGCCCGAGGCCGAGCGCAGCC
>DATKEY010000231.1:0-2679 GCA_035544475.1 Candidatus Dormiibacterota bacterium | reverse complement strand
GATCGGGTGTTGGCGGAGGAGGCGGAGGATGGCGAGAGCGCAGGGGCCGGTCGAGGAGGTCATCCGTCACCGCGTCGCCGAGCATCCCGACGCCGCCTGGCTGCTCTGGAAGGACACCCGGTACTCCTGGCGCGAGGTGCTCGCCAACGCCAACCGCGCCGCCAACGGCCTGCTCGAGCTCGGGGTGCGTCCCGGCGAGCGGGTCGCGATCCTCATGGGCAACCGGCCCGAGTTCCTCTGGGCCCACCTCGGGATCCTCTTCATCGGCGCGCACTCGGTGCCGGTGAACATCTCCCAGCGGGGCGCCACCCTGCAGCACATCCTCGCCGACTGCGAGGCGGTGGCGACGGTCTTCCAGGACGACCTGCGCCAGGCCCTCCTCGCCATCCGCGACGGGTGTCCCGAGCTGCGCCGGACCGTCGTCGTCGACGGCCGCACCGGCGACGGCGTGGACTGGGACTTCGACCGGCTCATGGCCTCCCCGGACACCGAGCCCGACGTCGACCTCTCCGAGCCGACCGGCGGCGTCGGGATGCTCTACACCTCTGGCACCACCGGGCCGCCGAAGGGAGTGGTCGCGACCAACTACGACACCTCGCCTCTGGCCATCCTGCTCAAGGCGTCCGGGGTCCAGCCCGGGGAGACGATGTACAGCCCGCTGCCGCTCTTCCACGGCAACGCGCTGCTCGTCTCGGCGATCGGGTCGATGCTGCTCGACGCCCGCTTCGCGCTCGGGGAGAGGTTCAGCGCGTCGCGCTTCTTCGACGAGTGCCGCCGCTACGACGCGGTGGAGTTCAACAGCCTCGGCGGAATGATCTCCATCCTCCTCAAGCAGCCGCCGCGTCCCGACGACGCCGACAACCCGGTGCGGACGGTGCTCTCGGCCGGCTGCCCGGCCGACGGCTGGGTGGAGTTCGAGCAGCGCTTCGGGGTCCGCATCATCGAGTGGTTCGGCATGGTCGACGCCCCCGGGATCCTGATGAACGACGAGGGTCGCGTCGGGTCGATCGGCAGGGCGAAGGCGGGGGTCGAGTACCGCGTCGTCGACGACGACGACGAGCCGCTGCCGCCGCACCGCGTCGGCGAGCTCGTCTTCCGCCATCCCAAGGGGCGGATGACCTACTACCACCGGATGCCCGAGGCGACCGACCAGGCCTACCGCGGCGGCTGGTTCCATTCGGGCGACCTCGCCGAGCACGACGAGGACGGGTTCTTCTACTACCGCGGGCGCAAGAAGGAGTCGATGCGCAGGCTCGGCGAGAACATCTCCGCGTGGGAGATCGAGACGGTGCTCAACCAGCACCCCAAGGTGCAGGAGAGCGCCGCCTGCGCGGTGCAGTCGGAGCTCGGTGAGGACGAGGTCAAGGTGTGCATCGTGCCCCAGCCCCGCATGCAGCCCACCCCGGAGGAGATCGTCGACTTCTGCAGCGGCCGCATGGCCTATTACGCCATCCCCCGCTACGTCGAGATCGTCGACTCCCTCCCCAAGACCGAGACGCAGCGCATCCAGTACGGCATCCTTCGCCAGCGCGGGATCACCCCCGCGACCTGGGATCGCCAGCAGGCCGGCCACGCGGTCGAGCGCCGGTGACCGGGCACCCGAGGAGCGCCCACCATGCCTGAGCCCCGCATCGCCGGAGCGGCGATGACGCAGTTCGGGAAGTTCCCCGACTGCACCATCCGGTCGCTCGCCGAGGAGGCGGTCGACGAGGCCCTTCGGGATGCGGGGATCGGTCCCGATGCGGTGCAGATGGTGTTCTTCTCGAACGCCACCGCGGGCGTGCTCCACGGCCAGGAGATGATCCGGGGACAGGTGGCGCTGCGCCACACCGGGCTGCTCGGCATCCCCATCGTCAACGTCGAGAACGCCTGCGCCTCGGCCTCGACCGCGTTCCACCTCGCCTGCATGGCGGTGCGGTCCGGGGCGGTCGACGTCGCCCTCGCGGTGGGCTCCGAGAAGCTCACCCACGAGGACAAGGCGAAGTCCTTCGCCGCCATCGGCACCGCGGTCGACATGCTCCAGCTGCGCGAGCTGCGCGAGCAGGTGCGCGCGCCCCGACCCGTCGCCGCGGGCGCGGGCTCGCCGGTGCCGGTCGAGGCCGACGGCGGCAACCGCAGCTTCTTCATGGACATCTACGCGGCGATGACCCGCGCCTACATGGACCGCAGCGGCGCCTCGGTGCGCGACCTCGCCGAGGTGGCGGTCAAGAGCCACCGCAACGCGGCTCTCAACCCCAAGGCACAGTTCCGCACCGAGGTGAGCGTCGAGGAGGTGCTCGCGAGCAGGGAGATCTCCGCGCCGCTGACGCTGCTGATGTGCTCGCCGATCGGCGACGGCGCCGCCGCGGTCGTGGTCTGCTCGGAGGAGTACGCGCGCCGTCTCGGCGGCGCTCCCGTGCGGGTGCGCGCCTGCACCCTGGTCTCGGGCACCGACCGCACCGCCGGGCAGCCCGGCGCCGTGGAGCGCGCCGCGGCAGGAGCCTACGCGGAGGCCGGCCTCGGCCCGGGTGACCTCGACGTCGTCGAGGTTCACGACGCCGCCGCGCCGGCGGAGCTGATGTGCTACGAGGAGCTGGGGCTCTGCGGCCCGGGCGAGGGGGCCCGGTTGCTCGCCTCCGGCGCCACCGCACTCGGCGGCCGGCTGCCCGTGAATCCGAGCGGGGGCCTGCTGAGCAAGGG
>DATKEY010000230.1:0-13830 GCA_035544475.1 Candidatus Dormiibacterota bacterium | reverse complement strand
GCGCCGCCGTGTCGTAGACGTGCGCGAAGCGGTCGAAGAGGCGGCGGATCCGCGGCGCGGCCACGGTCACGAGGTGCAGTCGTACGACGGGCGTCCGAGCACCCCGGCGGCGAAGCGAGCGGGATCGTATCCCTGCTCCAGGGTCGCCTTGTCGGGGATGGTGATGCACCCGCTCGGTGCCGGACCCCCGGGCCCGTCGGAGTCGTACTCGGACGCCTGAGCCCGGGACAGGTGGGGGAGCGGGGCGACGGCCGCTGTGCAGGCGTCGCCCCTGGAGAAGAGGTGGCATCCCATCCACGCCGCCGCGTACGCCGTGCTCACCGCGTTCGCCCAGGTGGTGCGCGGGACCGGCATGCCGTTCAGGCGGGTCGCGTTCGAGGTGTCGCCGTGGCTGCCGCTCTCGATGACGATGAGCTCGAGGGCGCCGTCGCCGCGCCCGGAACGGCGGAGCTCGTCGTAGTACGCCTTGGTGCCGGTCGGCCCGTCGGTGGAGTCGATCCAGCCGTTGTGGGCGTCGCGCCCGGGGATGTCGAGGTCGGCGGTCTGCAGCTGATACGGCACCACCGCGCTCGCCGGCGCGAACCCCGACAGCCCGACCGCGGCGCGCACCGCGGGGAGCGGGCGGCCGTCCGCCCCGCGTCCGCTCGGCAGGTACCAGAGGTAGTTCGACACCGTGAGCCCGCCCATCGACTGGCCGACGAGGCCGATGCGGGAGGTGTCGAGGACGCCGAGCGCGGGGTCGGCCGGGTTGAGTGCGGGGTCGTGGGCGCCGCGGGTCGGGCTCTGGGGCCCGGAGACGTTGCGGACGATCGGCATGCCGGTGAACCAGCGCACCATGTCCTCGGTCTCCATGCACGGGCGGGTGGGGCGGCAGTCGCCCCCGACGCCGCCACCCTGGAAGTCGTGGAAGAACCCGTTCCCGCCGTCCTCGCTCTGTCCCTGGCCGGCGAAGTCGAAGCTGAGCACGACGATGCCCTCCTCGGCGAGGGTCATCGCGTACATGTAGAACGTCTGCATCGACGCCTGGGCGCCGTCGGCGATCACCACCCCGGGCAGCCGGTGGGCCGGGGCGCGGCGCGCCTCGCCCGGGACGAAGAGAGTTGCCGCCAGCTCGTACCCGAACTGGTCGACCACCCGCAGCCGGGTCGCCTCGCCGGTGAGGAAGGGCGCGCTGCGGTCTCCGGGGACGCAGGCGCCCGACGCGGTGCGGTAGGTGACCGTGCCGTCCATCGCGATGCACGGATAGCGAAATGGCGCGCTGCCCGGGCGGGTGCTGTTCTCGATCGCGTAGTCGCCGTCGTCGCCGAACACCCCGTCGTGGTCCCAGTCCGGCATGAACGACGGGTCCGCCCCGAACGGCCGGGTGCGGTCGGCGCCGGGCACCATCCATGCCTGCATCGCGCCGGCGACGAGGTCGGCGAACTGGGCCACCGGGTAGACGGGATCCGGCGCGGCGGCGCCCGCCCGGCTCCAGGGGACGGTGGTGAGCACCGCGGTCGCGGCGACGGCCATCAGTGCACGGATGGACGTGGAACGCCTCATGTCTGCGCCTCCGTGTCCGGCCGCATCCGCCCGGAGAGGATCGCCTCGGCGAGCCGGATCACCGCCGGGGCCTGCTCGGGGAGCCGCTCGATGCGGTCCTCGCGCGCCGCCTCGCGGACCACCTCGGCGATCCCGCCGACGAGGACCATCAGCTCGGTGTCGTCGACCTTGGGGATGCTCGGGTCGGCGGCCCGGGCGATCGCGTTGAGGGCGCGCATCTGGGCCACCGACCAGGCGAGCCCCTGGGCGCGCAGCTCGAGCGCCCGGCCACCGACGGCGGTGACCGCGGCCTCGGCCGAGCGGACCAGCCGCGGCTCGGCAGCGAGGGTCTCGAAGTAGGTCTGGAGGCTGACCCGCAGGCGGGCCCTCCAGTCGTGGAGAGGGACGCCGGAGAGCTCGGCGGCGATCCGGCTGGCGACGAAGCGCTGGCCGAGGCGTCCGGCGGCGAGCACGCAGTCCTCCTTGTCCCGGAAGTGCTCGTAGAAGGTCCGCCGGGAGACGCGGGCGCGCTCGACGATGTCGCCCACCGTCATGGCGGCGCAGCCCTTGGTGCCCATGAGCTGGGCGGCCGCGGCGATCAGACGTCCCCGATGCGAGGCAAGGACGGCCTCCCTGGCGGAGCGGTGGCGCTCGAGGAAGGGGCTGTCGGTACCTTCATGTACCAAAGCGGTATCGGAGTGTACCGACGGGGGAGTCGGCAGTCAACCGCACCTCGACGTAACCGCGACCGGTATCCCATGGTGGGGATAGACGGCCCGACGAGGAGCACAGACGCCATGTCCGCACCACACCGCCTGTACGCCGCCTTCCTGGCGGCGGGATCGCTGACCCTGGCCGCCTGTGGGTCGTCCGGCGGCGGCACGGCCGCCTCCTCCTCGCCGTCCGCGCCGGCCGCGGGGGCGGCCGCCGCCTACACCGTCTCCGCCGCCGCCGTGCCCGGCGTCGGCACCGTCCTCGTGAACGGGAGCGGCATGACGCTCTACCTGCTCACCTCGGAGAAGGGCGGGACCCTCACCTGCAACGACGACAACGGCTGCACCAAGGTGTGGCCGGACACCGAGCTCCCCTCCGGGGTCACCGCGCCGGTCGCCGGGAGCGGCGTCGACGCCTCCAAGCTCGGCACCATCAAGGGCCCGAGCGGCAGCCTCTACATCACCTACGCGGGCTGGCCGCTGTACACGTTCTCCGGCGACTCCGGGCCCGGGCAGGCGCACGGCGAGGGGATCCAGAGCTTCGGCGGCACCTGGGAGACGCTGACCGTCGCCGGCACCCCGGTCACCGCAGCGACCGGCAGCAGCAGCTCCACCTCGAGCAGCGGCGGCTCCGGCTACTGACCGCGGGACACATCGGCCCGGCACGCGACCCCATGCCGTCTCAGCGTTCGGCGGCGGCGAGCTCGCGGATGCGCTCCGAGCGCTCCTCGGCGTCGGCGGCCTCCGCCGCCGTCGCGGGGCGCAGCCGCACCCGGACGTTCTTGTGGTACGGGGTCGCCGCGATCGGGTCGCAGTCGTCGCCGGCGGTGAGGAGGTTGATCCGCGGGCCGTCGACGATGCGACCGCCGCGACCGTCGGGATAGCCCTGGCCGTAGCCGTGCGGGAGGCTGACCACTCCCGGACGGAGGCTGGAGTCGGCCTCGGCGCGCGCGAGCAGCCGCCCGGTGCGGGTCGCGACCTCGATCCACCCCTCGTCCGCGGCTCCGAGGGAGGCGAGGTCGTCGGGATGGATGCGCAGCGCGCCGTCCGGGTCGCTCTTCCGCCACGCCGGGGTGCGGAAGATCTGATTCGCGTTGTGCATCCGCCGCTGGCCGGCGACGAGGGTGAAGGGGTGGTCGGGGTCGCCGGCGTCGCGCTCGGCGTCGAGCCGCGAGAGCCAGTCGAGGAGCTCGGGGACGGCGAGGTGGACGCGCCGGTCGGGGTGGCGGACCATCGACCAGACCGCGTCGTAGTCGTGGACCGAGAACAGCGTCCCGGACGGCGAGGAGAGCACCCGGGCGAAGAGGGCCTCGCCGAGGAGGGGTCCCTCACCGACGATCCCGGCGGCGCGCACCGCCTCGGGGTCGCGCTGGGCGAGGGCGTGGCACGCGGGCCACAGCGGCGCCGCCGCGCCGGCGCCGTCGGGGAGGACGCGGCCGAGGGTCTCGTAGAGCACCACCGGGGCCACGGCGGCGTACGCGGGATCGGTGGCGAGCAGCGCGCGGAAGCCCGTTGCGAAGGCGGCGCGGTCGGTCGCGGCGAGATCGCGGAGCCCGGCGAGCGTCTCCTCGGGCGGGAGCGCGTCCATCACCCGCAGCAGCCGGGTGTAGATCTGCGGCTCGGGGAGCGTCCCCGGCAGCGGCTCGAGGAGCGGCGGGCGCACCTGGATCATGTTCGCCGGGAACTCGAGGGTGAAGAGCGTGTACTCCCACTTCTCGTACTGCGACGCGGCGGGGAGCACGTAGTCGGCGAGCGCCGCGGTCTCGGTCATGGCGACGTCGACGACGACGACGAGGTCGAGGCGTCGCAGCGCCTCCTCGACCCGCGCGGTGTCCGCCGCGGTGTTCGCGGGGTTGGCGCTGTCGACCCAGAGCGCGCGCAGCCGCCGGGGATGGTCGGTGAGGATCTCCTCGGTCAGCCGGTTCGGCGGGTAGAGGCCGGCGATCTGCTCCTGCCCGCTGACCGCGCTGCGCTCGCCGCGCGAGTTCCCCCAGAGCGGCTGGAGCCAGCTGTGGAGGTTGTTCGTCCCGGGGCGGCCGAAGTTGCCGGTGAGCAGGTAGAGCAGCTTCTCCAGGTACGAGTTGAGCGTCGAGTTGCGCGACTGCTGCAGGCCGAGCTCGACGCGCACGCACATCGACGCGGACGCGAGGATCAGGTCGACGGCTCGCTCGACATCGGCGAGCGCGACCCCGGCGTGGGCGACCCACTCCTCGACGGGCACGGAGGCGAGCGCCGCGGCGACCTCCTCGAAGCCGGTGGTGCGGGCGGCGAGGAACTCGCGGTCCTCGCCGCCCGTGCGGAGGATGAGTGCGAGGATTGCGCCGAGGAGGTAGGCGTCGGTCCCGGGCCGGAGCTGGAGGTGGAGGTCGGCCATCTCCGCGGCCTCGGTGCGGCGGGGATCGATGACGAGCATCCGCCGCGACGGGTCCCGGCTGATCTCCCGCAGCGCGAGGCGGGCGTTGGGGAAGCCGTGGGCGAGCCACGGGTTGCAGCCGAGCACCACGAGGAGGTCGGCGTTCTCGACGTCCTCGGCGGTGTGGCAGCTCTGGGCGCCGAACATGTGGCCGTTGACCCAGAAGTCGCCGGTCTTCTCCTGGGCGAGGGCGCCGTACATGTTCGACGAGCCCATCGCCCGCATCAGCGAGACGCCGTAGGCGCCGCCGAGGTGGTTGCCCTGGCCTCCGCCTCCGTAGAAGGCGAAGCCGTCGCCGCCGTGGGCGGCGCGGAGCTCGCGCAGCCGGCCGGCGATCTCGCCCAGCGCCTCGTCCCAGGAGATCGGCTCGAAGCCGCCGGAGGCGGTGCGGCGGAGCGGGGTGCGCAGCCGGTCGGCGTGCTCGCCGTAGAAGTGGAGGCGCTGGGCCTTCTGGCAGAGGTACCCGCGAGAGCGGGGATGGGCCTTGTCGCCCCGCACCCGGACGATGCTCCGGCCCTCGACGCCGAGCTCGACGCCGCAGTTGACGTAGCAGAGGATGCAGGCCGTGCGGTGCCAGCCGTCGCCGTTGGGTTCGCTCATAGGACGCACTCTAGCGGCGTGAGTTCTGTCACGCAACCCTCTATGATGGGGCCATGCAGCGGACGAGCTTCCGGACGATGAACTGCTCGGTCGCCCAGTGCCTCGAGGTGGTGGGCGAGTGGTGGTCGATGCTCATCGTCCGCGACGCCTTCCTCGGGGTCAGCCGCTTCGACGACTTCCAGGCCCGCCTCGGGATCTCCCGCAACGTGCTCAACCAGCGCCTCTCCCACCTCGTCGACGAGGGGGTGCTCGAGCGGGTGCCCTACCAGGAGCGTCCCACCCGCTGGGACTACCGCCTCACCGAGAAGGGCCGCGACCTCTGGCACGTGATCGTCGCGATGCGCCAGTGGGGTGACCGCTGGGCCGCCCCCGACGGGGCCCCGGTCCAGCTCGTGCACAGGGCCTGCGGTCACGTCACCGAGGCGGTGCCGACGTGCTCCGAGTGCGGCGAGGCGCTCCACGTCCGCGCCGTGCGGGCGGTCGCCGGCCCGGGAAATCGCGGCGAGAGCGTGCTGGTGAGGCGGCCGGACGCGGACTGACCGTTCGCACGCGTGACCTCGGCGAGATGGTCCCGGTGCCGCGGAGTCACGTCCGGGCCGTCCCGCACGGGGACGATGCGGCGGTGACCGCTGCACTCTCCCCCTTCACGGCCGTCGACCAGTTCGACCAGTACCTCGAGAGCCTGGGCCCGCTCCGCGAGCTCATCGAGGACCAGACCATCACCGAGATCATGGTGGTGGGTCCCCACACCATCTTCGCCGAGCGCGGAGGGCACATCGAGCCCACCGGCCTCAGCTTCCGCGACGAGAACCATCTCCTCGACGTCATCGCGGTCATCGTCGGCTCGGTCGGGCGCCGGGTCGACGCCCACCAGCCGGTGTGCGACGCCCGCCTCCTCGACGGCTCCCGGGTCGCGGTCAGCGTCCCCCCGGTCGCGGTCAACGGCCCGCTGCTGACGATCCGGAAGTTCCGCAAGGATCCCTTCAGCGTCCAGGACCTGGTCCGGATGGGGACCCTGACCGAGGAGACCGCGGCGATGCTCGAGGCCGCGGTGTCGGCGCGGGCGAACATGATCATCAGCGGCGGCACCGGGAGCGGGAAGACGACCCTGCTCAACGTCTGCTCCGGCTTCATCCCGTCCGACGAGCGCATCGTCACCATCGAGGACGCCGCCGAGCTGCGGCTCCATCAGCCCCACGTCTGCACACTCGAGGCGCAGCCGGCCGACCCCGACGGGTACGGGCCGGTCACGATCCGCGACCTCGTGTGGCACTCGCTGCGGATGCGCCCCGACCGGATCGTCGTCGGCGAGTGCCGCGGCGGTGAGGCCTTCGACATGCTCCAGGCGATGAGCACCGGGCACGACGGATCGCTCTCGACCCTGCACGCGAACAGCGCGCGCGACTGCGTCTCGCGTCTCGAGACCCTGGTCATGATGGCCGGACTCGACCTTCCGATCCGCGCCATCCGCCAGCAGATCAGCGCCGCGGTCGACGTGATCGTCCAGCTCGAGCGGCTGCGCGACGGCTCGCGCCGGGTCACGTCGATCACCGAGGTCGTCCGCATGGAAGGCGAGACGGTGACGATGCAGGACATCTTCGTGCTCGAGGTCACGGGCACGGGTCCCGATGGGCGGCTCCGCACCGAGCTGCGCCGCACCGGAGTCCGCTCGCGCATCGTCGATCGTCTGGTCGAACGTGGACTTCCCGTGCCCGAGGCGCTCGCGAAGGTCTTCCCGACCCGCCGCTGATTCTCGATTCGGCGCTTCCGCAGATTCCGACTTGAACTGAGCGCGGGCGTCCGCTACGCTTCGTCGCCTTCACCTCAACCCTCGAGGTGGCGGCTGCGGAGGGTGCGGTGCGGGTGCGACTCTGGGCTGTGGTGTGCGGCGCTCTCGCGGTGCTGCTCCAGGCCGCGGGCGCGCAGGCGGGTCCCCCGCTCCCCGAGCCGCGCGGGCTCGTGCCCGGTGTCGCCGCGGACCCGTGCACCCCCGACACGCCGTACCAGGCCCACGTCTGGGACCGGCTCGAGCCCTACGGCGCCCATTGCCGCCGGCTCCACTTCTCGGTCGGCCCGCTCAACATCAGGCCGGGACAGATGGACGCGACCCTGCAGCCGGTCACCGTCGAGAAGCCGCTGTACCCCGGCTACGTCGTCCGCTTCCGCCCCGGCCTGGTGTCCGCGGACGGCAGCGTGCCGGACATCGCCCAGGTGCATCTCCACCACGCCGCCTGGCTGCAGCCGTCGAGCTATCGCTATCCCTTCTTCGCCGCCGGCGAGGAGAAGACGGTCATCGACCTCCCCGCGGGCTACGGGATGCACGTCGGCACCAACGACGTGTGGATGCTCCTCTACATGATCCACAACCAGACCCCCGAGCCCCGGGTGGTCTACGTGACCTACGACGTCGACTACGTCGCCGACGCGGACGCCGAGGCGCTCGGCATCGTCCCGGTGAAGCCGATCTGGCTCGACGTCCAGCACCGTCCCATCGCCCCCGGCGCGCCCGACCGCTTCGCCTACCCGGTCTTCAATGTGCAGCGTGGCTTCGGGCACCTCGACCCCGCCCTCCACCGGCGGGTGTGCACCTGGCCCCGTGAGAACTGCGCGCGCTTCGACTCCTTCGGCTACGTGACCCCGCAGCAGGGCGCGCCCGTCGCCGTGCCCGGCGCCGACCGCGAGGTGACCCCGGACCTCGCCGGGACGCTCGTCGCGATGGGGGGGCACCTCCATCCCGGCGGGGTCCGCGACGAGGTCAGCCTCGTGCGCACCAACGTCGAGCGGCCCATCTACGTCTCCGAGGCGGTGCCCTGGAGCCGGGCCGATCCGGACACGGCCGGAGGGCCGCGCAACTCCTGGGATTTCGCCATGACGGTCAGCAACGCGGCGCTCGGCTGGAAGGTGCGCATCCGCCCCGGCGACGTGCTCCGGATCAACGCCACCTATGAGAGCGACAGCGCCTCCTGGTACGAGGACATGGGGATCGTCGTCGCCTGGGTGGCTCCGCTCGACCCCCACGGCGACCCCGGCGTCGACGTCTTCAACGACCCGGTGACGCTCGATCCCGGGGTGCCCGTGAGCGCGCTCGTCCCCGCGGGCTCGGCGCCGGCGACCTGTGTCCCCCGCCTGGGCGGCGCGCATCGGCGGCTCTGCCTGCGCGGCGAGGTCACCCACGGCCATCTCGCCGAGGCGTCGAACTTCGGTGGCTGCACCGCGGGCGCCTGCGGCGCGCTGCCGGCGAAGCCCGGACCGCTGGTGAGCGACCTCGTCGCCGCCGGCTTCAACTACGGCGCCGCGGACATCCTCGCGGTCGGCGCCGCAGGCATCCCG
The DNA here is from genome assembly GCA_035544475.1 of Candidatus Dormiibacterota bacterium. Lineage (GTDB taxonomy): Bacteria > Chloroflexota > Dormibacteria > Aeolococcales > Aeolococcaceae > CF-96. Next base: position 5,253 of record DATKEY010000230.1, on the reverse strand, counting down.
CGGGTGCGCCTCGACCAGCCGATGCACTTCTGGAACAGCGACGCCGCCGTCGACATCTGGCACACCTTCACGCTCTGCTCGGAGACCGCGGGCGTCGGCTGCACCGGGAAGACGGGCATCGCCTACCCGCTCGCCGACGGAGGACGTCCCAGCGGCGACGACGCCATGGACTTCGACTCGACCGAGCTCGGGTTCGGGATGTCCTTCTCGTCGGCGCGCGGCCAGATCCCGGGCATGGGCTTCCCCGCCGAGACGCTCCAGCAGGCGACGTCGTTCACCTTCACCCCCACCCGCACCGGCACATTCCAGTTCTTCTGCCGGGTGCATCCGGCCATGCGCGGCGTGTTCGAGGTGGTTCCGTAGCCTGCGGAGCGTGGCGGCGGGGACCCGGGGCTACATCCCCTTGACGAGGCCGATGACGTGGCCCTCGGGGTCGGAGAAGAGGGCGATGACGGTGCCGGGAGCGACCTCGTCGGGGCCCATCATCGCCTTGCCGCCGAGCTGCTCCGCCTTCTCCAGGTACGCCTGCGGGTCGTCGACGCCCACGTAGAAGGTGACGTGGCCCGCATGCTCGGGCGGCCCGGAGCCGATGCCGCCGCCGATCCCTCCCGGGACCCCGGTATCGACGATCCCGTAGTTCATCGGGTTGTCGGTGTTGACATTCCAGCCGAAGAGGTCGCCGAAGAACTTCTGGAGCGCGGGTCCGTCCTTGCCGATCACCTCGAAGTGGACGACGGGATTGCCCATGGAGTGGTCCTCCTCTGCCCGGCGGATGGGGAGGAGGAGCCTACCCGACGAGGCTCAGCGCGCGACCTCGTCGACGTCGCCGAAGCGGGTGCGCGGATCGCGCGGCGGCCGCCGCGAGGCGAGATCGACGAGCTTGCGCACGGTGCGGTCGTCGACGGCGTAGTAGACCATCCGTCCGGCACGGCGCCAGCTGACCATGTCGAGGTTGCGCAGGATCCGCAGGTGCTGGGAGACCGCCGGCTCGGAGAGCCGCAGCGTGGCCGCGAGGTCGCAGGTGCACATCTCCTGGGCGAGAAGGATCTGCACGATCGCGAGGCGGGTCGGGTCGCCGAGGGCTCCGAAGAGCTCGGCGAGGGCGTCGTGATCGGTGCGTGCGATCAGCGCGCGGGCCCGTGCGACGTCCTCGACGTGGATGGAGCGAACGTCACCCACGGGATTCCGGGTGGCTCGGGGACCGCGTCCCGCTGGATTCGGCACCATACTGATCCTAGCCCGTCGCGGGGTCTGTGGAGGTGAACCCGGTGCCGAGGTCCGCCGCCGTCGAGGCCGCCGAGAGCGCGGTCGTCGACCCGGCGCACCTGGGGGACATCCACGGCGCCTGGGGACGGCTTCCGGTCCGCGAGCGGGCGCCACGCCGCTCGCGGCGGGCGCGTCTCGCCGCGCTCGCCGTCGTCTGCGGCCCCGGGCTGGTCGCGATGATGGCCGACAACGACGCCGGCTCGGTCGCGACCTACGCCCAGGCGGGACAGGACCATGGCACCCGGCTCCTCTGGATGCTGCTGCTCCTCCTCCCCGTCCTGCTCGTCAACCAGGAGATGGCGGCGCGGCTGGGGGTGGTGAGCGGGGTCGGCCACGCCCGCCTCATCCTCGCGCGTTTCGGGCGCTTCTGGTCGGCACTCACCCTCGGCGACCTCATGCTCCTCTGCGGGCTCACCCTGGTCACGGAGTTCCTCGGGGTCCACCTCGCCGCGGGCGCGCTCGGCGTGCCCACCCGCCCGGCGGTGATCGTCTGCGCGCTCGCGCTGCTCGTCGCGACCCTCACCGGCAGCTTCCGGCGCTGGGAACGTGCGATGTACGTCCTCGTCGCCGTGGATCTCGCGCTCGTCCCGCTCGCGATCCTCGGGCGCGGCGGCGGTCATGTCGCGGCCCGCGACCTCGTCGTCCCCGGCATCGGCGGCGGCGACGCCAACCCGATCGTCCTCCTGCTCGCGCTCGCGGGGACGACGGTCACCTCGTGGCAGATCTTCTTTCAGCAGTCGAGCGTCGTCGACAAGCGGATCACGCCGCGATGGCTCGCGTACGAGCGGGTCGAGACCATCGTGGGGGCGGTGCTCATGGCGGTCGCCGCGGCGGTGGTGATGCTCGTCACCACCGCGGCGTTCTCGGGCACCGCGCAGGCGGGGCACTTCAGCGACGCGGGAGCGGCGGCGGTCGGTATCGGCGCCCGGCTCGGCTCCGCGGCGCGGGTGCTCTTCGCGATCGTCCTCCTCGACGGCTCCCTGCTCGGGGCGATGGCGGTGACCCTCGCCGCCTCGTACGCCTGCTCCGAGGTGACCGGCGCGCGCCACTCGCTCCACCGCGACCCGCGCGGCGCGCCCTTCTTCTACGGCGTGATCGCGGGGATGATCGCCGTGGCCGCGGTGGTCGCGGTGATCCCCGGGGTGGCGCCGGGGACGCTCACCGTCATGGTCCAGGCGCTGGCCGGCCTGCTCCTCCCGAGCGCGACCGTCTTCCTCCTGCTGCTGAGCAACGACACCCAGGTGCTGGGCCCCTGGGTGAACCCGCCCTGGCTGAACTGGGTCGCGTCGACGGTCGTCGCGGGCCTGCTCCTGCTCTCGATGGTCCTCGTCGTCACCTCGCTCCTCCCCGGCATCCCCCTCCTGCCCGTCTGCGTCGTGCTCGGCACGCTCACGGCCGCCGGCCTGCTCGCCACCGGGGCGCTCACCGGCTGGGGCCGCCGCTCCTGGGCGCGCGCCGAGTACCTCGACACCCTGCGCCCCACGGTGCGGGTGCTCGGCGCCGGGGACGTCGTCGTCCTCCCCCGGCGGTCCGCGCCGCCGAGCAGGCTCGTCCAGCGGCGCCGGGCCTGGCGCACCCCGCCGCTCGAGGAGCTCGCCCGCCCCGCGATCACCCGGGGACGGATGCTCGCGATGCTCGCCCTGCGCGGCTACCTGGCTCTCGCCGCCGCCGTGCTCGGGCTGCGCGGCGTGCTCCTCCTCCTCGGCCGCTGAGGACGTTCCCAGTCAGTGCGCTCGGGTGGCGGGTTCAACTCGTGCGCTATTGCAAGCCACTTGCATCTTTGCTAGGGTGGCGCCGAGATGGCACTGGTCGCGGAGAGGCGGGAGCGGCGAGAGGGGCCTGAGCGGATGTCGCCCGCGGAGTGGCGCCGCCTCGGGGGCTTCTACGCGGTGGTGGCCCTGCTCCACGTCGTCGGCTGGGGGACGTTCCTGCTCGTCGTCCTCCCCGCCCACTACCGGGCGCTCGGCATCGGCGCGGCGACGCTCGCGTACACCTTCGGCCTGCGCCACGCCTTCGACGCCGACCACATCTCCGCGATCGACAACACCACCCGCAAGCTGATGGCCGACGGCCAGCGGCCGATGGGGGTGGGCTTCTTCTTCTCCCTCGGTCACTCGACGGTCGTCTTCGGCCTCGCCGTCGCCCTGGCGGTCGCGGCGCGCCGCATCGCCGGCGCGGTGACCTCGGACGGCTCCGCCCTCCACAGCACCGGCGCACTGATCGGGACGATCGTGTCCGGAACCTTCCTCTACCTGATCGGGATCCTCAATCTCGCTGTGCTGCTCGGGATCATCCGCGTCTTCCGGGAGATGCGCGAGGGCCGCTACGACGACGACGCCCTCGAGCAGCGGCTCAACGACCGCGGGCTGCTCTTCCGATTCTTCGGTCCGCTTGCGCGGAGCATCCGCTCGAGCTGGCAGCTGTATCCGCTCGGGGTGCTCTTCGGCCTCGGCTTCGACACCGCCACCGAGGTGGGGCTGCTCGCGCTCGCGGCCGGCGCGGCGGGAACCGGTCTGCCCTTCTACGCGATCCTCTGCCTGCCGATCATCTTCGCCGCCGGGATGTCGCTGCTCGACACCGCCGACGGCGCCTTCATGTGCAAGGCGTACGGCTGGGCGTTCTCGAACCCGGTCCGAAAGGTCTACTACAACATCACGGTGACCGGGCTCTCGGTCGCGGTGGCCCTGCTCGTCGGGACCATCGAGATCCTCGGGCTGCTCGCGAGCCACCTCGGCTGGTCGGGGCCCTTCTGGGACCGGGTGAGCGGCGTCGACCTCAACACCCTCGGCTTCGTCATCGTCGGGATGTTCGTCGTCACCTGGGCGGTCGCCCTCGCCATCTGGAGGGTCGGCCGCGTCGAGGAGCGCTGGTCGCGATCGCTCACCGGCCGGGCGCTACCCGGGGGGCTCGAACTCGAACCGTCCGGGGAGCAGCTCGTCGGCGCGCATCGCCGTGACCGCGCCATCTGAGGGGAAGAGCACCCTCGCCTGCGGGCCGAACTCGGCGATGACCTGGCGGCACGCGCCACACGGAGGGACGGTGTGGGCCTCGGCGTGGACCGCGACCCCGACCAGCCGCATCCCCGGACCCTCGGCGGCGACGGCCGCGAAGACGGCGTTGCGCTCGGCGCAGCAGGTCAGCCCGTAGCTCGCGTTCTCGACGTTGCAGCCGGTGTAGACCCCGCCGGCCTCGGTGCGCACCGCGGCGCCCACACGGAAGCGGGAGTAGGGGGCGTAGGCGTTCTCCGACGTCCGCCGTGCCAGCTCGATCAGGGCCTCGTCCGAGGTGTCCATCCCGGCCCTCGATTCCACAATGGCTGCTCTCGTCGCGTGAGGCTACAATCCGAGCCACCACCCGTGTGGCTCGGGTGGCGTGGCGTGTGGGAAAGGGGGTCGCTTCATTCCCACCGCCGGAGACCCAGAGGGAACGTGGAGACACAGGCCGAGGTCAAGGCCCGGCTCCTCAGCGCTGCTGAGGACGCTTTCGACACGTTCGAGCGCCTGGTGAGGGACCTTCCCCTCGGCCGGCGCTACGGCGGGTGGACGCTTCGCGAGCTCATCGGCCACCTCGCGTCCTGGACCGCGGAGGCGGCCCGCGGGATCATCGAGGACATGGCCGGGTTCCCCTGCAGCAAGGAGGCGCGCGACGCCTTCAACGGCCGGGCCCGGGAGCAGGTCTCGAAGGAGGGCGACGGCGAGCTCCTGCAGCGCTACGCCGCCGCTCGCACCACCTTCCTGGCGACGGTGATGGCGGCGCCACCCTCGGCGCTCGCCCAGGGCGCGGTCGGCGGCGAGTGGGCCCGCGGGGTCGTCGAGCACTATATGGGCCACGTCGCCATGCTCCAGGGGAAGCCCGCGGCCTGACCGTATACCGGGGTGGACATCATCCCGGCCCTCGGTCACCATCACAGCGACGGATCGCCGACGCGCCGATGGGCGGGCAGCGGCGGCAGGAAGGGAATGAGATGACGTTCGTCAGCCTGACGAC
>DATKEY010000229.1:0-6026 GCA_035544475.1 Candidatus Dormiibacterota bacterium | reverse complement strand
CGTCGGCGGTCGCCACCTCGACCCGCTGCTGATCTTCGCCGTCGCCACGCCGATCACGGTGTGCTGCGCGCTCATCTCCTGGACCTTCATCGAGGCGCCGGCGATGCGCATGCGCGGCGCGCTCTCACGGCAGGGTGCGCCCCGCCTCCGCCCCGGACGCCTGGTGCCCGCCGGCCTGCTCTCGCGCCGCATCATGGCGACCGCCGCCGCGGGCGCGCTCGCCGGGGTCCTCGCCGCGGTCGGCGCCTACGGAATGGAGCGCTCCGTCGGCAGCCAGGTGGTCAACGCGTCGGCGGCCACCGTCGCGAGGACGAGCGGGGTCCCCCAGACCGGCGCGCTGCCGATCGGCACTCCGACCGCCGCTCCCGCAGTGGTGGTCGCCTCCACGCCGGCGCCCACCCCGGCTCCGCCGCGACCGAGGCCGGTGCTCATCTACCTGCATGGGCTCGGGGAGTCCCCGCAGCATCCGGCGCTCGCCGACCTGCTCGACGCGGCAACGGCGGACGGATACCAGGTCATCTTCACGGACGAGGGCGGCCCCGCCACCTGGGGGAACAGCACGGTGGTGAATGCCATCGCGGCCCTGAAGGCGCGGTACAGCCCGGACCGTCCGATCACGCTGGTCGGCTGCTCGATGGGCACCCTTGCGCTTCTCAACTACGTCGCCTCGGCGCCCCGGGGGTCGGTCTCCTCGGCCGTCGGCATCCTCCCCTACAGCCACCTCCCCAACGAGCACCAGGATTCCATCCAGGCCGCCGGCGCCGGCCAGCCCGCCCAGGGCATCTCGGTCCCGTACCAGATGTGGTACGGCACCGCCGACACCCATGCCGGGTACCCGACCACGACCGGTCCCCAGGTCTTCCGGGTGCCCATGCCCGGGGCGCAGCACGCCCTCCCCATCCCGTACAACATCGGGGCGATCCTCCACTTCGTCGACACCTACGCACAGAGGTAGGGCCGGCGGCGGCCTGGAATCGCCCTGTGGCATCATCCGCCGCGATGGACAGCAGCCCCTCGGTCGCCGTCCAGGTCGTCCTCCATCGATCCGCCCGGTGGCTGCCCAAACTGCTGCGGGGCCTCGAGCTGCTCGAGTACCCCCGCGACCGGCTGCGGGTCCGGATGCTGAACAACAGCCCCGGCGACGGCAGCAGGGCGCTGATCGAACGGCTGTCGCCCCGTCTGCTGCTCGGCTACGAGGACAGCGCGGAGGGGAACATCGGCTTCGGGCGGGGGCACAACCACCTCGCACGGCAGGCCGGCCCCGAGACCGACCTGCTGCTCCTGCTCAACCCCGACACCATCCCCTTCCACGACTGCCTGCTTCGTCTGGTCGAGCGCGCCCGGTCGGCGCCCGACGCCGCGCTGGTCGAGGCCTGCCAGTTCCCTCTCGAGCATCCCAAGGCATACGACGAGGACGGGACCACGGGCTGGTGCAGCGCCGCCTGCCTGCTGGTGCGCAACCGTGTGTACCGCGAGCTGGGCGGCTTCGACGAGCGGCTCTTCCTGTACTGCGAGGACGTCGACCTGAGCTGGCGGTGCTGGCTCGCAGGCCACCGATGCGTGGTCGAGCCCTCGGCGCGCTGCGTCCATGTCACCCAGCGGACCGACCACGGCAAGGACCTCAGCGGCGAGATCCTCCACGGATACGTCGGCGGCCTCTTCCTCCGCCAGCGGTACTTCGGCGAGCCCGCCGTCGCGCGCTACCGCGCGGCCATGCGTCCCGCGGTCCCGGCGGAGACGGCGGACCGCGCGTTGAGCGCCTTCGACTCCATCCGCCCCGAGACCACCGCCCAGACCCACCCTCGCATCGCCGAACGGCCGGACCAGCAGTATGCCGCCCTCCGCTGGAACCTATGACTTCGCCGTCGACCCGGACGACCCCAACACCAGCTACGGGGTGATCTTCCGGAACATCGGCGACGGCAGCAACGTACTCGACCTGGGATGCGCCTACGGGACCCTCGGAGCCGTGCTGGTGGAGCGTCGGGGATGCTCGGTCACCGGCGTCGACCTCGATGAGGACGCGGTGGCCGCCGCCCGCGACAAGGGCCTCGAGGCCCACGTCGCCGACCTGCGGACCACCGACCTCGACGCACTCCTCGGGCATCGCCGGTTCGACCGCATCATCGTCGCCGACGTCCTCGAACACCTCGTCGAGCCCGAGCGGCTGCTCGCCCAGGCGGTGTCGCTGCTCGCCGAGGGCGGCGCGATCGTCGCCTCCATCCCGAACATCTCGCATATCGACGTCCAGCTCATGCTCGCCGGCGACCGTTGGGACTACGTCCCCGCCGGGCTGCTCGATCGCACCCACCTCCGCTTCTACACCCTCCCGGGCATCCGTGGGATGGCCCGGCGCTGCGGTCTGCGCCTCGCGTCCGTGGAGCAGGTGCGGCTGCCCCCACTCGGCACCGAGATCTGGCAGCAGGAGCCGCCACCGGGCTGCCCGCCACGGATGCTCCGCGTGTGGGAGACCCTCGCCGGTCATCGCAACCCCCACCTCACCGTGTACCAGCACGTCGTTGTTATGGAGCCCGGCGGCGAGCCGACCGAGGACGCGGTGGTCGAACCCGCCGCCGGCACGCTCGACGTCGTGGTCACCACCGCACCCGGCCGGATCACCCGGCTGCGCGACGCCCTCTACTCGGTGGCGGCGCTCACCCATCCGGCGGTGACCGCCCTGGTCGTGGTGCGCGGCGACGATCCGGCCTACGTCGAGGAGGTGCGCGCGCTCACCACCCACCTGTGCGGGCTCGTCGACATCCGGATCCTCGTGGTCCCCGGCGCACCTCACCGCCGGGCACCGGCGCTCAACGCCGGGCTCGACGCCGCCCGCGGCGACTTCGTCTGCCTCCTCGACGACGGTGACGTGCTCTATCCGCACTTCGCCTCGGTGCTCGCCGGCGAGCTGACCGCAGACCCGCGCCTCAGCGCCGCATCCGGCGGTTGGGTGCACTGCCGGGGGCGGATGGAGACCCACGGGTTCGTCGCCGAGACGAAGGAGGTCGCGCCCGGGCCGTCCGCGCCGCTGGACGTGCTCCTCGAACCGGACGGCGTGCACGGCGGCTCGGTGATGTACCGGCGCGCGGACCTCGACGCCGGCCGGGTTCGCGCCGACGAGACCGTCGAGGCGCTCGAGGACTGGTCGCTGCTGCGGCGCCTCTGCCGGTGGCACGAGGTGCTCTCGGTGCCCGAGCCGCTGGCCGAGCATCGCACCGTCGACGGCGAGGAGCGGACCTGCGCCGGCTCCGAGGCGGCGCGGCGGCGGGCGCAGGCGGCGATCTGCGAGAGCACGGCGGAGCTGCAGGTGGTGCTCACCGAGGCGGAGCTCCGTGCGCTCGTCGGAGGTGTCGAGCGTGGCCACGTCGCGGCGCTCAGCGACGAGCTCGCCGAGGCGCGGCGCCAGCTCGAGGCGCTGCGAGCGTCGCCGGTCCTGCGGATCTACCGGGCGCTGCGCCAGACCGGCATCCACCGGCCGGTGCGCGCCGCCTACCGTCTCGCCCGCGGACGCCGCGACGGCTGAGCCGCCCGGCGCCGCGCTACTGGTACGACAGTGGCGCCAACGACCGGATGTGGGGCGAGATGTAGGGGTCGAAGCCCGGGCGCAGCGGGTTCCAGCGCTCGGTGAAGATGCGCTCGTCCTCGGGAAGGACGAGGTGCCGGCTGCGCGACGCGGAGTGGTGGTGGAGCAGCTCGGCGAGCGGCGTGTAGACGTTGCGGTAGCCGCGCTCGCCAAGCCGCAGGCAGAAGTCGATGTCGTTGTACATCACCCGCAACCGCTCGTCGAAGCCCCCCACCTCGTCCCACAGCGAGCGGCGCACCATCAAGCAGGCGCCGGTGACCGCGCTCACGGTGCGATTGCAGAGCCCCATACCGAAGTAGCAGCTGAGGTCGAGGTGGTCGGCGGGCACGTTCTCGCCGCCGACCCGCACCCCGTCGTGCTGGACCGTACCGTCGGGGAGCAGCAGCCGGGCTCCGACCGCGCCGACGTCGGGACGCTGGCTGTGCTCGAGCATGGCGTCGAGCCAGGTCGGGGTCCGAACCACTATGTCGTTGTTCAGCAGCAGGACGTGGTCCGTCGGGCCCGCGTCGCGAACTCCGTGGTTGACGATGGCGGAGAAGTTGAACGGATCGGGATGTCGTACCACGCGGTGCCCGCAGCCGTCGAGGAAGGCGAGGGTCGCGGGATCGGTGGAGGCGTTGTCGACGATGACGATGCGGCGGTTGCGCGGGCCCGTGTTCGCCTCGATGCTGCTCAGCAGCTCACGGAGGAGGTCGACACGGTCGCGGGTGGGGATGACGATGGCGATGCTCGGGTCGCCGTGGATCCGGCGACGCACGAAGTAGAAGCCCTTGATCGGGCTGTGCTCGACGACCGCCCGCTCCTCGCGGCGGTCGCACGCACTCTCCAGCGCCCTCCGCGCGGCGTCGTAGGCCGCGGGCTTCGCCTGCGGGGAGGCCGCCGCCGACCGAGGCAGCATCCGCCAGCTGTACAGCACCTCGGGGACGTGCCCGACCCGGGAGACGCGCTCGGTGCACCGGAGGAACAGATCGTAGTCCTGGCTGCCGTCGAATCCCTCGCGAAACCCGCCCACCTCGTCGAGGAGCGCGCGCCGCATCACGGTGAGGTGGCACATGTAGTTGCAGGACTCGAGCAGCTCGGGCGACCACTCGGGCTTGAAGTGAGGGTCGATCCGGCGACCGTGGCCGTCGAGCTTGTCCTCGTCGGAGTAGACGATGCCCTCGTCGGGATGCGCGGCGAAGTGACGCACCATGTGGTAGAGCGCCGTGGGCGCCAGCACGTCGTCGTGATCGAGAAGCCCGATGAGCTCACCGGTGGCGAGCCCGACGGCACTCTGCGATGCCGCGGCGATCCCGCCGTTGCTCTCGCGCCGCACCATGCGGATCCGAGGGTCGCCGAGGTATCGGGCGAGCGTCTGCTGCACCGCCGGCGAGGGTGACGCGTCGTCGGCGATGCACAGCTCCCAGTTCTCGTAGACCTGCTCGCGCACCGACTCGATCGCCTCGATGAGGAACCAGGGCTCCGATTCGTACACGGGCATGACGATGCTCACCGTCGGACGCCAGGACCAGGTGCGCGAGGCGGACCGCATCCGCGCGAGCTGCGCCGCATCGGGCTCGTGCGCGATCAGCCAGTCCTGGTACCGGAGGTTAGCGGGGTCGAGTTGTGGGAGCGCGCGCCCCGGGTCGTGCCTGCGGGTGCGACGCAGGCGCGCCCGCTCGACCACCGCTCCCGGCCCCTCCGCGGCCAGGACGACGGTTGCCCGCGCCGCGTCGCTGAGTGCCCTGCCCCGACGGGTGTCCGGGGGGAGCACCCTGCGTGCGATGCGGTGGACCCGTCCCGCGATCCTGAAGGTCAGGCCGCGCATCGTCGCGTCGGCGACCGCCAGCCGCCGCTCCAGCTCGGCGCGCTGACGCTCGAGCTCCGCCCGCCACTCGTCGAGCCGATCGATCTGTCGCGCCGCGCTGCCGAGGTCGAGGTCGAGGCGACGCAGCGCCTGCTCAAGCTCATCCCGGCGGCGGGTCGCGGCGTCGAGGCTGTCGATGCTCTCCCGCGCCTCGGCCGCCAGCGCGTCGATGCGCTCGTCGACGCGGACGAGCAGGTCGTCGCGCGAGAACTTCTCGTGGCGAAGCCGGGCGAGGGCACGCTCGTAGTTGAGGATGTGCCGCTCGATGGGATCGCGGCTGCGCCGGAATCGCACCGCCCACCAGGCGATGTAGCTCGCGTCGTAGTCGACGTCCCGGACCAGGCCGTGGCGGAGGAAGAGCTCCGCCCAATACTCGGCGGGACGCACGTTGATGTGGGTCGCCTCGTCGAACTCGGTGGGGGTCGAGCTGAAGAGCACGTCATCGGTGTGCGCGCAGATGTTGGCGACGGCGCGCTCGCAGTCCGCGGGCTGGAGGTGCTCGAGCACCTCCGTGTTGATGATCAGGTCGTAGCGCCTGCCGAAGGGCTCGGCCACTGATCCGACGCCGAGGTGCGGCCGGATGTCCTCACGCGCCTCGGA
>DATKEY010000228.1:0-5586 GCA_035544475.1 Candidatus Dormiibacterota bacterium | reverse complement strand
CCTCCGACAACGCCGCCTTCCGAACCGCGGTCGCCCGGCAGGTCGTCAAGGAGGACTGGAGGGGCACGATCGGCGAGACGAGGTTCAACGACCAGGGCGACATCACCAACCGGGCGTTCACCATCTACCGGGCCACCGGCGGCAACTGGGTGGGGGTCGAGACCGTCTCGCCGAAGACGGGCGCGGCCGCCGGCTGAAGGATCACCCCGAAGGGAGCGGCGTGACCGATGACGACGACGGGGTCGCGCCTACCGCCCCGACGTCACCGGTGAATCCACCGCGGCCAGGGCGGCCTGGGCGACCTCCATGTCCTGGGTGTAATGACCACCGCTGACACCAACGCCACCGATCACCTGCCCGTCCAGCTTGATCGGGTAGCCACCCCCGAAGACGACCAATCGGTCGATGCCGTCCATCGCCCCTGCGGCCAGGGGAGGATCATCCTTGATGAACTCGTGCCACGCATCGGTGGAGAGGCCGAAGCCCGCGGCGGTGTAGGCCTTGTCCTGGGCGATCTGAACGCTGAGCAGTGCTGCGCCGTCCATGCGGCTCAGGGCCTTGAGGACGCCGCTCTCGTCGACGATCGCGATCACGAAGGGGTGGCCCATCTCGGTGGCCTTGCGCTCGGCGGCCTGGATCATCTGACGGGCGAGCTCGGTGGAGATGCTCCTCTTGTCGAAGACCTTCGCCATGCGACGTTCTCCTATGTGGATGTGGGTGGTCTCGGCTCGCCGGTGGCGTAGCGGGCCTCCAGCCCTCGCACCTCCGGCAGGCCGATGAAGTCGGTGAACTCGCCGAAGCGCGGGAGCCCCGCGAGCGCGCCGGCCGGCGTCCCGTCGAGCCGGATGTGCTCGAGGACCTCGCGCATCGCCCGGGTCGCGGCCAGTAGCGTGCTGATCGGGAAGATGACGATCCGGAAGCCGAGCTCTCGCAGCCGCGCGTGGGTGACGGGGGGCGTCTTGCCTCCCTCGGCCCAGTTGAAGAGCAGCGGTACGTCGGGGAAGGCGCGGGCCACCGCCTCGATCTCCGCCTCGTCCTGAGGAGCCTCGACGAAGAGCGCGTCCGCCCCGGCCTCCTGGTACCGGCGGGCCCGATCCAGGGCGCTGTCGAGCCCCTCGACGGCGCGCGCGTCGGTGCGTGCGATGATCAGGAGGTCGGCCGTCGATCGCGCGTCCACCGCAGCCCGGATCTTCTCCGCCATCTCCGCCGGTGGGATCACCTGCTTCCCCTCCAGGTGGCCGCAGCGCTTCGGAGCCACCTGGTCCTCGATGTGGATGCCGGCCACGCCGGCGCGCTCGTACTCCTGCACGGTGCGGATCACGCTGATGGGGTTGCCGTAGCCGGTGTCCGCATCCGCGATCACGGGGATGTCGACCGCCCCGACGATGCGCCGAGCGTTGTCCACCATCTCGGTCATCCCCAGCAGGCCGACGTCGGGGCGGCCGAGGAGCGAGGCGGCCGTTCCGAAGCCGGTCATGTACACGGCGGAGAAGCCGGCGGCCTCGACGATGCGTGCAGAGAGGGCATCGAAGGCCCCCGGTGCCAGCACCGGATCCGGACCGCGGAGCAGTTCACGCAGTCGCGCTGCGCCGTCGATCCTGCGTGTCAGGTACGCGCCCATGGCCAGAGCCCACCTCCGAGGCGCGACGATACCGTTGCTGCACCGGAGGGCGCCAGCAGCGGCCCCTCACCCCCCCGACGCCGGTGGGAACAGCTCGACCCGATCCCCCTCCTGCAGGGTCGTCCCCCGGAGGGTCACCGCGATCTCCACGTGATCAGCCGGCCGGAGCCCCGTACTGGGCGCAGGTCCCCGTTGACCACAGCCGCGGATCGATGTATCCCTGTGCGGGCGACTCGCAGGGTCGCCTCTAGGGGGACACGCCATGGAGCTCACCCGGGACAGGGCCGTCTGGATCTACGAGCGGATGCGGCTGATCCGCGCCTTCGAAGAGCGCGTCGCCGCCATCTTCGCGGAGGGTCGCATCCCCGGCTTCGTCCACCTCTACGCCGGCGAGGAGGCGGTCGGCGTCGGGGTGATCGGGTGCCTGACCGACGGGGACTGGATCACCTCCACCCACCGCGGTCACGGCCACTGCATCGCCAAGGGCGTGCCCCTCGGCGAGATGATGGCCGAGCTCTTCGGCAAGGTCGACGGCTGCTGCCGCGGCAAGGGGGGCTCGATGCACGTTGCCGACCTCTCCCGGGGCATGCTCGGCGCCAACGGCATCGTCGGCGGCGGCCCGCCGCTCGCCGCCGGCGCGGCGCTCACCGCCAAGGTCCTGAAGACCGGCGCGGTCACGGTCTGCTTCTTCGGCGACGGCGCCGCCGAGCAGGGCACCACCCACGAGGCGATGAACCTCGCCGCGGTGTGGAGGCTGCCGGTCGTCTTCGTCTGCGAGAACAACCAGTTCGCCGAGTCGACCCCGTGGACCTACCACTGCGCGGCGACCGCCATCGCCGACCGTGCCGCCTCCTACAACATGCCCGGTGTCCTGGTGCAGGGCGACGACGTGATCGCGGTCTCCGAGGCCGCCGCGGAAGCGGTCGGGCGTGCCCGCCGGGGCGAGGGGCCCAGCCTGATCGAGGCCAGGACCTGGCGCTACTTCGGCCACTTCGAGGGCGACCAGGTCACCTACCGGACCGCCGAGCAGTCGAGCGACTACCGCCGGCAGCACGACCCGCTGACCCTCTTCGCACGGCAGGCGACCGAGCGCGGCCTGCTGACCGCCGAGGATGTCGAGCGTATCGACCGGGACGCCGAGAGCCAGGTGGACGCGGCGATCGAGTTCGCCGAGCGCAGCCCCCTGCCCGCGCCCGAGGAGGCGCTCACCCACGTCTACGTCGCCTACTGACTGAGACAGGGAGATCCAGACATGGCAATCGCCACGCGCACCCTGACCTTTCGCCAGGCGATCACCGAGGCGCTGGCCGCCGAGATGGAGCGGGACCCGAGCGTGGTCCTGATGGGCGAGGACGTGGCCGGCGGCGCGACCGTCCCCGGCTTCGAGAACGAGGACGCCTGGGGCGGGGTCCTGGGCGTGACCAAGGGGCTGGTCCAGCAGTTCGGCCGCGACCGAGTGCTCGACACTCCGATCTCCGAGTCGGCGTACATCGGCGCCGCGGTCGGCGCCGCGTCGACCGGGCTGCGGCCGGTCGCCGAGCTCATGTTCGTCGACTTCTTCGGCGTCTGCTTCGACCAGATCTTCAACCAGGGCGCCAAGTTCCGCTACATGTTCGGGGGCAAGGCGTCGGTGCCGATGGTGGTGCGCACCATGATCGGCGCCGGCTTCCGCGCCGCCGGCCAGCACTCGGGCTGCCACTACTCCGTCTTCACCCACATGCCCGGGTTGAAGTGCGTGGTGCCCTCGACCCCCGCCGACGCCCGGGGGCTGCTGGTCGCGGCCATCCGCGACGACGACCCGGTGATCTTCTGCGAGCACAAGCTGCTCTACGACATCGAGGGCGAGGTCCCGCCCGGCGAGCACGTCATCCCGCTCGGCGTGGCCGACGTCAAACGCGAGGGCGACGGCGTGAGCGTCGTCACCCTGGGCCGCATGGTCCACCTGGCGCTCGAGGCCGCCGAGGCCCTGGAGTCCGAGGGCGTGTCCGTCGAGGTGGTGGACCTTCGCACCATCTCCCCGATGGACGAGGAGGCGATCCTGTCGTCGGTGCGCAAGACGCGCCGGCTGGTGGTGGTCGACGAGGACAACCCGCGCTGCTCGATCGCGACCGACGTCGTCGCCCTGGTCGCCTCGCGCGCCTTCGACCACCTCGACGGGCCCCCCCAGATGGTCACCGCGCCCCACACCCCGGTTCCCTTCTCGCCGCCGCTGGAGGACTTCTACGTTCCCAGCGTGGAGGGCATCGTCGCCGCTGTTCGCGCCACCCTCGACTAGAACGCCGTGCTGACCGAGGTCCGCATGCCCAAGCTCGGCATGTCCATGAAGAAGGGGAGGGTCCAGCACTGGCTGGTGGCGGAGGGCGACCCGGTGGAGAAGGGTCAGCCGCTCTTCGAGCTGCACACCGACAAGGTCAATGCGCTCGTCGACGCGCCGGCCTCGGGCGTGCTCGGACGCGTGGTCGCCGGCGACGGAGCCGAGCTGCCGGTGGGCGGGCTCCTCGCGCTCATCGGCGAGGCCGGGGACACCTTCCCGACCGCCGCCGAGCTCGGCGAGGTGGTGGCGGTGCGCGGGGCGGCGGTGGGCAGGGGCGACGGGGTCGCGTCGCGGAGCTCGCCGGCCGCCCCGACCCCGGCCCCGGCCTCCGCCGGTGACGCGCCGGTCTCGCCCGCCGCCCGGCGGCGGGCTCGGGAGCTCGGTGTCGACATCGCGCTCGTCCCTCCCCGTGAGCCCGGCAGGCGGATCACCACCGACGACGTGGAGGCGTACGCCGCCGCCGCGGCGGCGCCGGCCCCCGCGGCCGCCGGCCGGGCGATCCCCTTCGAGGGGATCCGCCAGGTGGTCGCCGAGCGGCTCCACGAGAGCCTCCAGACCATGGCCCAGGTCACCATCTCCCGCGAGGCGGAGGTGACCGGCCTGGTCGCCCGGCGTGCGCGGCTCTCCCCCGGCTTCGAGGCGGCGACGGGGATCCGTCTCACCTACACCGACCTGCTCATCCAGGAGGTGGCCGCCCTGATGGGCGAGCACGGCCTCCTCAACTCGGCCCTGGTGGACGGCTCGATCGTCGTCTCCGAGCAGGTCCACATGGGCTTCGCGGTGGCCCTCGACGACGGCCTGATCGTCCCCGTCATCCGCGACGCGCACACCCGCTCGCTGGGGGACATCGCCCGCGAGCGGGTCGATCTGGCGGCGAAGGCGCAGGCGGGGACCCTCAGCCTCGAGGAGATCGAGGGCGGCACCTTCACCATCTCCAACCTCGGCGCCTTCGGTGCCGACACCTTCACCCCGATCGTCAACCCGCCGCAGTGCGCCATCCTCGGCACCGGCCGGATCGTCGAGAAGCCGACCGTCGTCGACGGCCGGGTCGCGGTCCGCCCGACGATGTGGCTGTCGCTGACGTTCGACCACCGGCTCGTGGACGGCGCCCCCGCGGCCCGTTTCCTGCAGGCGCTGGCCGAGCGCCTGGGATGAGCGCCGCAGCCGGCGCCGGCGTCGGGCTCATCGTCAACGCCGCCGCCGGACGGGACATCCGGCGCCTGGTCGGCGCCGCCTCGGTGATGACCAACCACGAGAAGTCGGCGATCGTCCGGCGCGTCGTCTGCGGGCTGGAGGCCGCGGGGGTCGACCGCGTCCTGTACCTCGTCGACGGCTCGGGCATCGTCGCCGCCGCGCTCGACGGGCGGGTGCCGGGGCTCGCCCTGGAGCCGCTTCCGATCCACCCCTGCGGCGCCGCCGGCGACTCGATCGAGGCCGCCCGCCGGCTCGCCGCCGCGGGGGTCGGGGCGATCGTCACCCTGGGTGGTGACGGCACCCACCGCGCGGTCGCGTCCGCGTGCGGCGAGGTGCCGCTCGTCGCCATCTCCACCGGCACCAACAACGTCTTCCCCTCGATGGTCGAGGGGACGGTCGCCGGTCTCGCCGCCGGTCTGGTCGCCGGCGGCGCGTTGGATCGCGACCTGGTGGCGCC
>DATKEY010000227.1:0-39685 GCA_035544475.1 Candidatus Dormiibacterota bacterium | reverse complement strand
GCCTCCGTCCTGCTCGCCGGCCTGATCATCTTCTACGCGGCCTTCTTCACCCTGCTCGGCGTCACCGAGATCCTCGGACTGGACCTGCGCCCGCTGGGGAACGTGTCGGCCGCGGTGGCGCTCGCTCCCCTCGCCTACTGGCAGTTCTTCGATGGGGGCTGGATGTTCCGGTCGATCCTCATCTTCTGGGCGGTCACCTTCCTCTGCATCGCAGCGACGACGTACGGGAAGTTCCAGCCACGAGCGCTGGGAACCATCCTGATCGGCACCGCCGTCTACACGTTCTGGGTGCCCGCCTGGATCCTGGCGACCGGGCACACCATCCCATAGGCCAGCCCTCGCGAGCGCAGGGTCGCTCGGTATTGATGTCAGCTCCGGCCGCAACACCTCCGGGTGTGGAGACGGGGCCCCCGACCGCCGCGCGGCCGGGGGCCCGAGGCGGCGGTCGACCCCAGGCCGTCAGCGCCGGCGTGCGGCGACGCCCTGGTCGAAGAACGCCGTGTCGTAGTAGTGGATGACGAACGGCCGGGTCATCATGGCCAGGAAGGTGTCGCTGAAGCCGCGCTCCGTCCGCCACGCGAGGTAGTCGTCGAAGTTGCGGCGCTCGGTCCATTCCGTGAAGCCGGCCACGTGATCGGGGTCGTCCTGATCCCGCACGATCCGGATGGTCTCGCAGCCATCCCACTGAAGGCTCTCGCCCAGGATCTCCAACAGCAGGTTGGCGACATCGTCCCCACGACCGGGCTGGGCAAAGAGCTCGTTGGTGACCAGGGTGCTCATGTGCGCATTCCTTTCCGCCGGCCGCGCGGCCGGCTCGATCCCACCATCGCTGCTCCTGCGGTTGGAGGGTCAAGACCCGATCCGCCGCTCGACTCTCCCCTGGGGGGAGACCCCGGACCGAGCTCAGGACACCACGAACCTCCAGACCAGCTTGCCGAGCATGCAGGGGATCGGCGTGCCCCCGGACGCCGGGGTCGGGCACCCGTTCGCGGGAAACATCTGGACATAGGTGGTTCCCCGCCTGGACGCCCTGAACCGCCCGGAGGCGTTCCCGTCGGAGTCCGCGGTCGACACCATCGGGGCGAGAATGGTCTCGTCCTGCGCGCGGGGCGGCCCCCAGCGGTTGCGTCCGTCGGACCTGACGCTGAAGCTCACGACCGTGCCCATCGTCAGGGTGAAGGTCTGGCCCTCCTGCGCCTCGGTCAGGGCAAGCGTCGGCGATGGTGTCGCCGGCGCCGCGACCGGCGGAGGAGCGGCCTGGGAGGCCGTCGAGGACGCAGAGGACGGTGGCGCGGAGACGGCGCTCTGCGCAGCCGAGGACGGCGGCGCGGAGGCGTTCCCCGACGATGTCGTGGTCGTCGCGGAGGAAGCCGGTCCCCGGCCGGGGGGCGCGGACCGATGGGGCAGCAACAGGCCGAGGGTGACCGCCAGAGCGACACCCACCAGCAGGATGCCAAGGACGACCCCAGTGCGCGCAGACCTCACAGCCGCACGCAGTATGCGCCGGCGGGGCCGCCCCGTCACCCTTCGTCGCCAGTCTCGACGTATCCGAGCGTCAGCTCGTTCGTGCCGCCGGAGTCCTCGCATCCCGAGCTGAGGGTGTCGAAGTGGTCGAGCCCGAGCACGCAGCGGTAGAGCGCGGCCGTCCCAGGCTGCGGCGTCGTGTACACGTAGCCGTCGAGCGCCAGCCGGGTGTTCCCCTCGCATCCCGGGTCGGGAGATGTGAAGTGTCCGCCGGCGGCGGTGATGCACGCGTAGAGGGGTGCGGTCGAGTCGGGTGGATCGGCGGCGAACAGGTACCCGAGCATCGAGTCCCAGGAGTGCGCGTCGTCCATGCCGGTGGTCGTCGACCAGTGGTCGCCGGGAGCCGCGTACCGAGCGAGACCGACCGACTGCCTGATGTAGCCCAGCTGATATTCCGCGACCTGGCCTTCGCACCCGGGGTCATTCGACACGAAGTGATCAGCACCGGCTCGGCACCGCCAGAGCGGGAGGACGGACGCGCCCGGGGGAGGCGTGGTGTACACGTAGCCGCTCAGCCCGATGGTCTGCGTCCCCTCGCAGGTGGATGCGGTCGACGTCATGTACCCCGGGCCGCCGCCGACCAGGCAGTTGTAGATCGGCCTCACCGGTGCGCCGCCGGTCGGTGCGGACATGACCGTCCCCAGAGGCTCCTCGGCGCGGTAGGGGACGTTCACCTGACCGGAGCTGACCTGGTGATATCCGGCGCCGGTGTAGCGGCCCAGCGTCGCCTCGGTCAGCGCATATCCGAGCAGGCCCTCGACGATCTGTCCCTCGCATCCGGACGCCGTGCTGTCGAAGTGATCGATGCCTGCACGGCACCGATAGACGGCGGTGCCGGTCAGGGGGCTGGGCGGAGGCGACGTGAAGAGCCAGCCCTCGAGCCGCAGCGGGATGTTGACCGTGCCCTCGCACAGGCTGCTCGTGGTCGTGAAGTGGCCGGCCCCCACCGCCGGCCGGCACTCGTAGACCGCGGTCGTGAGCGAGGACGCGCTCTGCAGCGAGAACCCGAGCGACGACTCGACGGTGAATCCCGACGTGACCGACCCGGATGTGGTCCAGTGGCCGGCGGACCCGGAGTATCTGCTCAGGGCGCCCTCACGCCTCGGCGGCACGACCTGGCGGCTCGTGAGCCCGGAATCGCAGCGGCCCGTGGCGTCGTCGTACAGGAACTGGACGGAACCCACGCCCGGAATCCGCACGAACGCGGGCAACAGCCCTTCGCAGAGGTCACCGATCTCCACCGGCGCCGGGTCGACCGTCCTCCAGGCGTCGAGCATCGGGTCGGTCACCGTCTCCGCGTACTCGTGGGATGACGCCACGGTGACCGCGTCGGCCGTGTTGCCGCCGCCGAACCCGTTCAGGCACCCGGCCTGATCCGAAGGCCACAGCGCCGTGGCGATGAGGTAGGTGGCACCGGAGACCGTGTAGGGAACGTGATACCCGCACGTGCCCGACCTCCGGTACGGAGTCGGAGTACCCGACTGAGTGAGAACGAAGTACACGGTCTCCGAGCTGTTCGACCAGCCGTTCACCGCGCTTGCGTGCGCCGCCTCTCCGGCCAGCTGCGGGAAATCGATCGTCCCGGCGGGGTCGGCCGTGTCCGTCCAGCTGCCGGCGAGCACCGTGTCGATGTGCACGTAGTCGCGATCGTCGTGGTAGTCCGTGAGGATGTCGTTGTACGTTCCGCCCGCGCCTGCGAGCCCCCGGAACAGCCGTTGTTCCGCCGAGACCACGCCGCCGGGATCGCCGGACCAGAGGTGTCCCCAGAAGACGAGGTAGACGCGCGGGTCGTGCACCACGGGACCGCCGTGGTCGAGGAGCGGCGGGGTGCAGCGCGGGAGCGCACAGTTGAACGCGGCGTACGCTCGATCCGGACTCGGCAGCGACGGGCCGGGGGACACCGCCGTCAGCACGAGCGTGGTGACGGCGGCGAGCGCCACCCGGCGAGGGATCCACCCCCCCCGGCCGGTCCTCAACACTCATCGCCCCAGCTGCGTCATGAGCTTCCCGCCGCGGACCGGGGCGGGCCGCCACCCTAACGCCTGCCGGCGATGTCGTCAATCGCCGGGTTCACCCGGCCGCGCCCTCCTATCGGGGGAGGCGCTGAAGCCCTCCTTGCGGAGCGCTGAAATCGCCGGTGGAAGGCTGAAGGCGGGGTAGTACCCTGTCGTCGAGGGCCCGCGCACCCGCGGGCGTCGTGCACCGGAGGAGAGACATGGCGGACGTGCTGGACGACTTCACCGCGGCGGAGATCGGTCACGCGCTGGTGCGCTACCTGGTCGACGAGGACCCGGCCGGCGTGGGCCGCTTCATCCCGGATCTCGATCCCGCCGCCGTCGACGACGCCAAGGCGGCGCGGATCGCCCACAGCCTCGTGGAACTCCTCCGGAACGTCGGCGTCGCCTGATCAGAGGAGGGCATCGATGGCCGCCAGCGATGGAGCCCCGAGGACGGCGTCCGCCGCCATCCAGGACATGCCGCGGCCGGCGTGGCAGGGCGTCAACCACCTCGCGCTCGTCACGCCCGACATGGACGCGACCGTCCGCTTCTACCACGGCGTGCTCGGCATGCGGCTCGTCGCGACCCTCATGGCGGGACCGATGCGCCACTACTTCTTCGAGATCGCGCCGGGGAACACCGTCGCCTTCTTCGAGTGGAAGGGCGGCGGGACCTTCTGCAAGCCGGCGGGATGGCGGGTCGGCCAGCCGCTGCAGTTCGACCACCTCTCGTTCAGCCTGCCGGACCACGAGTCGCTGCTCGCCCTCCAGGCGCGGCTGCAGGAGGCCGAGGTCGAGGTGACCGAGGAGATCGACCACGGCTTCATCCACTCGATCTACTTCACCGACCCGAACGGCATCGCCCTCGAGGCGTCGTTCTGGCTCACGGACGTCACTGCGAAGGCGGAGGACGACCGCGGTGCGTACGGCGACCCCGACCCGGTGCCCGCGGTGCGCGAGCTGGAGGCGGCCGGGAGGCTCGAGTGGATGCCCGCGACCGACCTCGTCCCCGAGCCCCGCGGGATCTCCTGAGCCTCAGCGCCGGGTCAGCCGGCGGATCACGCCTCGGAGGACGAGCAGGGCGACGATCGCGACCATCTGCCCGCCGAGGGCGATCCGGGTCACGTCGACGGCGGGCCGCCACGCCACCTCGTCGCCACGGATGACGTAGGCGCCGACCGGGCGCGCCTCGAAGCCGAACCCGCCGCCACCGCCGCGCCCGCCGCCCTCGGCGGGGCTGTTGCCCTCTCCCCCTCCTCCTCCGCCGCCACCCACGAGCCTGGCGACGGGCACGATCAGGGTCCCGTTGCGCTCGTACGGCTCACCGAAGACCTGGCGGATGGTCAGGGTGTCGCGCACCCGGTCGAGGATCTCCTCCGCGCGCATCGCGCTCCCTCCACGGACTGGTTCGAGGCGTCGAGGGTAGCGCCGCCGCGCTCCTTGCCCAGCGAGCCCCGTCCACGTAGACTGAATGAAGCTTCATTCACCTGGGATGGGCACGAGAGGGCGGGCGATGCGGGCCATCGGCGACGAGGAGCGCGGCGACCGGCGCCGGACCCAGATCCTCGACGCCGCCGCGCGGGTCCTCGCCGAGCGCGGCTACCACCGCACCACGGTGCGTGACATCGCTCGCGAGGCCGGGATCGCCGACGGCACCATCTACCTCTACTTCTCGAGCAAGCAGGAGCTGCTGCTCGCGCTCATCGCCCAGCTGGGACGGTTCGCCGAGCGCCGCGACGACTTCGCCGAGCACGCGGGGATGGACCTTCGCGAGTTCTCACGGACGTACATGGCGCGGCGGTTCGCGCAGGTTCGCGAGACCCGCGGGCTGTTCACCGCCGTGCTCCCCGAGCTCCTGGCCGACGCCGACCTGCGGGAGGCCTTCGCGGAGCGGGTCGCCGAGGCGTACGAGGCCGCCGACGCCGAGCTCGCCCGCCGGGCGAGGGCCGGCGAGCTCGGCGATCTCGATCCGGAGCTGCTGGTCCGGGTCGCCGCCGCCACCGGGCTCGGGCTGCTGATGCTCGCGATCCTCGAGGAGCCGGTGCTCGCCCGGCGATGGGACGAGCTTCCCGAGTTCCTGACCGGACTCTGGTTCAAGGGGCCGCCGAGAGAGAGGGGATGACGATGACCGCGACGACGACGACGACGCCCACCCCGACCACCACCGCCCTCCCGACGGCGGTCGAGATCGACTCCGCCGTGTTCAAGGCGGACCCCCTCCCCGCCTGCGCCCGGCTTCGCGCGCAGGGGCCGGTGGTGCGCATCCCCGCGCCGTTCGCCGACGGCCACGCGTATGTCGTCACCAGGTACGCCGAGGCCGCGCTCGTCCTTCGCGACGAGCGCTTCGTCAAGAACGTCCGCAACGCCCGCGACCCCGGCGACCTCCGCCTCCCGTGGGCGCCGAGGTCGCTGCGGCCGCTGCAGAGGACGATGCTCGACGCCGACGGGGCGGACCACCGGCGGCTGCGGAGCCTCGTCCAGGAGACCTTCGCGCCGCGGTACATGGCCCAGCTCGAGCCGCGGATCGTGACGCTCACGTCCGAGCTCCTCGACGGGCTCGCCGGCTCGACCAGTGCCGACCTCGTCGCCGCCTTCGCGCTGCCGCTGCCGCTCACCGTGATCGCCGAGGTCATGGGCGTGTCCGAGCGCGACCGGATGCGCTTCCGCCGCTACGTGACCACCCTGCTCGGCGCGCGTCCGTCGACCCGGCCGACGCTGCGCATGCTGATGAGGCTCCCCGACGTGCTCGCGATGATGCGCCTGCTCCGGCGCCTCATCGCCGAGCGGCGCCTCGATCCTCGGGACGACCTCATCAGCCGGCTCGCGGCCCCCGACGCGAGCGGCGATCGGCTCGACGACGACGAGCTCCTCGCCATGGTGTTCGTCCTGCTCATCGCCGGCTACGAGACCACCGTCAACCTCATCGCCACGGGGACGCTGCTGCTGCTCCGCAACCCCGACCAGCTCGCCCGGCTCCGCGACGACCCGGGCCTCATCGGCCCCGCCGTCGAGGAGCTGCTGCGTCTCGCCTGCCCCGTCGACCACGCGAGCGAGCGCTACGCACGTGAGGACGTCGACCTCGGCGGGGTCACCATCCCCCGGGGGGCGCTCGTGCTCGTCGGCGTGGCCTCGGCGAACGCCGACGGCACCCAGTTCGCCGACGCGGAGCGGCTCGACCTCGGACGCACGGAGAACCGCCACCTCTCCTTCGGGCTCGGCCCCCACTACTGCCTCGGGGCTCCGCTCGCCCGGCTCGAGGGGCGGATCGCGATCGGCGAGCTCGTGCGGCGCTTCCCGGACGTGCGGCTCGCGGTCCCACCGGAGCAGCTGCGCTGGCGGCCCGGGATCCTGCTCCGCGGCCTGGTGTCGCTGCCCGTCCAGGTCGCCGGTCGAGCCCCGTCGCCCACAATCGGGGCATGACCGCACCCGGGGATGGAGACGACACCGAGGCGAGCCCGCCGCGACGGCGGGCACGCCTCGCCCCCGGCGACCCGCTGCTCGCGGGCGCCGAGACCGAGGCGGAGCGGCGGGCGCGGCGGCGGCTGATCCGCGAGCTCCTCGACGAGGGGGTCGAGCGCGAGGACCTGCTCGACGCCGTCGAGAGCGACCGGCTCTCGCTCCTGCTCACCGACCTGATCCTGCGCGGCGGCCGGCAGTACTCCGACGAGACCCTCGAACGCCGCACCGGGCTCAGCCGCGCCCAGCTCGACGAGTTCCGGCGCGCCGCCGGGCTCTCGCCGGTGTCCGAGCTCACCAACGCCGACCTCACCGCTGCGAGCGCTCTGGCCAGGCTTCTCGAGGCGGGGATCCCCGCCGACGACATCGTCGACGTCTGCCGGGTCGCCGGCCAGGGGGTCTCGAGCATCGCCCGGGCGATCACCCGGGTCGCCGCCCGGGTCCTCGTCCGCGCCGGCGACTCCGAGCTCGACGTGAGCCGCCGGTACGTGAGGGCCGCCGACGAGTTCTTCCCCCTCGTCACCGCGCTCGGGATCTACCAGTTCCGCGGCCATCTCCGCGAGGCGCTGCGCCAGGAGGCGGTCGGCCGGGTCGAGCGCGAGACCGGCGGGGTGCGCGGTGCCCGCGACATCTGCGTCGCCTTCGCCGACCTGGTCGGCTTCACCCGCCTGGGAAACCGGGTCCACGCCGACGAGATCGGACGGGTCGCGGGACGCCTGGTCACCCTCGCGTACGAGCTCGCCGGGCCGCAGGTGGCGATCGTCAAGACCATCGGCGACGCGGTGATGTTCGTCTCCCCCGAGGCCGGTCCCCTCGTCGACTGCCTGCTCCGCCTCGTCGCCGCCGTCGACGCCGAGGGCGAGGACTTCCCCCAGCTCCGCGCCGGCGTCGCCTCCGGCCCCGCGGTCGAGGTCGGCGCCGACTGGTACGGGCACGCGGTGAACCTCGCAAGCCGGCTGACCGCCGCCGCCCGTCCCGGCTACGTCGTCGCCACCGCCGAGGTGCGCGAGGCCACCGGCGACGAGTTCCGCTGGTCGCGGGCGCTCCCCCGCCACCTCCGCGGGGTGCGCGGTCCGGTGCTCGTGGCGCGGGTGCGGGCCCACCCGGCCCCCGGGGAGCGGCCACGCGGGCTGCTCGAGGCCGCCGTCCAGGCTCTCACCTTCCCGACCGACGCCGCGCCGGCCGCCGAGGACGGGGTGCCCGGCCGGTAGAGGCGGATCCGGGGCTCGCGCACGGTGCCGGGGTCCTACACTGGCGGTGCGCGAACTCCCGGCTGTGGCCGGCGCGCGGGAGGGAGCATGGCGACGATCACCGGGGGGAGGTCCGCTTCTCTCCGCTCGGCGGCGCCCTCCGCCGCCGCCGCGGACGTGGCCGGCGGCCGCGCCGACTGGGGGCTGGTCGCTCTGTCCTCGTGGATCGTCGGCGGTGGCTACCTCGACGTCTGGGCGCACTCCCACCTCCGCCTCGCCGAGTCCTTCCTCACCCCGTGGCACGCCGTCCTCTACTCGGGGATGCTCGCGACCACCGCCTATCTGCTCGTGCTGCGCCACAGCCGCATCGGCCGTGGGCTCGCCTGGGACTGGGCGTCGGGCTACGGCCTCTCGCTCACCGGCTGCGCGCTCTTCGCGGCCTCCGGGGCCCTCGACGGCGCCTGGCACACGATCTTCGGGGTCGAGACCGGGGTGAACGGGCTGGTCAGCCCACCCCACGTGCTGCTCACGGTGAGCACCGGCCTGATCGTGAGCGGCCCGCTGCGGCTCGCCTGGAGCAGCCGGAGCGCGGCGGCCCCGTGGCCGGCGGTGCTCTCGGCGGCGCTGACCCTCAGCGTTCTCACCTACCTGACCCAGTTCGACCACCCGCTCAGCAACCTCTGGGCGGCCGGCGCGGCCCCGCCCCCGGTTCTCGGGCTGCGCAACCGTGAGATGCAGCTCGGCCTGCTCGGTGTCCTCGTGCAGGCGGGGCTTCTCGTCGGGATCGCGCTGCTCCTCCTCGCCCACCTGCGGCTGCCGGTGGGGTCGCTCACCGTGATCGCCGGCCTCAACGGCTTCCTGGTCACGTCGGTCGACCACATCGGCCCCCTGGCGCTTCTCGCCATCGGGATGGGGCTGCTCGGCGACCTCCTGGTGCGTGTGCTTCGTGCGTCACCGCGCAGCCGCCGTCGGTTTCTCGCATTTGCGGCTCTCTGGCCCGCGGCGGCATACACCGCGTATTTCGCCGCGCTCGTCGCCGCCCGCGGTGTGTGGTGGCCCACACACGTCTGGACGGGCGCGATCCTGCTCGCGGCGGCGGAGGGCTGGCTGATCGGACTGCTCGTGCTGCCCGCGCGGCCTGTGGCCGCCTCCGCCGGAGCCTGAGGAGACTCGGCCGTGCACCCAATGGCCGTCCGCGGCCGTTTCTCACTTAAGATGCCGATCACATACGGAGTGGCGCCGCGCGCCGGACGGGTGGGGGTCCGGCCGGTCAGGGCTATGGGGGCCGTGGGTGAGCATCGGCGGTGATTCCCCGGCAGAGCCGACGAGCGCAGCCGAGGAGTGGCTGAAGACCCAGTGGTCGATCTCGGTCGGGCGCTGGATCGCGGTCGTCGTCGGGTTCGGGCTCGCGTTCGGGATCCAGGCCAGTCCGAAGGACTGGCAGCCGGCGCCCATCTCGCGGGCGGGCCTCGTGGCCATGACCATCGCCCTGGCCGCGTACAACTCGATCGCCTTCTTCGGTCTGAAGCCGATCCACAAACGCTCGGCGTGGTTCGCCGAGCGGTTGGTCGGGGCGTTCATCGTCGGCGACTTCCTGATCTGCGCAGGATGGGTGCTGCTGCTGAGCAACAACCACTACAACACCGGCTTCGCGCTCTTCAGCGTCATCGCGATCGAGATCGCGGTGAACTATCCGCGCAAGACCTGGATCGCCTTCGCGTTCCTCGCCGCCTACGGCGGAGTCCTCATCGCCTCACGGCGCATCGGCGAGAGCATCGGCGCCAGCCCGGGGACCTTCCAGATCCACTGGGACGAGCTGGTGTTCCGGCTGTTCATCGTCGCCATCGTCACCGGCCTGACGGTGGTCATCACCCGCGAGCGCGAGCACCTGCGCGCGCTCGCCGAAGCACGATCGGTCACCGACGCGCTCACCGGGCTCGGCAACCGGCGTGCGCTCGACAACCGGCTCGCCGAGGAGGTCGTGCGCGCCGAGCGCATCGGCTACCCGCTCACCGTGCTGCTCGCCGACGTCGACAACTTCAAGACATACAACGACACCTACGGTCACAGATTCGGCGACGACATCCTCCGGGTGATCGGCCGGGTGCTGCAGACGCAGGGACTGCGCCAGGGCTCCGACCACGCGTACCGGTACGGCGGTGAGGAGTTCCTGGTGCTGCTTCCGGGTCTCGGTGCCGACGACGCGCTCGAGGTCGCCGAGCGTCTCCGCGAGGCGATCCGGAGCGAGACCACCGCCATCCGGCTGCCGAAGGGGCCGGTGCCGGTCACGGTCAGCGTCGGGCTCGCGGTCTTCCCGACCGACGGCGGCAACGCCGAGGAGGTGGTGCAGCGCGCCGACATCGCGCTGTACCGCGCCAAGGAGCAGCGCGACCGGGCGGTCGCCTACAAGCCGGAGGGGACCCTCCCCCCGGCACCGCAGCGGAGCAGTCCCCGGGCAGCCGCGGGCTGAGCCCGGCGCGGGCGGGCGCCCGTATCATCGGCTGCTCGTGAGCGCGCCGGCGGAACCCCCGATCCCCGACGGACTGCTGGTGCGCATCTACCGCATCGCGGTGCTCACCCGTGCCGTCGACCACCAGCTCTGGCTGCTCTCCCGCCAGGGCCGGGCCGGCTTCGTCCTCACCGCCCGCGGTCACGAGGTCGCCCAGATCGCCAGCGCCGCGGCGATGCGCCGCGGCCACGACTCCGCGTGGTGCTACTACCGCGACATGGGCGTGGGGATGGCGCTCGGTGTCACGCCGTACGAGATCCTCCTCGGTGGCCTCGCGCGCGGCGCCGATCCCCACTCCGGCGGCCGCCAGCTCACCATGCACCTCTCCAGCCCCGCGCTGCGGATCGGCAGCATCTCGAGCGCGATCGCCGCCCACATCCCCCACGCCGTCGGGGCCGCGTACGCGGCCCGGGTGCGCGGCGAGGACAGCGTGGCCCTGTGCTGGTTCGGCGACGGCGCCGCGAGCGAGGGCGCGACCCACGAGGCGATGAACCTCGCCGGGGTGCACCGGCTGCCGGTGGTCTTCCTCTGCGAGAACAACGGTCTCGCGATCAGCGTGCCCCTGGCGCTGCAGATGCCGGTCGAGCGGGTGAGCGACCGCGCCGCCGCGTACGCGATGCCCGGCGAGAGCGTCGACGGCACCGACGCCGAGGCGGTGTTCACCGCGACCCGCAGGGCGGTCGAGCGTGCGCGCGCCGGCGGCGGGCCGAGCCTTCTCGAGCTGCGCGTGCCGCGGATCACGCCGCACTCGTCCCAGGACGACGACGCCTACCGCACCGACGAGCAGCGGGCCGCCGCCGCCGCCGCGGACCCCCTGCCGCGGCTGCGCGAGACCCTGATCGAACGCGGGCTGCTCGCGATCGACGAGGACGAGCGGATGGTGCGCGAGGCCCGCGAGCAGGTGGTCGCCGACGAGGACCTCGCCCTCGCGATGCCGGAGCCCACGCCGGAGCGCGCGCGCCGCTGGCTCGTCGCGGGGGATCCGCCGCACGGGGGCGCCGCCCTCCCCGGACGCTACGCGACCTGGACCGGGGTGTTCGATGGCTGAGGCGCCCGAGGGCCGCACCATGGTCCAGGTGCTCAACGGCACCCTGCGCGCCGAGATGCGGCGCGACCCGGCGGTCGTCGTGATGGGCCAGGACGTCGGGATCAAGGGTGGGGTGTTCAAGGTCACCGACGGGCTGCGTGCGGAGTTCGGCCCGATGCGGGTCCTCGACACCCCGATCTCGGAGATCGTCATCGCCGGCGCCGCGATCGGCGCGGCGATGATGGGGCTGCGGCCGGTGGCGGAGTTCCAGTTCGCCGACTACATGCATCCCGCGTACGACCAGATCGTCAACCAGGCGGCGACGATGCGCTGGCGCAGCGTCGGCGCGTGGGCGGTCCCGGTCGTCTTCCGCGCCCCGAGCGGCGGCGGGGTGCACGGCGGCGTCTACCACTCGCAGAGCACCGAGGCGCTCTTCGGCCACATCCCCGGGCTGCGGGTGGTCGTACCCGCGACCCCCCGTGACGCCGGCGGGCTGCTCCGCGCGGCGATCCGCGACGACGACCCGGTGGTGTTCTTCGAGCACAAGGCGCTCTACCGGCGCCACCGCGAGGTCGTCGAGGACGGCTCGGAGGTGATCCCCCTCGGCGTCGCCCGCGTCGACCGCGAGGGGACCGACGTCTCGGTGATCACCTACGGCATGGGTGTCCACCTCGCCCGCGAGGCCGCCGAGACCTGCGCCTCGGACGGGATCTCCACCGAGATCGTCGACCTCCGCACGCTGGCACCCTTCGACCGTGAGGCGGTGACGCGGACCGTCACCCGCACCGGCAAGGTGCTTCTCGTCCACGAGGCCAACCGCACCATGGGGCCGGCGGCCGAGATCGCGGCGTTCATCGCCGAGGAGCTCTTCATCGAGCTCGACGGACCGATCCTGCGGATCGGCGCCGACGACTGCCACCTCCCCTACAACGCCCCCGAGGAGTTCGCCATCCTCCCCGACGCCACCCGGGTGGCGGCGGCGATCCGGCGCCTCGCGGCCCACTAGGACCACCACCCTGACGGCGCGTGTGACGCGCTCCTAGCGATTGTCGCGATCGTCCGCGACTCGGTAAAGGGATCCCGGGAGGGCGTCGAGGGCGGGTTCCGGGGGCTCCGTGGAGGCCGCCGGAGGGGCACACTGCCCCCGTCGGCACCACTGACAAAGGCAAACCCTCCGCGAGGAGGGGACGCAAAGCCACGGATCTCTCGCAGACCGCCGGGTTACCAAGGGTCGCCAACCGGGGCCGACAGCACGGAGCGCTGTTGTGCCCCTCCGCAGGCTGTTCACGGCCGCCGCCGCCATCGCGTCGTTCGCCGGCGCCTTCGCCGCGGTTCACGCCCAGATCACCTCGCCGGTCGCCGGCGCCCCAGCCGCCGCGACCGTCGCGTCGGCCCTGGTCCCGAACGCCGACCACAACACCACCCTCGCCACCCCGGCGCCGACGCCCGCCCCCACCCCGGTGCCGACCCCGGTGCCCACCCCCGCCCCGGTCGTGCAGCAGGCCGTCTCCGCGCCGGTCGCGGCGCGGGTGCCGCATCCGGTCACTGCGGCGCCGCCCCCCGCCCCGGTGCGGCTGTTCAACCATCTCACCAGCGGTGACGGCACCCTCAACACCGCGGTCGGCGTGTACACCGACTGCAGCGGCCGCACCGAGCTCACCCACACCGAGGCGGCGATCGACACCTGCATCCCCGGACCGACGTACTTCGTCGGCCACAACGTCGGCGTCTTCACCCCGCTGATGCACCTCGGCGTGGGCGCGATCATCACCTACTACGACGGCAATGGCACCGCGCACGTGTGGCGCGTCGCCTATGTGATCGCGAACTGGACCGCGGCCAACGGCGTGCCCCCCGCCCAGGGACCCGACGTCGTGGCGCAGTTCCAGACGTGTGTGGTGCCGGACGGATCGGTCGACCGCATCCTCGACGTCGTCCCCGCCTAGCCAGGTCCCCCCTTGCGTCCCGTCCACGCGGTGAGCGCGCCGGCGTCGAGGGTGTTGATGACGGATGCGGCCTCAACCCCACAGGCGGCGGCGCGCTCGCAGCCGGTGATCTGCCAGTCCAGCTGCCCGGGCGCGTGGGCGTCGGTGTCGACGGCGAACCGGCAGCCCGCCTCGACGGCGAGCCGGAGCAGCCGCTTCGGCGGGTCGAGCCGCTCCGGCCGGCAGTTGATCTCGACGGCGACGTCGTTCGCGGCGCAGGCGGCGAAGACCGTCCCGTGGTCGAACTCGGACTCGGGCCGGCCCCTCCCCTTCACCATCCGCCCGGTGCAGTGGCCGAGGACGTCGGTGTGGGGGTTGGCGACCGCGGCGAGCAGGCGCGGGGTCATCTCCGCGGCGGGCATCCGCAGCACGGAGTGGACGCTGGCGACGACGAGGTCGAGCTGGGCGAGGAGGGCCGGCTCCTGGTCGAGCGAGCCGTCCTCGTTGATGTCGACCTCGATGCCCGTGAGGATGCGGAACGGGGCGAGCCGCTCGTTGAGCGCGGCGACCACCTCGAGCTGGTGGCGCAGCCGCTCGGCGGTGAGCCCGCGGGCCACCTTGAGCCGCGGCGAGTGGTCGGTGAGCACCATGTACTCGTGGCCGAGCGCCCGCGCGGCCTCCGCCATCTCGTCGATCGGGCTGCCGCCGTCGGACCAGTCCGAGTGGACGTGGCAGTCGCCCCGGAGCCGGGCACGCAGCTGGGCTCCCGCCTCGGCGACCGGCCGCCCCTCCGTCGACTCGAGCCGGCGCAGGTAGACGGGGACCTCCCCGGCGGACGCCTCGGTGATCACCTGCGCGGTCACCTCGCCGATCCCGGGGAGCTGCTGCAGGGTGCCGTCGCGCACCCGCCGCTCGAGCTCGCCCTCGGGGAGAGCCTCCACGGTGGCCGCGGCGCGGCGGAAGGCCTGCACCCGGTACGAGGGCTCGAGCGCGCGCTCGAGGAGGAAGGCGATGCGCTTCAGGGAGTCGACCGGGGAGATCACTGCACCGTGATAACACCTGCCATGCCCGGGTGGATCGCGCAGGTGTACGGGTAGCTCCCCGCGGTCGTGAACTTCAGCCCGAAGCTGTTCGAGGGGAAGGGCTTGCCGCCGATGAGCCCCGAGACGGCCAGGCCCCCCGCGTAGGCGCTCCCGGGCGCGAGCGTCGGCGCCCCGAACACCAGCGGATCCTCGGGGGTGATCGTGCGGCCGAGGACGATGACGTGGGGCTCGTAGCCGTCGTCCTTCCAGGTCACCGTCTGACCTGCGGAGACCGTGAGCGTGGGCGGGAAGAACTGGTTGATCGTCAGCTCCTTCCCGACCGCCCCGGCCTGGACGTTCCCCGCGGCGGGCGCCGCCACCCCGGCGGCGACGGTGGCCGCCTCGGTCCGGTCGGCCGCGAGCTGGCGGTCCGCCGCGCTCGCCACCGCGTCCGTCGCCTGGATCGGGCTCGCCGCCGGGACGATGGTCAGGGTCGCCGCCATCGTGGGATGGAGGAGGCAGATGAAGCGGTAGGCGCCGGGCTTGATGTCCGCGGAGAGGGGGAGGACCGCGGTCTGGCCGCCGACGAAGATGCCGCTGTTGTAGAAGGGCTGCCCGGCGAACGGGGCGGGGAGGGCCACCTCCGGTGGCGGGGTCCCCGCCGGCGCCGCGGGGGGCGGCGCGGCCGGCGCCCCGGGGCATGTCGTGGTCGTCGCGGTGACCGGCTGGGTGCTGACGCAGGGGCCGCCGGCGATCGCGGTGAACCCGACCCCCGGGGTCAGGAGCGCCGGCTGGTTGGAGTGGTCGGGGAGCACCCCGAAGGTGACCGTGTGCGGGGTCTCCTTGGTCGGGTTGACGAGCCGCAGGGTGTCCCCGGGGTGGGCGCTGATCGACGACGGGTAGAAGGCAAGGAAGTCGTAGAGGGGATGGGCGGAGTCCGCCCCCCCGACGTTCACGCTGAGCGTCGCCGGGCCGGAGGTCGACGTGGTGCTCGCCGGAGCGTTGACCGGGGTCCCGGTCGTCTCGCCGCACCCGCCGATCAGAGCCGCCACGCCCAGCGCGGCCACCGTCGCAAATGCGCGCCGTGCACCCATCTGACACCCTCCACTGGTGTAGGGGCCGAAATGCCCCCCGGGATGATGCCCTGCCGAGAGTGGCAGCGGGGGGACTCGGCGATGAACGACCGGAAGGTGGACTCCCCGCGTAGGAAATCCGGGGGGTCACGCGTCGAAACAGAGACGCGGACGGCGTCCCTCCCCCGGGGGTGGGGGAGGCCGAGGTGGCGGGGCCCGCGGGCCCCCGGAGGAGCCGCGATGCCAAGCCCGGAGCCGACCCCGCTCGGCACGGCGCACCCGGCCCTGCGCGCCCTGCGCGCGGCACGCCGTGACCTCGACATCGTGGTGGACATCCTCGATCAGCTGGAACCGGACACCGCGCAGCACCGCCTCGCCGTGCGCGCGTGGACGGACGTGCGGCGGCTGGTCCGGGCCCTCGCCACCGGGACCGAGGACTCGCTCGAGGACGGAGACGTGACCGTCGCCTCGATCCGCACCTCCCAGGACCGCAAGCTGCAGCGAGCTCGCGGAGCCTGAACCGCGCAACCGCACCGCGGGTGCGGACGCGTTACCCTCAACGGTGCCATGGACGCTGAGCGCGAGTCGGGCCACCTCGAACGCCCGAAGGAGCCACGGCGCTTCGTCAGCTCGATCCCCCTCGGCGAGCCCTCGCGCCGCTCCCAGGTGCTGATGTGGATCTTCATCGGCCTGTGCCTCGCCGCGGTGACCCTGGTCGGGCTCCTCTACTGGACCTCGGGCTTCGGCCTCTGGTTCTCCCGCTGAGGGTCGCGGTCGCGGCGGCGGACCCCCGCTGAGCACCCTGCGCTACCTCGGGACCCACTGGGACACGCTGCGCCCGCAGCTGCTCACCCATCTCCAGATCGTCGCCGTCGCGATGGCTGCGGCCGGGGTCGCGGGGCTGGCGGTCGGGGTGCGGGCGGCGCGGCGGCCCCGGTTCGCCGCCGTCGCCCTCGGGGTCACCGGGGTGATCCTCACCATCCCGAGCTTCGCCCTCTTCGGGCTGCTCACCATCCTGCTCGGCATCGGCAACCCGGCGGTCGAGCTCGGCCTCGCCCTCTACGCGCTCCTCCCCGTCATCCGCAACACCCGCGCCGGGCTCGGGTCGGTCGACGCCGCGGTCGTCGACGCGGCCCGGGCGATGGGGATGCGGCCGGCGCAGGTGCTGTGGCGGGTGGAGCTGCCGCTCGCACTGCCGGTCGTGGTCGCCGGCCTGCGCCAGGCGACGGTGATGGTCGTCGCGATCGCCACCGTCGGGGCCACCGTCGGCGCCAACGACCTCGGCCAGCCGCTGCTCGAGGGCATCCGCGGCGACGACCGCGATGCGATCTTCGCCGGCGCGCTGCTCGTCGGGCTGCTCGGGGTCGGCGCCGACGCCGCGCTCGCCGCCCTCGAACGCGGCCTCTCCCGGAGCCGCCGGTGATCAGCCTCGAGCACGTCACCAAGCGCTACGGCGAGCGGGTCGCCGTCGACGACCTCTCCGTCGACATCGCCGCCGGCGAGCTCGCCGTCCTCGTCGGCCCGTCGGGGTGTGGCAAGACGACGACGCTGCGCATGATCAACCGGCTCGTCGAGCCCACCGCGGGGACGATCCGCGTCGACGGGCGCGACACCCGCGAGCGGCCGGTCACCGAGCTGCGTCGCTCGATCGGGTACGTCATCCAGCAGGGCGGACTGCTCCCCCACCTCACCGTCGCGGAGAACGTCGCCACCGTCCCCCGGCTTCTGCGCTGGGACCGGGCCCGGATCCGCGCCCGCGTCGACGAGCTGCTCGAGCTCGTGGGGCTGCCGCCCGCCGAGTACGCGGCCCGGCTGCCGCGGGCGCTCTCCGGGGGCGAGCGCCAGCGGGTCGGCGTCGCCCGGGCGCTCGGCGCCGACCCCCCGGTGCTGCTCATGGACGAACCCTTCAGCGCCCTCGACCCGATCACCCGTCTGCGCCTCCAGGGGGAGCTCCTGCGGGTGCAGTCACTGGTGCGCAAGACGATCGTCGTCGTCACCCACGACATCGACGAGGCGCTGCGGCTCGGCGACCGGGTCGTGCTCATGCGCACCGGCGGGCGCATCGCCCAGGTCGACACCCCGGCGGCGCTCCTCGCCCGCCCCGCCTCGGACTTCGTCGCCGGCTTCCTCGGCGGCGACCGCACCCTGCGGCGGCTCGCGCTCGTGCCGCTGCGCGCCGCCGAGCTGCGACCAGCCGACGGCTCCGCGCCGGTCGAGCGGGTCGAGGCCGGGGCCAGCCTGCGCGACGCCCTCGAGGCGGTGCTCCGCTCCCCCGACGGGCGCGCCGCGGTCGTCGACGGGGACCGGATCGTCGGCGTCGCCGACGCCGAGGTGATCCGTCGCGCGGCGGCCGCCGGATGAGGCGGCCGGGCGCGCTCCGCCTGGCGACCACCCCGGTCGCGGTCGGCGCCGGCCTGCTCCTCCTCTACCTCTGGATCCACACCGCGAACGTGCCATCCGAGGAGGCGGACGTCCTCTCACCGGACTTCATCACGAGCCGGGTCGTGCGCCACGTCGAGCTCAGCGTCACCTCGTTCGGCATCGCGGCGGCGATCGCGCTCCCCCTCGGGATCGTGGCGTCGCGGGGCGGGCGGGCGCTGCGTGTCCCACTCCTGCTCGCGGCCAACCTCGGCCAGGCGGTGCCGAGCATCGCCCTGCTCGCCCTCGTCTTCACCGTGACCGGCTTCACCTTCCGGACGACGGTGATCGCGCTCGTCGCCTACGCGGTGCTGCCGATCCTGCGCAACACCCTCGCCGGCCTCCAGGGGGTCGATGCCGACGCCGTCGAGGCGGCGCGCGGGATGGGGATGTCCCCTGCGCAGGTGCTCCGCCGGGTCGAGCTGCCCCTCGCCTCGCCGGTCATCCTCGCCGGCCTGCGGACCGCGCTGGTGCTCGTCGTCGGGACCGCGACCCTCGGCAACTTCGTCGGCGGGGGCGGGCTCGGCGACGTCATCGAGTCCGGGCTCACCGCCGCCGGGCTGCAGCCCGCCTCGCGTATCGTCGTCGTCGGCGCCGCCCTGGTCGCGGCGCTCGCGCTCATCGCCGACTGGCTCCTCGGGCTCGTCGAGCGCGCCGTGGTCCCCGCCGTCTGGAAGGAGGGATGAGATGCGAGGTCCCCTCGCCCTCGCCGTGCTCACCGCCGTCTCTCTGCTCGTCCCCGGCTGCGGCGGTGGGGGCGGGGGCAACGCCGGACCGGTGATCTGCATCATGTCCGAGTTCCGCACCCGCGCCGACGGCGTGCCCGGCCTCGCGAAGACCTACGGCGACGGGTTCGCGAGCGCGAACTACAAGGACATCGGCAGCACCGCCGAGGCGGGGATCGCCGCCGGGCAGTGCGCCGCCGGCGAGGTCTTCACCACGGACTCCGCGATCGCGGCGAACAACCTCTACGTTCTCCAGGACGACAGGGGTCTCTTTCCGCCCGACAGCGTCGGCCTCGTCGTGCGCTCGTCGGTGCTCCAGCAGCACCCCGGCATCGGGGCCATCCTCGCGCCGGTCGCGGCGAGGATCACGACCGACGAGATCACCCGCATGAACCGCGCCGTCGAGGTCGACAAGCGTTCGGCCGCCGACGTGGCGGGCCAGTGGCTGCGGAACAACGCGCTGCTCGACGCCGCCCCACAGGCCTCCGGTGCCGGAACCTCGACGTGCCCCATCAGCGCGGCCTCGGTCGACGGCGGCGGCGCCCAGCTGAAGATCGGGAGCAAGCCGTTCGCCGAGGAGGAGCTGCTCGCCACGATCGCGAAGATGGTCCTGGAGCGGCACGGCTACCACATCGACGACAGCCTCCACGCCGCCGACCCGGAGATCGACCGGGCGCTGCGCGCCGGGAACGTCGACATGCTCTGGCAGTACACCGGGACCGAGCTGCAGGAGTTCCTCGGCGTCAAGCATCCGCCGTCCGACCTGAACGCGGCGTTCGAGGAGGCACGCGGCCGCGACGAGGCGAGCGGGCTCTGCTGGACCGCGCCGGCGCCGATGAACGACACCAACGGTCTGGCCATCCGCACCGCCGACAGGTCGAAGTTCGGCGGCACGCTCAGCGCGTTCGGCGCATACCTCGCGGGCAACCACTGACACTGTCAGGACGGGTCCGGCCCGGAGAGGGGTAAAGTTCTCCCCCAGAGGGGGGACCTGCCGTCCCCCGCCGGATCACCCTGGAAGCCCGTGGACCCGATCGTCAATGACCTCACCATCCTGGCAGCGACCGTCAACGGGTCGGGCAGCCAGTCCGCGAACCTCGTGCTCACCCGCGCGATCTTCTCGATGGGCATCCCGGTGGCGCCGAAGAACGTCTTCCCCTCGAACATCGAGGGTCTGCCGACCTGGTACGACCTCCGGGTCAGCGCCCGGGGCTACCAGGCCCGCCGGGCGCAGCACGACCTCCTCATCGCTCGCAACCCCCAGACCTGGACCCACGACCTCGCGGCCGTGGTCCCGGGCGGGGCCGTCGTCCACGACGACATCTTCCCCACGAACGGTGTCCGCGACGACGTCGAGTACTTCCCGGTCCCGTTCGCCCGTCTCGGCAAGACCCGGATCGCGAACGACTCGCTGCGCAAGCAGCTCACGAACATGATCTACGTCGGGGTGGTCGCCGGTCTCCTGGGGATCCCGCTCGACAACCTGGTCACCGGCATCGAGCGCACCCTGGCGACGAAGCCGAGGGCGTGGCCGGCGAACATCGACGCCGCCAAGGTCGGCTGGGAGTACTGGGAGGAGCACTTCTCCGACCGTCCCATCAGCCACATGCTCTGCCCGGTCGAGGGCGGCACCGACGGCCTCGTGCTCGTCGACGGCAACCAGGCGGCGGCGCTCGGCTGCGTGATGGGCGGGTGCACGGTGGCCGCCTGGTACCCGATCACCCCCTCGTCGAGCCTCTGCGAGAGCCTGACCGGCTACGCCGACCGCTTCCGCGTCGACCCCGAGACGGGCGAGCGCAGGATGGCGATCGTCCAGGCCGAGGACGAGCTCGCCGCCGTCGGCATGGCGATCGGCGCCGGCTGGGCGGGGGCGCGCGCGATGACCGCGACGAGCGGCCCCGGGATCTCGCTGATGGCCGAGTTCGCCGGCCTCGCCTACTACGCCGAGGTGCCGGTCGTCGTCTTCGACATCCAGCGGCTCGGCCCGTCGACCGGGCTCCCCACCCGCACCTCCCAGGGCGACCTCGGCTTTGCCTACCGGCTCGGCCACGGCGACACCCGCCACCCCGTTCTTCTCCCCGGCTCCGTGAAGGAGTGCTACGACTTCGCCCGGCGGGCGTTCGACCTCGCCGACCGCGTCCAGACCCCGGTGTTCGTCCTCAGCGATCTCGACCTGGGGATGAACCTCTGGATGTCGCCCCCCTTCGAGTACCCCGAGGCGCCCTTCGACCGCGGCAAGGTGCTGACCATCGACGACCTCGAGCGGCTCGACGGGAGCTGGGCCCGCTACCGCGACGTCGACGGCGACGGCATCACCTACCGCACCTGGCCGGGGACCGCCCATCCCAACGCGGGGTACTTCACGCGGGGCTCGGGCCACGACGACCAGGCCCACTACACCGAGAGCCCCGAGGCCTACCAGGCGAACATGGACCGCCTCGGCCGCAAGTTCGAGACCGCGCGGGCCGCGGTGCCGGCGCCGGTGATCGTCGCCGGCGGGTCGGCGCTCGGCCTCATCGCCTTCGGCAGCACCCACCACGCCGTCGTCGAGGCGCGCGACGAGCTCGCCGAGAAGGGGCTGCCCGTCGACTACCTGCGGCTGCGGGCGCTCCCCGTCAGCCCGGAGGTCGCGGAGTTCGTCGCCGCCCACGAGCGCGTCTACGTCGTCGAGCAGAACCGCGACGGCCAGCTCCTCGAGATCCTCACCCAGGAGCTCCCCGCCGCGCTCGCCGGCCGGCTCCGCTCCATCCGCCACTACGACGGCCAGCCGGTCGCCGCCGCCGCCGTCACCGAACCGCTCCTCGCCCAGGAGGCCGTCTGCGTCTAGATGTCAGCTCTCGCCCTCAACCGGATCGGGCTCGCCCGCGAGGCGTACAAGGGTGGTCCCTCGACGCTCTGCGCGGGGTGCGGCCACAACTCGATCACCAACCACATCATCAAGGCGCTCTACGACCTCGGGGTCGAGCCCCATCGCCTCGCCAAGCTCAGCGGCATCGGCTGCTCGTCGAAGACCCCGGCGTACTTCGTCGACCAGGCCCACGGCTTCAACGGCCTCCACGGACGCATGCCCGCCCTCGCCACCGGGGCCGGCCTCGCCAATCGCGAGCTCGTCCTTCTCGGCGTCTCCGGCGACGGCGACAGCGCGAGCATCGGGCTGGGGCAGTTCATGCACCTGGTGCGGCGCAACGTCGACTGCACCTACATCATCGAGGACAACGGCACCTACGGCCTGACCAAGGGCCAGTTCTCGGCGACCGCCGACATCGACTCGGTGCACAAGAAGGGCGCGGTCAACCACTACCAGCCGATCGATCCGTGCGCAGTCGCCCTCTCCGTCGGCAGCACCTTCGTCGCCCGGTCGTTCTCGGGCGACGGCAAGCAGCTGGTGCCGCTGCTCAAGGCGGCGGTCGCCCATCGCGGCACTGCGGTCCTCGACATCATCTCCCCCTGCGTGACCTTCAACGACCACGACGGGTCGACCCGCAGCTACAGCTGGGTCAAGGACAACGACGCCGGCATCCACGACCTCTCCTTCATCCCCTACTTCGAGGAGATCCGGGTCGAGTACGAGCCCGGGGAGGTCAAGGAGGTCGACCTCTACGACGGCTCCACCCTGGTTCTCCACAAGCTCTCCGAGGACCACGACCCGACCGATCGCCTCGCCGCCATGCGGATCCTCGAGGAGAGCCGCACCCAGGGCCGGCTGCTCACCGGCCTGCTCTTCGTCGACGAGCACGCCGAGGACTTCGCGACCCGCGAGCGGCTCGCCGAGGTGCCCCTGCGCGACCTCGGCGAGGACGATCTGCGCCCGACCCGCGAGCAGTTCGACACCCTGATGCGGGAGCTCATGTAGGCGTCCGCCCGCTCCGACGGATGCGATCGGGAAGGGTGCTCCGGTCTCGCTTATGATGGCGGACGGGTTTGGGGTCGGAGGGCGAGTCCGCCGTGAGCCACGAGACGCTCCGGATGCTGTCCATCCCCCTGTTCACGGGGGTGATCGGCTACATCACGAACTGGAGCGGGGTGCTCATGCTGTTCTACCCCGTCCACTTCCGGGGCTGGCGCGTGCCCGGGCTCGCCTGGTTCGTCAGCCTGATGCCGCGGAAGATCCAGGAGATCCCCGGGGTGATGCACGGCGGTCTCGGCTGGCAGGGGATCGTCCCGTCGCGGGCGGCGAAGATGGGGAGCATCGCCGTCGACACCGGGATCGCCAAGGTGGGCCGGCCGGCGGACTTCTACCGGCAGCTCGAGCCCGACAGGATCGCCGAGCACATCGTCGCCAGCTCGCAGCGGGACATCCGCGCACTGGTCGAGCGGATCATGGAGCGGGAGCAGCCCCAGCTCTGGAACAACCTCCCAGCGCTGGTCCGCGAGGCGGTGCACCTGCGTGTCCAGCAGCAGCTGCCCGACATCGTGCGGTCGATCACCAACGACATCGGCGAGAACATCGACCAGCTCATCGACGTCAAGCTCATGGTGATCAAGCACATCGAGGCCGATCCCCAGCTCGCCAACCGGATCTTCCTCGACGTCGGCAAGAAGGAGCTGCGGCTGATCC
Organism: Candidatus Dormiibacterota bacterium; assembly: GCA_035544475.1. Lineage (GTDB taxonomy): Bacteria > Chloroflexota > Dormibacteria > Aeolococcales > Aeolococcaceae > CF-96. Next base: position 16,261 of record DATKEY010000227.1, on the reverse strand, counting down.
AGAACCTCGGCTTCGTCATCGGCCTCATCCTCGGCGTGCCGATGATCTGGATCACCAAGGCGTTCCCGCAGTGGTGGGTGCTGCCGATCGGCGGCGTGATCATCGGCTACATCACCAACTGGGTCGCGCTCTACATGATCTACGAGCCGGTGGAGCCCCGGAGGATCGGGCCCTTCCGGTGGCAGGGGCTCTTCATCAAGCGGCAGCCGGAGGTCGCCGACGAGTACGCGAAGATCATCGCCGAGGACATCATCACCCTCCAGAACATCGGCACCGAGCTGCTCACCGGGCCGCGCGCCGACCGCACCCGGCAGATGATCGAGACCGCGCTCCGGCCGGCGATCGACCAAGCCGTGGGCCGGACCCGCACCCTGGTGCGCGCCGCGGTCGGCACCCGAGAGTACGAGGCGATCCGCAGGTCGGTGGCCACCGAGGCGGTCGACTACGCGATGAGCCCGCTCGCCAACCCGGAGTTCAACCGGCAGCAGAACGCCCGGATCCACCGGCTCATCGCCGACCGGGTCGCCGAGCTGCCGCCGAAGGACTTCTCGGGGATGCTGCGCACCGCCACCGAGCAGGACGAGTGGCTGCTCCTCCTCCACGGCGCGGTGCTCGGTTTCGGCGCCGGGCTCGTCCACCTGGCGATCTTCGGATGAGCGAGCAGGGCACCTCCCACGGCAGCAACGGCGCTTCGCCGCAGCGCGGGGGCGACCCGCCGGCGCTCGTCCTGCTCCGGGCCGCGCCCGCGGTCGCCCGCTTCGGATTCCTCACCGCGCGCAACCTCACCCAGTGGGGCCTCGACACCTCGCTGAACGCCGCGCTGCGGGTGGCCCGGGCGGCGTCGATCGGCGAGACCCCGGCCCAGGTCCTCGAGGCCACCTTCGACGAGGTCCGCGACCGCGGCCGCCGGATCCTCGGCATCCCCGAGCTCGAGGACTCGGTCAGGGCCGCGGGCGCCTCGGCGACGGCGTCGGCGTCGAACCGGGTCGCGGCGCGGACCGCGGCGGCCACCCCGGCCTCACTCCGCGCCCGGGGGGCGGAGCTGCTGCGGCTCTCCGCCGACGTCAACTTCGCCGCCCAGGTCCACCCCGCGTACGCCCGCATCCTCGAGGAGCTCGCCCCCGACGAGGCGCGCATCCTCCGCAAGCTCGCGCTCGACGGTCCGCAGGCGATCGTCGACGTGCGCACCGGGCGGCCGATCGGCTCCCAGCTGGTCGAGCGCGGGTTGACGATGATCGGCACCGAGGCCGGCTGCGCCCACCTCGACCGGGTGTCCGCCTATCTCGACAACCTCGCCCGCCTCGGCCTGCTCCGGGTCTCGGTCGAGCCCCTCACCGACGCGCTCCGCTACCAGGTCCTCGAGGTCCAGCCCGAGGTCATGGAGGCGCGCAAGCGGGGCGGACACGGCCGGACCGTCCGCCGGAGCATCCACCTCACCACCTTCGGCACCGACTTCTGCGCGGTGTGCCTGCCCCTCGAATCCGCCGAGGTCGAGCGGCTGGCGCCGCCCCAACCGCAGGCCAACGGGTCCGAGCCCGCCCCGTAGAGGAGGTGCCGAGGCGGTGCGATCGATCGGCGATCTCCATTTCCCGAAGCGCGATGGGGCTGTGCATAATCCCGAGTTGACACCGGCATCAAGGGGGGGCGTGGGGGTTTGATGGCCGTTGTGCCGGAGCGGGTGCAGAAGAAGCTCTCCGGGTTGGGAGGCTTCTACTCCCTCTTCATCGACAGCGTCGTCGCCGGGGCCGACGCCATGATCCACCGCCGCTTCGTCTGGCGTGAGTTCATCGGCCAGGCGTGGTTCATCGCCAGCGTCTGCATCCTCCCGACCATCCTCATCGCGATCCCCTTCGGGATCATCATCTCCCTCCAGGTCGGCAACGTGGCCCGGCAGGTGGGGGCGACGTCCTTCATCGGTGCCGTGGACGCCCTCGGCGTCCTGCGCGAGGCGGCCCCGATCGTCACCGCGCTGCTGCTCGCGGGCGCCGGCGGCTCGGCGATCTGCGCCGACCTGGGCTCGCGCAACATCAAGGACGAGATCGACGCCCTCCAGGTGCTCGGGCTCTCGCCGGTCGAGCGGCTGGTCGCCCCGCGTGTGCTCGCCGGCCTGCTCGTCGCCATCCTGCTCAACGGGATCGTCGCCTTCTCCGCCGTTCTCAGCGGCTACATCTTCGACGTCACCGTGCTCCACGGGACCCCGGGCAGCTTCCTCGGCTCCTTCAGCACCTTCGCCAAGATCGACGACTTCCTCGTGTCGACCCTCAAAGCCGCGATCTTCGGAGTCATCGCGGTGGTCGTTGCCGCCTACAAGGGCCTGAACTGCAAGAAGGGCGCGTCCGGGGTCGGCGCCGCGGTCAACCAGTCGGTGGTGATCACCGCCATCACCCTCTTCATCGTCAACCTGGTGGTGACCGAGGTGTACTTCGCCCTCGTCCCGCCGCGGGTCACCTGATGGCGGCGCCGAGCGCCGCCGTCGCGCCGCCGCGCACCCTCAGCCTCCCCGGGGGGAAGCTCGTCCGCCGCGTCGTCGACCAGCTCGTCTGGCTCGGCAACCTCGTGAGCTTCTGCATCAAGACCTTCGTGTCCATCCCGCTCGTCTTCGTCAAGTTCCGCCCCGAGCTCTTCCGCCTGCTCGCCGAGGTGAGCGTCGGCAGCGGGCTGCTCTTCGTCGCCGGAGGCACCGTCGGGATCATCTTCATGCTCTCCGGCGCGGTCGGCATCGAGGTCGGCCTCGAGGGCTACCAGGGACTGCAGATCCTCGGCCTCGCCCCGCTGTCGGGCTACGTCTCCGCGTTCGCCAACACCCGCGAGCTCGCCCCACTCATCGCCGCGGTCGCGCTGTCCTCGCAGCTGGGATGCAAGTTCACCGCCCAGCTCGGCGCGATGCGCATCAACGAGGAGGTCGACGCCCTGGAGATGATGGCGGTCCCGCCCATCCCCTACCTGGTGAGCACCCGGGTCATCGCCGCGCTCATCGCCGTCATCCCGCTCTACCTCGTCGGCCTCTTCGCCGCCTACGTCGGCACCGAGGTCACCATCAGCGTCTTCTTCCAGCAGTCGGCGGGGACGTACGCCCACTACTTCCACGTCTTCATCCAGCCGATGGACGTCATCTACTCGGTGGTGAAGGTGGTGGTCTTCGCCCTGCTGATCATCCCGGTGCAGTGCTTCTACGGCTTCTACGCGAGCGGCGGTCCCGAGGGCGTCGGCAAGGCGGCGGGACGCGGCATCCGCTCCGCCAGCGTGCTCATCGCCGTCGCCGACATGCTGATGACCTTCCTCTTCTGGGGGACGGCGCAGACGGTGGGCCTGTCGGCATGACCGACACCACCCAGATCACCACCTCCGAGGGCGCGGCGGCGGCCGCCGCCCGGCGCCGCCAGCAGCAGCGCAAGCAGGCCACCGTCTACGGCGCGCTCCTGGTGGTGGGGATCCTCGTGGTCTGCACGGTGATCATCCGCGCCTTCACCGCCGGCGGGACGTTCATCTCGATGAGCGCGCTGGTGAGCCGTGCAGGGGACGCCCTCCAGGACGGCGACGAGGTGCGCTTCCGCGACATCATCGTCGGCAAGCTCGTCGGGACCGGTGAGCTCCAGGGCGACCAGACGCTGCTCCACCTCAACGTGGAGCCCGAGAAGGCGGTGCAGATCCCGGCGGACGTGACCGCCCGGCCGGTGCCGACCACCCTCTTCGGCTCGCAGTTCGTCGAGCTCGTCGAGCCGGCGGGCGGCGGCCACGGGCAGCTCACCGCGGGGGTGACGATCCCGGCCGACACGAGCCCGGGCACGACCGCGCTGCAGACGGCGCTCGCCGAGGTCGACTCGCTGCTGACCGCGATCCATCCCGCGCAGCTCGACGTCGCCCTCACCAACCTGGCCACCGCGCTCAGCGGCCAGGGCGAGAAGCTCGGCAGCCTCGTCGACAACCTCGACGCCTACGTGAAGCAGCTGACCCCGCTGACGCCCGAGATCCAGGACGACATCACCAAGTTCGCCGGCTTCGTCGACGAGCTCGGCAGCAACGCCCCGGCGCTGCTCCAGACCATCTCGAACCTGACGACGACCGCGCAGACCCTGACCAGCCACCAGGACCAGCTCAAGGGCCTGCTCAGCGGCGGCATCACCCTCTCCGACGACGTCAACGCCTTCCTCACCGCGAACGGCGACCGCTTCGTCACCGTCGTCGACGACCTCCAGCCGGTCCTGGCCGCCATCGACCAGAACACCTCGGGGCTGACGAACGGGGTGCTCAACCTCGGCGCGGTCGCGAAGACCTGGACCACCTTCCTCGGCAAGAACGACGCCCACCTCAACCTCGTGCTTCGGAACGTCGACATCGGCGCCGCGGTCACCGCGTCACTCGGCGGGCCGACGGGGCGGCCGGCGGCCGACCGGGCATTCGCCGCGCTGCTCAACCCGGCGACGTACACGGCGCAGAACTGCCCGCGCTATCCCGGCGCCGACGGACCGAACTGCGCCGCCGCCCAGCCCGCGGTGACCACCTCGTCGGAGAACGGCGGCAGCGTCGGCCCGGTCGGCAGCCCCGCCGAGGTGCACGCCGTGCAGGTGGCCGTCGCCCAGCTCCTCGGCGTGCGGCCCGAGGCGGTCCCGCCGGCGATCACCGACGTGCTCGCCGGCCCGGTGCTGCGCGGAATGACGGTGGTCGGCCTGTGAGCGTCCGCAAGCCGCTGACCATGCTGATCATCTTCGCGATCAGCTCGGTGCTGATCACCACCCTGGTCGTGCTCACGATCACCAACCCGCGCTTCCAGCCTCAGGCGACGTACCGGGCGGAGTTCGGCGATATCAGCGGGCTTCGGGTCGGCGACATCGTGCGGGTGGTCGGCGTCGAGGTCGGCAAGGTCACGGACGAGAGAAACGACGGATACACCGCGCAGATCACCTTCCAGGTCGACCGCGACATCAAGGTCACCGACACCACACGCGCCGTGATCCGGTATCAGAACGTGATCGGACAGCGCTTCCTCGCACTCGTCAAGGGCGACAGCGAGGGGACCGCGCTCGCCGACAGCGCGCTGATCCCGATGTCCCGCACCGCTCCCGCGCTCGACCTCACCGTGCTCTTCAACGGGTTCAAGCCCCTGTTCGCGGCGCTGACCCCCGACCAGGTCAACCAGCTCGCGAGCTCGCTCGTGCAGGTGCTCCAGGGAGAGGGGGGCACCCTCCAGACCCTGCTCGACCAGACCGCGCAGTTCACCGCGAACCTCGCCGACCGGGACACGGTGATCGGCCAGGTGCTCCAGAACCTCACCGGCGTCGTCGGCACGGTCGCGAGCCATGACGCCCAGCTCGGCCAGCTCATCGACCAGCTCGGTCAGCTGACCGCGACGCTCGCCGCCGACCGCACCAGCGTCGGCGACTCGCTCGTCCAGATCGACGCCCTCGCCGCGGCGCTCAACGGCCTCGTCGAGGGCTCCCGACCGGCGATCGACCACGACATCGCGGGTCTGAGGACCCTCACCGACAGCCTGGTCGCGAACCAGGACAAGCTCGACACCGTGGTCCGCCAGCTGCCGACCGGCCTGGCCGCGTTCGACCGGGTGCTCTCGTACGGGAGCTGGGCGAACATCTACGCCTGCGCGATCACCCTCCAGACCACGGGGCAGGCGAGCGCCGGCCCGCTGCCGCTGCCGATCACCATCCCCAACGGACCGGTCGGGAATCAGAGCGTGCACTCGAGGGCGTGCTCGTGAGATGGCGGCCGCTGCGCGAGCTCAACCAGGCGACGGTCGCGATCGTCGGCAGCGCCCTCGTCGCCGGCATCGTCCTGCTCGCGGTGAGCTTCAGCCACTTCCCCTTCATCGCCCGGGTCAACCACTACCACGCCCAGTTCGCCGACGCGGCGGGGATCGCGACCGGTGACGAGGTGCGGCTCGCCGGCCTCAACGTCGGTGAGGTGACCGGTGTCGACCTCGAGGGCTCGCACGTCCTGATGACCTTCACCGCCAAGGACGACATCCGGGTGGGGAAGGACACGACTCTCAACATCAAGATCGCCTCGATCCTCGGTCAGGAGTACGTCGAGCTCGCCCCGGCCGGCACGGGACAGCTCGGCTCGAACGACGTCATCCCGCAGTCGCACACCACCTCGCCGTACACCCTGCTCGAGCTCCTCGGCACGCTGTCGACGGAGACCCGCCAGGTCGACCTCAAGCAGCTCGACACGTCGCTGAAGATCCTCAGCGACGACCTGCGCACGACCCCGGCGACGACGCGGGCGGTCCTCGACGGCCTGAGCCGGCTCTCGCAGACGATCGCGAGCCACTCGGACCAGCTCAGCTCGCTGATCGCCGGCACCCAGCAGGTGGCCGACACGCTGGCCAGCCGTCAGGGACCGCTCGTCACCCTGCTCGGCAACGCCGACCTCGTGCTCCAGACGATCATCCAGCGGCGCCAGGTCATCCACCAGCTCATCGTCGACAGCGCCAGCCTCGGCCAGCAGCTGACCTCGCTCCTCCACGACAACGCCGCCCAGATCCAGCCGCTGCTCGCGAACCTCCAGTCGGTCACGGCGGTGCTGGCCCGCGACCAGGCGTCGATCGACCAGAGCGTCCAGCTGCTCGCGCCCTTCTCGCGCTACTTCGCGAATGCGACGGGCAGCGGCAACTTCGTCGACGTCATCGCCCCGGCCCTGCTCGTCCCCGACAACGCGATCGCGTCGTGCAACGGCCGGACCAACCCGTCGTCGGGGTGCACGCCGTGAGCGCCCGGCGCCGCATCGTCCTCGCCGCCGTCGCCGCGGTCGTCGTGGTCGGGGGAGGCATCGGCGCGTTCGCCGCCACCCGCCCGGCGCCGCTGAAGATCACCGCGCACTTCCTGTCCGCGCCGGGTCTCTACGTCGGCAACCACGTCGACATCCTCGGGGTGCCGGTGGGGAAGATCACGAAGATCACCCCCGGGGATCGCGACGTCGCCGTCGAGCTGTCCCTCCCCCACGACCAGAAGGTGCCGGCCGGCGCGGAGGCGGTGCTCACCGCCGCCAACGTGGTGAGCGATCGCTTCGTCCAGCTGAGCCCGCCGTACACCGGCGGCCCGCTGATGCCGAGCGGCGGCGACATCCCGACGTCGCGGGTGCACACCCCGGTCGAGGTCGACGAGCTGTACTCGTCGCTCGACGAGCTCGGCAAGGCGCTCGGTCCCAACGCGGTCGACAGCAACGGCAGCCTCGGCGACCTCTTCCACGTCACCGCGCAGAACCTCGACGGCAACGGGCAGCGTCTCCACGACGCCATCGCCGGCCTGGGGAAGGCGCTTCCGGCGGTGTCGGCGAACGCGAAGCAACTCACCGCGCTGCTCGACGACCTCGACACCCTGAGCCGCGCGCTCGCGAACCACGACGACACGGTCTCGGCCTTCTACCGCGACCTCGCCACCGCCACCGCCCAGCTCGCCGGCGAGCGCCAGGACATCGCCACCGCGCTGAGCACGCTGCAGACCGCGCTCGGCCAGCTCGGCACCTTCGTCCAGAGCAACCGGTCCGCGCTCAGCGCGAACATCGGCAACCTGGTGACCGTGACCAACGCGCTCCTCGCTCACCAGCGCCAGCTCATCGAGACCTTCGACGTCCTGCCGCTCACGATCTCGAACCTGGGGCAGACGGTCGAGAGCGACGCCGACGGGCTGCGGATCCGGATCCGCGCCTCGCTCGAGCCCGGCCAGGTGCCGCTCATCGCCGAGTACTGCGGCTCGAGCGCGGTCCCGCACACGACCCGGCTGCTCCCCGGCGGCGGCGGGACGCCCTGGGACGTTCTCTGCGTCGCCCTCGACGCGCTCCTCCAGGAGCCGCCCCCACCGGGGGCCGTCCCGGTCCCCAACCTCGACGTCGCCCGGTACCTGGCGAACGGCTGATGCAGGGATCGCCGCGACTCCGCACCGCCGCCATCGGGGCCCTCTGCGCCCTCGGCCTCGCCGGCTGCCAGTTCAACCTACAGGGCCTCCCCTCCCCGGGCGGCGGTCCTCCGGGTGACAGCTACAAGCTCACCGCGGTCTTCGGCGACGTCCTCAACCTGCCGCAGCGCGCCCAGGTGAAGCTCGACGGTGTCGTCGTCGGCCAGGTCACGACCATCAAGCTCGACAACTACCGCGGCGTCGTCGCCATGGCGATCGCCCGCAACATCCGCCTGCCGGGCGGGACGACGGCGGAGATCCGTTTCACCACGCCGCTCGGCGAGGACTACGTCTCGCTCACCAGACCCGCCCAGGCGTCCGGCCCGGACCTCACCGACGGCTCGACCCTCGGCGAGCCGCAGACGAGCAGCGCCCCGACCATCGAGGACACGTTCGCGCTGCTCTCCGCCGTCCTCAACGGCGGCGGGCTCGACCAGCTGCGGACGATCATCGTCGAGCTCAACAAGGCGTTCGGCGGCCACGAGCCGCAGGCCCGCGACCTGCTCGACCAGTTGGGGCGGCTGGTGTCCGCGCTCAACGCGCGCACCGGCGACATCGACCACGCGCTGACCGCGCTCAACACCCTCTCCGCCGAGCTCAACGGCCAGAGCTCGGTGATCGCCAAGGGGCTGGACAGCATCGCCCCGGCGCTCCAGGTGCTCGCGTCCGAGGCCGGCGACTTCGACGCGCTGCTCACCCACCTCGGCCGGCTCGGCCAGGTCGGCGCGCGGGTGATCGACCAGAGCCGCGATGCCTTCCTCGCCGACCTGCGCGAGCTCGGACCGGTCGTCGACGCGCTCGTCGGCATCCGCGGTCAGCTCGGAAGCACGCTCGACGCGCTGGCCGCCTTCGGGCCCGCGGCGGCGGCGGCGGCTCCCGGTGACTACCTCAACATCTCCGGCGTCGTGAACGCGGTGCTCAGCAGCAGCAGCGGCTCGAGCCCGTCGCCGCCCCTGCTGCCACCGCTCCCGCTCCCGCTCGCGCAACCCGCCTGGAGCGGCGACGCAGCCCGGACGCTGCTCGGGAGCGCCCTGCCATGAGACGGATCTCGCTGCTCCAGCTCCAGATCGGCACCTTCGTGCTCATCGGGGTGCTGGGCGTCGTCTACGCCACCTTCAGCGTCATCGGGGTCAACCTCCTCCACCGTCCCTTCCACGTGCAGGTGCAGCTCGCCGACGCGGGCGGGATCTTCCCCCACGCCAACGTCGACTACCGCGGGCAGCAGATCGGTACGGTGAGCGACGTCCGGCTGCGATCGGGCGGCGTCACCGTCGAGCTGGCGATCGACTCCGACAAGCAGGTCCCGACCAGCTCGAAGGCGGTCGTCACCTCGCTCTCCGCGGTCGGCGAGCAGTACGTCGACCTCCGTCCCCAGGCCCCCGGCGGCCCGTATCTCAAGGACGGCGACGTCATCCCCGAGTCCCAGGCCCAGATCCCGCTGCCGGTCGCGACCCTGCTGGTCGACCTCGAGGCGGTGGTGCACAGCGTCGATCCCCACGACCTCGACGTGGTCATCACCGAGCTCTCCACCGGCTTCGCCGGCAACGGCCAGCAGATGCACCAGATCGTCGACGGCGCGTCTGCGCTCGTCGACAGCCTGCGCGCCGCGGCGCCCCAGACCGTCGACCTCATCGGAGCGGCGAACACCGTGCTCGGCACCGCGGTCAACGCCTCGGGCGAGTTCCAGACGTTCAGCAACGCTCTCGCCCAGCTCACCGCCCAGCTGAAGTCGTCGGACTCCGACATCAGCGCGCTGCTCTCCAACGGCCAGACGGCGATCGCCCAGCTCGACAGCTTCGTCCGCCAGACGAGCGCGCCGCTGGGGGTGCTCCTCGGCAACCTCGTCACCACCGGGAACATCGTCGCCGCCCGGGTCCCGGGTCTCTCCCAGCTGCTCATCGCGCTGCCCGACACCGGAGGCAAGCTCGCGAGCATCGCCCGCGGTGGGCAGGCCCAGGTCGACGTCTACCTCGACACCGCCACCCCGGTGTGCGGCTACCTGAGCTCCGGCGAGGCCCGCAGCCCGCTCGACATCTCACCGCGTCCGCCGTTCGTGGACAAGGACTGCACGACCACCGCCCCGAACATGCTCCAGCGCGGCGCCCGCTACGCGCCGCGGCCCGGCGGCGACACCACCGCGACGGCACCCGGCGGCAACGCGCAAGGACCGGCCCTGAGCGCCACCGTGGCTCCCACGGACGCGGCGGTACCGACCGTCTACGATCCCCAGACGGGGGTGGTCGCCATCCCCGGCGGCGGCACGGTGCGGCTCGGCACCGGGATCCACGGATCCTGGATGGGGCTGCTGCTGGCGCTGCTGAGCAGCTAGGCTGGCGGCCGCCCGAAGCCCGTCCCCGACCCGAGGAGGCCCCCGCCCATGAGCCAGGATGTCGACAGCGGGGCCGACGCGCCCGTCACCCCGCCGGGGTGGACGCCCGCGGTGCCCCCGAGCCCGACCCCGACCCCGGAGGCGGCGGCCCCGACCCCGGCCCCGGAGCCGGCCGTCGCGCCGGAGCCGGCGCCCGCGCCCGTCCCGGAGCCCGCCCCACGGCAGAGCCTCGGCGGCGGGCTGGTCGCGGCGATCGCGGTCACCGGGCTGGGGGTCGCGATGCTCATCGCCGCCCTCCTCTGGACGACGGTCAAGCTCCACAACGCCGACGCGGTCACCGACGCCCGGGCCACGGCCCTCGCCGCGGCCAAGACCTTCTCGATCGACCTCGCGACCTACGACTACCACACCCTGGACAGGGACTTCGGCGCGGTCATCGACCACTCCACCGGCACGTTCAAGAGCGACTTCACCAAGGCGAGCAAGGACCTCCAGCCGCTGATCACCAAGTACCAGGCCACCTCGACCGGCCGGGTCGCGGCCGCCGGCGTCCAGGACGCGACCAGCGACAACGCCGTGGTGGTCCTCTTCGTCGATCAGACCGTCAAGAACAGCAGCGCGACCACCCCCCGCGTCGACCGCAACCGTCTGCGCGTCACCCTCGTGCACAGCGGCAGTGGCTGGTTGGTGAACAAGGTGGAGATCCTCTAGAAGGGCCATCTCCGGGGCGCGCGGACCGCCTCGTCACGGCTCGATTGCCGCGACGTACGGCGCACCCTACGATGTGCGCACAGCAGAGGGGTCGGGAGGGACGTGATGGCGGGCCGTCCAGCGCATGTGCACCGGCTCGTCCTCGCAGTCGCGCTCGCCGGGGGCGTGGCGCTCACCGCACCCGCGGCGGGGCACCCGTCCGCGGGGTTCGCCATGGCCGGCGTCGACCGCTCGCCCCTCGTGAGCGTCGGGAAGCCTCACTGCCAGCCCGGCGACCCCGTCGAGACGGGGCTGCAGGGGCAGGTGCCCTGGCAGGACCGGCTGGACGGCCGTGCCGCGCGGGGCTATCGCTGCAACCTCTCCGTCATCGGCGAGCACCGCGGCTACAGCTTCGCCAACTTCGACACCTACCGGAACTGCGCCTACTACTCGGACAACGACGGGGCCATCGGCACCCTGGCCGATACGGGCACGGTGGTGCTCGACGTCTCCGACCCGCGGCATCCGGTGCAGACCGCGTACCTCACCGCGCGCGCGATGCGCGACGCCGGCGAGTCCTTGCGCGTCAACGCCCGGCGTGGGCTCCTCGTCGCCGATCACTACGGCCTCGGCCACTTCGACGTGGACAGCTATCCCTGGCTCGGCGTCTACGACGTGTCCCACGACTGCCGGCATCCCGTGCTGCTCGCCGACGTGGCGATGCCGCACGGACGGGGCCACGAGGGCTGGTTCTCTCCCGACGGCCTCGTCTACTACATGTCGGGCGTCGGCTCGAGGACGGTGACCCCGGTCGACCTCTCCGACCCGGCCCACCCGCGGGAGCTCGCGACCTGGCCGATGATCGTCCACGGCGGGTCGATCAGCGAGGACGGCTCGCGTGGGTACCTCGCGGAGATCGGTGCGCCGAGCGAGGTGCTCATCGTCGACACATCGGACGTCGCGCCGGGCCGCCCCGCCGCGGGGCGTGTGATCAGCAGGATCCCTCTCCCCCACAACGCCTTCAACCAGTCGACGTACCGGCTCGACTACGCGGGTCATCCGTATCTCGTCAACTTCGGCGAGTCGACGACGGACTTCGCGACCCGGTGCACCGACCCCTCCGCCACGAGCTTCGACTCCCCGCGGATGATCGACCTCGCCGACGAGCTGCACCCACGGGTGGTCGCCACGTTCGTCAACGAGGTGGACGACCCCGCCAACTGCCCGCTCGTCGCCGACGACCGCACCTTCTGGCATTCGAAGGGATTCGGAAAGGGCGACTTCTCGTACGTGCTCGCCTCCGGCCTGTTCATGTACGACGTCCACTACTGCACGCCCGACCGGCTGCACGACCCCACCATCCTCGCGTGCGCGACGGAGCTCAGCGGCCTGCGCGTCTACGACATCCGCGACCCGCTGCGACCACGGGAGATCGCCTACGACAACACCGGCACCCGCGGTCGATACGACCCGAACGTCGACGTGGCGCTCGCGCGACCGGTCGTCCGCAGCGACCTCGGCGAGATCTGGTGGGTGACGATGTTCTCCGGCTTCCACGTCGCGCGCTTCGAGAACGGGGTGTGGCCCTTCGCCGGCATCGACCGCTGTCCCGGCGGCCACGACTACCTCCAGGCGCAGTACGACCTCGGGTACGCCGCCTGCCGCGCGGCGCACCGGGGGGTCACTGCACCAGGTAGTCCATAGGGTCCGCAGGTCCTGCGGGGGTGTCGACCTCGAAGTGCAGATGCGGACCGGAGGAGTTGCCGGTCGAGCCCGAGTAGCCGAGCACCTGGCCCGCCTCGACGCGGTCGCCGGCCTCGACGACGCGGCTGGAGAGATGTCCGTAGAGAGTGCTGTAGTCGACCCCGGGGAGGTCGCAGGAGACGACGACGTGGACGCCGAAGCCGGCGCCGGCGTCGACCGCGTCGGTCACGGTTCCCGGACAGGCGGAGGCGACCGCGGTGCCGGTCGGCACTCCGAGGTCGATCCCGGTGTGGAAGTGCGGGCACGTTCCGCGCGACGGCTCGAGCCCGACGCCGGTGCAGCCGAAGGGCTGGGTCAACGGCCCGGTGACCGGCCAGGGGAGGGCGACGTCGGCGGCGGGGCGGCCGGAGTCGAGCCAGGCCTGGTAGGCGGCCTGGCGCGCCTCGACCTCGGCGACGTAGGCCTGGTCGTGGTTGTAGGCGAGCAGCGCCCGCCCGACGTCGCCGGTGCTCGCGCCGTCGGCGGCGAGCATCGCGGCGGCGGCGTCGATCTCCACGTCGGGCTTCCAGATGTCCTGGGGGCCGCTGCCCGCGGGCGCGTACGCGGCGAAGGTGGCGGGGAGCATCTGCATCACCCCGAGCGCGCCCGCAGAGCTCTGCGCGCTCGGGCTGTAGCCGCTCTCCTCGGCGCCGACGGCGAGGAGCAGGCTGAGCGGGACGTTGTGCGCGGTGGCGGCGTGCTGGAAATGGACGAGCATGTCCTGGGGCGGCATCGGGTTGTGCGCCGGGCCGCCGGCGACGTTCGCCCCCGCCGCGGTGTGGGCGTCGTCGTACGCGGCCATCAGCGCGATGCCGGCGACCCCCAGCCCGGAGACGAGGAAGAGGAACAGCACCGCCTTGCGCATGCCGTTGCCCCTGCGCCGGCGCATCAGTCGTCGGACCCGTCGAGCACCTCGCCGCGCATGGCGCCGTCGGTGTCGACGATCGACCACTCCGCCGGCTGCACGTCGAGCTTGACGACGAAGGAGCGCTCGCCCACCCGCCACAGCGCCCAGGCCCGCCCGAGGCTGCGCACGTACTCGATCTCCGTCGAGCTCAGGCCGAGGTGCTTCTGGAGCAGGGGGATCTCCCCGGGCTCCTGGTTGAAGATCACCTTGGTCGCGCAGTCGGAGAGCAGGCCGCGGACGCTCGCCATCGTGCCGTCGGCGGCCTCGAGGTCGCTCAGGCGGTGGAGCACGGCGACGTTCGCGGTCGAGGTGGCCCTGCAGAGCTTCCACTGCGCCTGGAACCACTCCGCGGCGGCGCGGTGGCGGAGCATGAACCACGCCTCGTCGGCGACGAAGAGCTTGTAGCCGTGGCGCCGGGAGACGATCGCGAAGAGCCAGGCCGCCGCGAGGGCCAGCGTCACCAGCCGCTGCTTCTCCGCGGTGAGCGTCTGGGTGAGACGGCGCAGGTTGAGCGCGAGCAGCGGGGCGTCGAGGTCGACGCCCGCCGAGGTGGGTGCGTCGAAGAGCGCCCCGGCGGGGCCGTGGATGTAGTCCCAGAGCGCGTCGGCGGGGTCGGCGGTGACCTCGCCGTGGGCGGCGAGACCGGCGTGCAGGTCGCGCAGCGTCGGCTGCGGGCAGCTCTCGACGACCCCGCGCACCACCTCGCTGACGATCCGCAGCTCGGCCGGGCGCAGCGGGCGCTCGAGCATCACCGGCAGCACCGCACGCATCAGCAGCTCGCGCTCCCGGGTCGGGTCGAGGCCGGTGGCGGAGGCGAGCTTCTCGTCGAGGGGGTTGAGGCGGAGCTCGCCGCCGGTCGTGAGCCGCAGCGGCTCCACGCCGAAGGCGCGCGCCAGCGGCGTGGTCTCGCCCTTGGGATCGAGGTAGATCGTCGAGTAGCCGACGACGTTGAGGCGGCGTGAGAGGGCCTTCATCAGCGCCGACTTGCCGTAGCCCAGCCGGCCGATGACCAGGATGTTCGGGTCACCGACGACCCCATCCAGGTACATCCGGATCGGGTCGAAGTAGAACGGCGAGCGGCTGAAGGCGTCGGTGCCGATGTACACGCCGGCCGAGCCGAGGCTCGACTCGGCGATGAACGGCAGCAGCGCCTGGAGGCTCGCGGTCGTCGCCCGGTGCACCACCCGGCGCGGCGGCGGGACCCGGGTCGCGAGGCTCGGCATCAGAGTCCCCGGCAGAGGGGAAGGGTGAAGGTGAAGGCGGGGCCCTGCTCGCCGACGAGGCGCTGCAGGTCGAGGTGGGAGCGCAGTGCGCAGTCCTCGACGTCGGCGATCGCCGACTCGAGCGCCTCCACGCCCTCTGCGGAGACGGTGATGTACCCGGCGTAGAGGAACTCGCGGTGGCCCTCGGCGAGCTCCTGCTCGCGGCGCTCGATGCCGTGCCGCTGGTTGCGCCGGCTCGCGGTCTCGATGAAGCCGCGTGCGGCGCGCATCTGGGCGTCGCCGAGGTCGGCGGTGCGCGCCGACTCCGCGGCGCGCAGCGCCTGGCTCGGCGGGACCGGCTGGAGCACGATGCTGTAGCAGTGGGCGGCGCGCGCCTCGAGGATCAGCGGGATCTGGAAGCCGCAGTCGACGGGCAGCCGGGGGAAGTGGCGGACCACGAAGGTGACGTGGCAGTACTGCTGCGCCTCGTAGTGGGTCGGGGTCTCCTGCTCGTGCGACGGGCTCACCGAGTCCCAGCTCACCTCGTGGCCGTCGTGGGAGCGGCGCGCCTCGGGGTCGTAGGCGGCGCGCACCACCGCGGCGACGCCGCCGGGGCTGAGCACCGCCGCGCCGGGGAGGATCTCGTGCAGCTCGGCGCGCAGCCGCTCGACCTCGGCGGCGAGGATGCTCATCGCACCGAGGTCGACGTCGCCGCCACCACGCCGCGCCGCCTGCCGCCGGCCGATCCTGGTGAGCGACACCTGGACGACCACGAAGTTCTCGTGCTCGGTGGGCGGGCGGCGGTCGATCTGCTCGGCGAGCGCCTCGTCGAAGAACGGCGATCCCGGGTCGGCGTGGCGCGCGAACCAGCTGCGGTTGTCGCGCGCCGCCCCGGGCGCGGTGCGGTGAAGAAGCTGGATGCGGGACAGCGGTGAGTGCTCGCGCACCAGGCTGCCGAGGACGAGGCCCCAGCGGTTCAGCTGGTTCACCCGTTCCTCGACCGAGCGCAGCACGAAGGGCATGGCGCCGAGCTGCATGATCGCGCAGTACGTCACCTCGCCCGCCACCTGCTGCTCGCGGAGGATCCCGTAGCGGCGGCCGCCGCGCTCGAGGGTGAGCAGGTCCACGTCGGGGAGGACGTGCTCGATCGTCCGGAGGTCGCCGCGCCGCCGGGTGAGCTTCGGCCGGGTCGCGTAGCCGGCGAGGATGAGCGCCCAGTCGTCGACGTGGTGGCCGCGGATCGGCACGAGCGCGACCACCCCCGCGGCGACGCACCAGGCGCAGACGACGAGGGCGCCCAGGGCGCGCGGGACGAAGTGGAGGCTGATCAGCCCGAGCACGAGGCCGCCGAGCATCACCGCGAGCTGGGGGAACCGGATCCCGAGGAAGATCCCCGGTGCGTGGTGCGCGGGGAAGACGTAGCGTGGCGACGCGGTCTCGGTGGTGCTGCCCTCGGCCGTCTCGACGCTCTTGCCGCCGCCGT
>DATKEY010000226.1:0-12394 GCA_035544475.1 Candidatus Dormiibacterota bacterium | reverse complement strand
GAGCTGCAGCTCGGCGGCGTCCTCGATGGTGACGATGCGCTCGTCGATCGGGATGAAGCTCGAGCAGACGTTGAGGAGCGTCGTCTTTCCGGTGCCGGTGCCGCCGCTGATCATGATGTTCGCGCGGGCGAGGACGCAGGCCCGCAGGAAGGCGGCGGACGCCTCGGTGAGGGTGCCGAACCGGATCAGGTCGCTGACCTGGTACGGGTCCTTGGAGAACTTCCGGATGGTGAGGATCGGCCCGTCGATCGAGATCGGCGGCACCACCGCGTTGACGCGCGACCCGTCGAGGAGGCGGGCGTCGCAGAGCGGTTGACGATGGTCGATGCGCCGGCCGACCGCGGAGACGATGAGGTCGATGATGCGGAGCAGGTGGTTCTCGTCGTCGAAGCGCACGTCGGCGAGCAGGATCTTCCCCCCGCGCTCCACGTACACCATGTCGGCGCCATTGACCATGATCTCGGTGAGGGTGTCGTCCTCGACGAGCGGCCGGAGCGGACCGAGCGCCGCGAGGTAGCGCGCCATCTCCTCGGAGGAGCGGGAAGGGGAGGGGGTGGTGATCACGGGTGTCGGTGCGCTCCTCAGGTCGTCAAGGGCGGAGAGAGACAGTGCGCACGGCCCCGGCCGGTGTCCGACGGGACCCCCGGTGTCATGTCCGCCGATTATCAGCCGTCCGGCGGACCGCCGGAGGACCGCGACGGCTTCGGTACGACCCGCGCCCCCCACAGGCGGTTTCGGAACCGACACCGCACAACCCCGTGCGCCTCCCGTATGGCTGGGGAGCTATGCTCAGGCCGTTCAGAACAGGAGAAGCATGTCGAGATCGGTCGAACGCTACGCCCACATCGAGGACATCATCAGCGGGTACCGCCGCTCCGGCGTCACCCGCGTCACGGACGCCTCCCCGTGGGAGCGGGACGAGGCTCCCCGAACCTCCCCGGCCACCAAGCGACCTGAGGTTCCCAAGACCGGACTGTCCACTCCCGCCCTCTCGACGGGAGAGCGCCTCGTCCTTCGCCGTGTGGCTCCCGCGGTCGCGACGGACCTGGACCAGGCCGAACGCCTCCACTCGTCGCCGATGCGACAGACGAGCCGAAGTATCTCCGCTGCGGTCGCGGCCGAGGATGTCGATCGGCTGCGACGCCGGGCCCGCGAGGTGATGGGCGAGCACGGCGCCGCTGTGTCAGGCTCCGCCCCCTCGTAGCCGGGCACGGCTCAGGCGCGGTGGACCTGCAGCGCGGACTCGACGCCGAACCGGCGCTGTAGGCGCTGCTCCTTCGGTCGGAAGGAGCCTGTCGCCTCTGCGATGGGAACGACCTCCGGACGATCGACAGGGAAAGTCCGCCCCTCGCTCACGATCTCCGCATTGCCGCGGGCGAGGACGTTCCTGAGCCAGTCAGTGCGCTCGCCGTACGGCAGGGCGATGAAGAAGCCGTCCCCATTCTCGGCAGCCACGACCGGGGTGTCATAGATCCTCCCGGACCGGCGCCGGCCGCAGCGCTCAGCGGTCGCCGCGTTGGCCATGCGGGCTGACGGTCCGCACCTCGAAGCCCAGCCGGCGCAGGGCGGCCCGGGCCTGGGTGGTATTGAAGTCGAGGACGTCGATGCCCGTCGCGCGGGCGAAGACGTCCTTGACCGGGTAGAGGCGATGCTCGATCTCGACGGCGTGCTGCCGCACCGCTCCCAAGGGACCGTCACGCACCGCGTCGAGAACGTCCGCCTTCCGCAGCTGGATCTTCTGCCCGGCCACCACCAGTTCGACGCACTCGGTCTTGGACATCCGCCGTTCCTCGTTGGGGAGGAGTATACTCACAATTATCATAACAATACCAATATCCGGACGGGGCACGTCCGGCGACGGATCTCGGAGGACCAGCCGTGACGGACGAGCAGGAGTGGGTCGGCCACCGAGTTCGCACGTATTACGCGGGCATGGACCCCAGGGAGCGGGCGGCCCTCGACCACCGGGTCCGCTGGGCGATCGACGACGACGGGGCGCGGCGCGAGAGGGCCAGGCGGATGGTGGGGCTGGCGGGTCGCCTGCGCCACCAGCCTCACGACAGCGTCACCGAGGAGCAGATCTCAACCATCTTCGCCCTGTCCGGCCCGTGGTCCTGGCAGACCATCCGCGGGGCCGACGCTGAGCAGGCCATCGAGCGGCTCGAGGCCGAGCGAGGGCGCCGAACGGACCGCGGCGCGGCGGTGGCGAGTGTCCGCGCGGTGCTCGGCCTGACCCGGCGGGCGGTGCGCCACCGAGAGCTCGAGGGCGCCATCGAGGCTGCCACGGAAGCGCAGGGACGGGCGCTGACGAGGGTCGCGCGCCAGCGGACGACGGCACGGACCGACGAGCTCTGCCGCGAATGGCTGGCCCCGGTGGTCGCACGGCCGACAACGGCACGAGGGGCGGCATAGCTGCCCAAGAACGCCGCCCCCCAACGTGGGGTCGGACATCCGTAGGTCAGGAGGTACTGCGATGGCGCTGAACTGGAGTGAGGTGGATCAGCTCTTCACGAACGCCGGCTATGGCCGCACTCATATGGCGGAGCATGTGGTCCCCAACCTGCCGCTGGACATCCGCCAGACCGACGAGGCCTTCTGGATCGAGGCGTCCGTCCCCGGGTTCAAGCCTGAGGACGTGGAGATCACCCTCGACGAGAACCTCCTGACGATCCGCGGTACCCCGCGGCAGGAGGACGGGGCCCCGCGTGGTCGCTACGTCCGGCGTGAGCGGCAGCTCAGCTCGGTCTATCGCCAGGTGGGCCTTGCCGCCGAGGTCAAGGCCGAGGAGATCACCGCGAGCTTCGAGAACGGTGTCCTCTCCGTCATGGTCCCGCGAGCGAAGAAGGCCCAGCCCAAGCGGATCCCCGTGACCATGGCCGGGGGCGAGCAGGCCAAGGTGATCGACGCGCCCGCCGGCGCGACCTCGGCCGGCGCCCTGCCCTGACGTTGAAGCTGCCGAGGCTCCGGCCGACGGGTACGGACCCGGGACCGGCGCCCAACCCGCCGCCGACGCCTCCTCCGAGCGCAGCTCGGCGGAGGCTGTCGCCGCGCTTCCTGATGCTGATGCTGGCGATGCTCGCCGCGAACGTCGTGCTGGCTCGCGTGATCGGGCCCGCGGGCCCCCACGTGGTGGCGATCCCGGACAACCCCACCTTCCTCAGCCAGGTCACCGCCGACAACGTGAGCAGCATCACCAGCACCGGCCCCACCATCCAGGGGGTGGCGCGCAAGCCGGTGCACGCGCCGTCGGCCACGGACAGCTCGGTCGACTTCACGACCGAGCTGCCCAGCTTCGTGGGCACGGGCCTCGAGGCCCTGCTCGTGCAGCACAAGGTGACCATCAACGCCGAGTCGCCGCTCCAGACCCCCTCTCCGCTCGTCACCCTGCTCTTCACCTTCGGCCCCGCCATCCTGCTCATCGGCGGCTTCATCTGGCTCAGCCGCCGGGCCGCGGCCGCCGCGGGCGGTGGCATCTTCGGGATGGGGAAGAGCAAGGCCAAGCTCTACGACGCCGAGCGTCCCGGGACGACCTTCGCGGACGTCGCCGGGATCGACGAGGTCAACGAGGAGCTCAGCGAGATCGTCGATTTCCTCAAGGAGCCGGCCAAGTACCAGCGGCTCGGCGGCACCGTGCCCAAGGGGGTTCTGCTGGTCGGCCCGCCCGGCACCGGCAAGACGCTGTTGGCGCGTGCCGTCGCCGGCGAGGCGGGGGTGCCCTTCTTCAGCGTCGCCGCCTCGGAGTTCGTCGAGATGATCGTCGGAGTCGGCGCATCGAGGGTCCGCGACCTCTTCCAGAAGGCACGCGCGGCCGCTCCCGCGATCATCTTCATCGACGAGCTCGACGCCATCGGTCGCGCCCGCAGCTCGGCGATGCGCCTGGGCGGCCACGACGAGCAGGAGCAGACCCTCAACCAGATCCTCACCGAGATGGACGGTTTCAACGGGCGTGAGGGCGTCATCGTCATCGCCGCCACCAACCGCGCCGACGTCCTCGATGCAGCGCTGCTGCGACCGGGGCGCTTCGACCGCCGCGTCATGGTGCAGCCGCCCGACCGCGCGGGTCGCACCGCCATCCTCGCCATCCACACCCGTGGCGTACCGCTCGCACCCGATGTCGACCTCGTCAGCCTGGGGTCGCAGACACCCGGCGCGGTCGGTGCCGAGCTGCGCAACCTGGTCAACGAGGCCGCGCTCCTCGCCGCCCGTCGTGACCGCACCGCGGTCACCATGGCGGACTTCGGCGACGCGCTGGAGAAGGTGCTCCTGGGTGCGGAGCGGCACATCGTGCTCTCGGAGCAGGACCGGGAGCGGACCGCCTACCACGAGGCCGGCCACGCCCTCCTCGGCCTGCTCCTCCCGGGCGCCGACCCGGTGCGCAAGGTCTCCATCGTGCCGCGCGGACGGGCCCTCGGCGTCACCGTGCAGAGCCCGGTCGACGACCGGCAGAACTACCCCGAGAACTACCTGGTGGCCCGGATCATCGGCGCCCTGGGCGGCCGGGCCGCGGAGCTGCTGATCTACGGTGTGGTCACCACCGGGGCTGAGAGCGACCTCAAGCAGGTGACGCAGATCGCCCGCGAGATGGTGGTGCGCTGGGGGATGAGCTCGAAGGTCGGGCCGCTCAATCTCACCGACGACGTCGAGGGCAGCTCGTTGTTGGCCCAGCAACGGCCCTACAGCGAGGCGACGGCGCAGATCATCGACGCGGAGATCAAGCGGATCGTCGAGGAGTGCTTCGAGCAGGCGGGCGTCCTGCTCCGTGAGAATCGGGCGCCGCTCGAGGCATTGACCCGGGCCCTGCTGCGCGAGGACACCCTCGGCGAGCAGGAGATCCTGAGGGTCACCGGCATCACGCCGAGCCCCGACCGGCCCCTGGTGACTGAGCCGCGACCGGTGGTGTCACTCGTGAGGTGATGGGACGGCGGTGATGAGTTCCGTGTGCGTTCGCTTCGAAGGTGAACTCCCACGTCAATGCCACAGATCGAGCGACGAGGAGGGTGCCATGCCGGACAAGTCTCCACGAAAGCCGAATGCCAAGAAGGTTCCTGGCAGGTCGATGATGGAAAAGCGCCACGACAAAAAGGAAAAGAGAGACGCCAAGGCGGGCGGTACGACCATCGGTGGGTTGTCGCCTAGGTCGTGATCATCCTCCCCCTCTCGGGGCACGGGATCGGACGACGGTCTCGAGCACCTGCTCCTGGAGGTCGAGGAGGGCGCCGTGGAGCACCAACGTGTCCGACGCGCAGCTGACGTCGTCGGTGAGAGGGACGAGCACCGACAGGTGCGCGAGCTGCCGGCACACGTGGTTGTCGATCACCGTCCTGCCGGCGAGGTGGCGTACCTCCAGCCTCGCGATGATGCGGTCGATGGCCACCAACGGAGCGCGCAACCTGCGGTGGCGCTCGACGATGCCACGATGGCGCGCCAGTATGTTGGCCTGCACCTCGATGGCGGTTGCGATCTGCGTCCCCTGCATCTCGATCGTCCCGGACCGGAATGATGCACGTCGGGCGCGCACGTCGTCGGTACGGCGGCGAACCAGGCGATCGGGCGGCACACCCTAGGGCGTCGGTGGCCGCAGGTCGCGGCGGCGCATCCAAAGCATCGCCCCCGCCACGGCGAACGGGACCATCTGCAGGTCGACGATCACCGAGAGCGCTGCGGCATTGCTGGGATGAACACCGACGTGTGCGAGCAAGCCGACCAGGACACCTTCCCGCATGCCGACGCCGTTGATGGAGAAGGGGGTCAGGGTGGCAATCAGGGTGAGTGGGATGGCGACCGCGAACACGGCCCACTGTACGTCGGCGCCGACGGCCAGGGCGAAGAAGTGGAGGGCGAAAAGGTTGATGCCCCATCCGGTCATCCCCACCACCACGGACTGGAGCAGCCGCTGCGGTTGGCGAGCGTAGTGCGCGAAGGTCCTGGTGAACATGCGCAGCCCGCGCAGGTGGCCGCGCAGTTCGAGGCGGCGTGCCACCCGGACCCGGCGGATGACCCGCTCGGCGACCAGGGCGAGCACCCAGGAGCCGCATATGAGCGACGCGAAGAGGACCGCTCCCACCAGGGCGACAGGTCCGAAGACGGTGCGTAGCAGGATGGCCCCGAGCATCCCCCAGAGCGCCATCCCCAGCAGTCCGGCCATGCGGCTGCCCGCCAGGCTGGCAAGCACTGTGCCGTGGCCGGTCTCGCGGCCGATGGTGACCGCACGCATGGCGTCGCCGCCCACGCCGGCCGGGACGATCTGGCTGAAGAAGATGCTCTGGAGGTAGACCGAGCCCACCCGCGCCCAACTGAAACTCGCGCTGCAGCGCAGCAAGAAGCCCCACTCCATGACACTCGACACCACTGCCAGCGCCGTCAGCCCCACCCCGATCGCCGCCCAGCGCGGATCGGCCGTGCCCAGCCTGTGCGCCACAGCCCCGAGGTCGATGTTGTGGACAAGGAGGAAGAGGCCCAGTCCTGTCCCGGCAACACGCGTGATGGTCGAGGTGAGGAACGTACGGGCGAGACGGGGAAGATCGTGCTTCACGGGATGGATGGAATTCGGTCGTGGGCACAGTGGCGCATTCGGTGCGCCAGCCCCGCCGCCGACCCTCGCGCCCCCTCGCGGCGGTTCGGCGCGTACCGCCTTTGGCTCATTGTGATGATGATGATTGTTAGTGTACTCCTATGCCGGCCGGCTCCATCGAAACGGTCTACAGCGTCATCAACAGCAGTCGGCTGCGGCCGGCCACGGTTCCCTGAGACTGCCGGCGACAGGGGTTGCCGCCTGACTCACCAGGGCAGGGTGAGCTGATTCGCATCCCCGGCCCGCGCGGCGGCGCGTCGCGTAGGGCGTGGCGGAGGCGGCGCAGCGCGGACGTCGTCGCCGGCCGCCGCAGACGGAGCCTCCGGGCCGGCGCCGCGGAGCAGGTCCGCCGGATGGGCGCACGGCGGATCGCAGAGCACCCAGGTGTCGTCCTCGGCGCGGAGGAGGTACCAGCACCCGTCCCGGCCCACCCGCAGCTGGAGCCGCTGGTTCGCGCTGGTGACCCGGTTGTGCCGGCACCTCGGCGGGCCCAGCCACGCCAGCGCGTCCATGCCCGGGGTCAGCCACGCCGGGGGCGCTGACCAGGGGCGGAGGAGAACCGCGACGGCCGCCGCTCCGCCGGCGCGCCAGGCCAGTCCCAGCCGTGCGAGCGACCAGGCGTCGATGCCGGTGGCGGTGGCGGTGGCGATGAGGGCGGCCTGGTCGTCCGCCAGAGGGCCGACCCGCCGGGCGAGGTCGGCGTCGGCGTCGAGGCCGAGACCGGCGTCGCCCCCCGCGGTCGCGAGCTCCCAGGCGCGATGCGCCGCGTCGACGGCGAGCGAGTGGACGTCCTCCGAGCGGATCGCGCGCGCGGCACCGGGGCGCGCCGGGAGGCGCTCGGGCATCCCCGGTCGTTCCGGGAGGGGCATCGGCTCGGGAGGCGCCGCCGGGACCCGCACGAACGCGGTCACCACGTCGATGCCGGGATCCTCCGCGCTGCGCGCCGCCCTGCTGCGGTTGCGGATCGCGCGCCGGCGCACCGCCGCGACGAGATCGCCGTCATGGCCACGGAGGTCGAGCAGCCTGGCCGGCCGGCCGTCGATCGCATGGGCGGCGACATACCAGACCGCCGCCGCGTGGTCGCAGACCACCGTCCAGGTGGAGCAGCTGCAGGCCAGGCGGGCCTCGGTCGGCGCCGGGACCAGTGCGTCGACGCCCCCGGCGGCGGTCACCACCTCCTCGGGAAGCTCTCCGTCGAGGACCGCCGCCAGCAGCCGGGGTTCTCGGGCCATCGTCTCGACGACGCCTCGCCAGGCGGGGAGCCCGAGGCGCTCGACGCGGAGCACCACCGCGCACGTCCCATCGCCATCGCCGCCCTGGACGCGGGCCGACACCCGCCCGGGCTCCCAGCTCGGCACCCCGACCGCGCCGCCCTCCGCGAGCATGCGCCCCCGATCGAGCGCCGACCGTTCGCGTCCCGGCTGGTCGCGCAGGCGCGCCAGCCAGGCCGCCCCGAGAGCGGATGCGCCGACCCTCCGGCCGGGCTCGATCACCCTCCGGTCGCGCACGCCGCGGCGCCGGGTCATCGCGGCCGCTGCAGCGCGACGAGCTCGGTCAGCTCGGCGGTGGAGAGCTCGGTGAGCCAGGCCTCACCGGACCCGACGACGCTGTCGGCGAGCTCGCGCTTGGATCGGAGCAGGGCGGCGATGCGGTCCTCGACGGTCCCCTCGGTCACCAGCCGGTGTACCTGCACCGGTCGATCCTGCCCGATGCGGTGGCTGCGGTCGGTCGCCTGGTCCTCGACGGCGGGGTTCCACCACCGGTCGTAGTGCACGACGTGGGTCGCGCGGGTGAGATTGAGGCCGACACCGCCGGCGCGGAGCGAGAGCAGGAAGACGGGCGCCTCCCCGTCCTGGAAGCCCCGGACCAGCGCGTCGCGCCGTGACGCCTGCACCTGTCCGTGGAGGAAGAGGGTGCCGATCCCCCGCTCGGTGAGGTGTGCCTGGAGAAGCCGGGCCATCGCCACGTACTGGGTGAACACCAGCGCCGCCTCGCCCTCGGCGACGATGACGTCGAGCAGGTCGTCGAGGGCATCGAGCTTGCCCGAACGTCCACGCAGGGGGGCGCTCTCGCGCAGGTAGTGCGCGGGATGGTTGCAGATCTGCTTGAGGCTGGTCAGCAGCTTGAGGACGAGCCCACGGCGCTGGATCCCGGTGGTGAGCTGGATGGCCGCGAGGGTCTCGCGCACCACGGCCTCGTAGAGGGTGGTCTGCTCGGTGGAGAGCGGAACGATCACGTCGAGCTCGGTCTTCGGCGGCAGCTCCGGGGCGACGTCGGGATCGCTCTTGGTGCGCCGGAGCAGGAAGGGACGGACCAGGCGGGTGAAGCGCGCCGCCGTGGCGGCGTCCCCGTCCTGCTCGATGGGGGCCGCAACCCGCCGCTGGAAGGTGTCGAGTGATCCGAGCAGGCCGGGGGTCGTCCAGTCGAGGATCGACCAGAGGTCGAGGAGACGGTTCTCGACCGGGGTCCCGGTCAGTGCGATCCGCGCGTGGGCGGGGATTCCCCGCAGCTCGCGGGCGGTGTGCGACTGCGGGTTCTTCACGTGCTGGGCCTCGTCCGCCACGAGCAGGTCCCAGGCGACCCCGGCGAGCTGGGCGCGGTCGCGCCGGGCCACACCGTAGGTGGCGAGGACGACCTCGGTCCGCTCCAGCCGGTCGAGGCTGCGGCCCTCGCCGTGATAGCGGCGCACGACGAGGGAGGGAGCGAAGGTGCTCAGCTCCCGCGCCCAGTTGCCCAGCAGCGACGCCGGACAGATCACCAGCATCGGACCCCGTCCTCGGGCGAGATGGAGGGCGATGACCTGGATGGTCTTGCCCAGCCCCATGTCGTCCGCCAGGCAGCCGCCCATCCCCAGATCGCACATCGCCAGGAGCCAGGCGAGCCCGCGGCGCTGGTAGCCGCGCAGGGTCGCGCGCAGCCCATCCGGCTCGGCGGCGTCCTGCGGGGCGGTCACCTCGGCGAGTCGCCGGCCGAGCTGCGCCAGCGCCCCCTCGGCGCGCGCGGGGACGATGGCGTCCCCCACCTCCAGGGTCCCGGTGAGGGCGACGGCCAGGGCGTCGCCGGCGCGCAGGCGGTCGCTGGGACGGCGCTGCAGCCGCTCGACCAGCCCGGCGTCGACGAGGACCCAGCCGTCCCGCAGGCGCACGATGCCGCGCCGCCCCTCGATCAGCGCCTCCATCTCCTCCCCGCTGAGCATGGTCCGCCCGAGGGCGACCTCCCAGCGGAAGTCGAGGAGCCCCTCGAGGCTGAAGCCCGGGGGCCCCTCCGGCTCCAGGACCCTGCCCGACCCGACCACGGCGCGAAGCGAGAGGGTGCGATCGGTGAGGGAGGCGGGCCAGCTCACCTCGATCCCCAGGCCGGCGAGCCCGCCGGTCGCCTCGAGGAGTGAGCCGAGCTCGTCGTCGGTGAGCTCGAGCCGCCCGTCCCCCGAGGGCCAGTCCAGGCGTGCCAGGGGCGGCCAGCGGCGGGCGCCCCGGTGGAACGCGAGGCTGAGGTCGAGCTCCGCGGAGGCGAGCCGCGCTCGCAGCCCGGCCGGCGCGGCGCGGAGGTCGGCGGCGTCGACGACGATGGCGGGCTCTCCCCGGCTGCGGAGCTCCAGCACGGCGGTGGCGGGGACGCCTGGCTCCACCGGGAGGAGGACCCTCAACCCCAGGGTCATGGCCGGCGCTCGAGCCTCGAGGGTGGGGCTCTCGAGCCATGGCCGCAGGTACTCCGCGCTCACCGGAACGGGGCTCGAGAGGGCGAGCTCGGGGCACACCCGCACCGCGGCGGAGGTCCGCACCAGCACATCGGCGACGGCGTTCCAGCAGGCGGTGATGAGGTGGCGTGGGGTGCGGACGCGCGTCGGGTCGCCCTGCAGCGGGAGGGCATGTGCCCGTGCGGGAAACGCCGCCGCGAGCCGGTCGATCCATCCCTCCTCGGCGGGGGCGAGCGGGCCCACGCACCAGGCGCCGAAGCCGCGCGGGGTCACCGCCGGTCGAAGGTGGCCCCGGGCCACCATCGCGACCGCGGCCCGGACCGCGGCCGCCCACGCGAGCTGGCTTGCGGCGACGTCCGCCTCCTCGGTGAGCCCCGCCAGCCAGGGGACGGCGTCCGCGATCGGAAGCAGGCGCGCCGGCACCGGGCGCGCTCGGAGTCCGGTCGCATCGGGCTGCACGATCTCGAGGGTCGTCGCGGTCCCGATTCCGGGCGGGGGCGGCTGCCAGAGGGCGAACGCCCCCAGGCGCGGCGGGTCGGCGGGAAGGAAGAGGACCTCGCCTCGGTGATCGATCACGAACCCTGCAGCGTATCCGGTCGACCGTTCGACAACGCTCTCCGGGCCGGAGGAGGATTCGCCCGTGACCACGACTGTTGAAAAGTTTTGTGTTAACAGATACACTGAAATGATGAACTTCTCTTCCTCGCTCCTCAACCCGGAGAACCTGCGGCTCGTCAGCGAGTCGGGGGACTGCGCGGCCCTGGTCGGCCGTGTCTGTTCGCGGCAGAAGCCGATGGCGTTCGTCGACGGCGGACGGAAGCGCCCCCTGGTGGACCTCGAGGACGTGGCGCGGAGAGCGGGACTGGCGACCAGGCTCCACAGGTATGTCTTCACGTGCGGGCCGAGGCCGGTCACCAGCTACTTTCTTTCGGTGGCGATCACCGATGTGATCGGCGAGGCTGTCGATGTCGAGGCTCTGGCTCGCGAATACTCGCGCTGGTTCTCCGGAGAGACCGGCCTGGTCGCGAGGATCGCGGCGGAGCTCGAACGTCTGCGGCCGATGCGGTTCCCGGACTTCCTGGACTTCGGCGACGCCGAGGTGAGGTCGGCTTCGGTCCATGAGTACGCGCGCACGGGGCTCCTGTTCGGATATCCGGTGGAGTCCACGTGCCGACTGATGGAGAGGATGCTCCGGGAGAGGCGGACGGCCATGCGTTGACCGGGACAGCTACTGCTCGCAGCGGCGGGAGTATGGTCGGGCCATGCCAGCAGACGACATCGTCACTCCCGGCGGGATCTCGATCCCGTCGTCGTCGATGACGTGGCGGTTCTCTCACGGCACCGGTCCTGGGGGTCAGGGGGTGAACACCTCAGACAGCCGCGTGGAGCTCCGTGTCGACCTCACCGCCCTCGATGCCGCCGGCGACGTCGTCGATCGGGTCCGGGGCGTCCTCGGCGACTCCATCCGCATCGTCGCCGCCACCGAGCGCTCACAGCTGCGCAATCGCGAGACCGCGTTGCGTCGCCTCGTTCAGCGTCTCGACGTCGCCGCCGCTGTGGAGCCGCCCCGCACGCCCACCCGTCCCACGCGAGCCTCGGTCAGGGCACGTCTCGAGTCGAAGAGGCGGCAGGCGCAGGTCAAGGCCCGGCGTCAAGACCAGGGCGAGGACGCCTGAACAACTACCGGGGCTGCTGAGCGCGGTGGTGCCGGAGGCGGTCCGCTGGGTGGCTGGCGGGTGGATCGATAGGCCCCCGAGGTATCGTCAGCCACTCCGTTGGATCAACAGCTGACCGCGCCACTGGCTCCATTCGTGGACCCTCTGCCCGTGCCGCAGCGCCTCATCGCGGCCGAGCACCAGGGCCGTCTCACGGTGCGCATCCGGACCGCGCAGCATCGGTTCCACCGCGACCTGCCGGAGTCGGGGGTCTGGGGCTACGACGGGATGGTGCCTGGCCCGACGATCGAGACCGAGCGCGGGCACCCTGTCACCGTCGAGTGGCGCAACGAGCTCGACGGCCCGCTCCCGGTGGTGGTGACCGTTGCTCCCGAGCATGCCGACGGTGATGGCGTCCCGGCGCAATGCCTGCCGGGCCTGAGCGGCGGGACGCCCGACCCACGCGCGGCC
>DATKEY010000225.1:0-17894 GCA_035544475.1 Candidatus Dormiibacterota bacterium | reverse complement strand
TTCCGTCAGATCCGCCCTCTTCGGCGGGTAACCCGGCGGTTAGGCCTCGCGCCAGCGTTTGAGGGCGTCTTCGAACGCAGTGGGCGAGAACGTGTACGGGGTCGGAGCTCCTGTTGGCCGTCCGCTCCGCCTCCACTGTTCCCCGAGATCGAACATCCGACGGATGTGCCCTACACCGGGTCGATGCGCGTCGCGGTAGGCCACTCGGCCGGCCTCGGTGAGGCGGACTCGGTCCAGCTTGACCTCGACCAGGCCATCGACGGCCAGACGACGGACAGCGCCCTCCACCTCCGCGCGCGAGGGAACGTCGTGGTTGTTCATGTCCGCCGCAATGATCACCCTCTCCAAGGGAGCCCACCCATCAGCCGCGTCCCCGATCGAGAGGAAGATCCACGCGTCGGTGAAGACCTCCTCGCACATGCTCGGATGCTAGGGCACCGAGACGGGTGCTTAACGCTGGCCGCCTCGGAACTGAGGCGGGCGCCCTGTTGAAGGCGAGTTGCTCGACCGTCACGCCCGGTGTGCGAGCGATGGCTACCGCGGCGTCGACCGGAGGCATGTTCTCGCCACGCTCATGGCTGGCCCAGGTCCGCTCGGCGATACTGGCCCGGCGGGCGCAGGCTCGGCGGTCGAAGGGGGCAGGTCGTCAGCGAGCCATCCCACGTCACGCATACGGCGCCGCGAGAGCCGCCGCCAAGG
This sequence comes from Candidatus Dormiibacterota bacterium, assembly GCA_035544475.1. Lineage (GTDB taxonomy): Bacteria > Chloroflexota > Dormibacteria > Aeolococcales > Aeolococcaceae > CF-96. Next base: position 17,195 of record DATKEY010000225.1, on the reverse strand, counting down.
ACACCCAAAGAACAGGCACTGCCAGGACCACCGCTGCAGCGATCAATTTGTCCCCGTCGGACCGCGTCTTCAGGGCGCGTTGCCCTCGCCACACGATCATCGCGATCCACAAAACGGGCGAGATGATGAGAAGCGAATTGTCGCCGCTTCTAGGATCGTACGCGAAGAGCGGGGCGAAGATGCCAACGGTACCCACCAGCCAGAGCACCCAGCCAGGCACCCAGCCGAAGGGAGCACCGGATGGGGGAAGCGCCTCCTCTCGCTCCCAGCGCTGGATCACTTCGAGCGGTACGCCGGCCTCCGTCGCCAGTTGCTCCTGGGTGAGGCCATGCTTCTCACGCAGCTCCCGGACAGGGCCCGTACCGATGCCCACAGGCCGATCACTGGGCCCAGCGGTGCCCAAGTCGCCCAGCCGGCTCCAATCGTACACCCTCTAAATCTACAGACCGTCGCGCAAGACTCGGTGAAGATCCGTAAACGCCCAGGAAAGGCCCGTAGCTGCCCCCTGTGTAACGACACATTGGCGTCTTCGGTCATCGCCACCGTTGTCGACGAGCAGGGGCGCGGTGTCGTTCTGACCGAGGTACGGTGGAGGCATATCGTCCTCGGCCACCCCCAGCGGCGAACGACCAGGCGGCGGTTCTCGACGCCATCCGCTCGCCGACGAACGCATTGCCGGGCGGTGGCCCGTGGACTTCGATGAGTCGCCCGAGGGACAGCCGATCACCATCGCGGTGCCCCAGCGCCTCGCCGTCCATCCCGCCGCCCTCGCCCCGGTGATCGGCAGCGCAGCCTGACGGCCGAGGAGTGGTCGCCGGGTGAGCTTGTGGCCAGTGCTGCGCGACGACGCTGCCGCCGAACGTGTCAGCGAAGGTGTCAGACGCCCAGATCAGCCACCAAACCGTGTCGCGTCGACCGCCCGTTGCGTATTCACTTTGGCGGAGGGAGAGGGATTCGAACCCCCGAGGGCTTGACGGCCCTTGCGGTTTTCAAGACCGCTCCGATCAACCACTCCGGCATCCCTCCGTGCCCTCATCGTATGGGAAGGGGAGGGCGGCCGGAGAGCCCGTGACGGGGTGGCGACGGGCTGTCGGGCGACGGCGGCGTCGGTATACTCGACGCCGCCGCGGGGAGGTGGCTGAGTGGCCGAAAGCGCCCGCCTGCTAAGCGGGTGAGGGGTGTTAAGCTCCTCCGAGGGTTCGAATCCCTCCCTTCCCGCCAGCCCCGCCACCGGGTCGGAACGGCGGAGGCGAGGGCTCCCGACAGCCTTCCCGCGAAGCCTCCTCTCGACGGCGTGTCCGCGGACGTGGCAATCTGGTAGCCACCTGCCCGGGCGAGGGGGCGAGCGGCTCGGCCGCCGACGGTGGAAGGAAGGGGAGTTCGGAGACCTGGGGTATGCGCGTTCTGGTCGTGGAGGACGACCGGCGGCTCGCCCGTGCGCTGATGCGCGGGCTGCGGGAGGCCGGTCTGCGCGCCGACGCCGTGGGCACCGCCGACGAGGCGGTCGAGGCGGTGGCGTCGGCGACCTACGACGTGATCGTCCTCGACGTCATGCTCCCGGGCGGGCGTGACGGCTTCTCGGTCTGCTCGGAGCTGCGCCGGAGCGGGGTCGCCATCCCGGTGCTCATGCTCACCGCGCGGGACTCCGTCGACGACCGCGTCCGCGGTCTCGAGGCCGGCGCCGACGACTACCTGGTCAAGCCCTTCGCCTTCCGCGAGCTGGTCGCGCGCATCCGCGCGGTCACTCGCAGGCACCAGCCGCCGAAGTCCGCGGTGGTCGAGGTCGGCGACGTGCGCCTCGACGCCGACGCCTGGACGGTGACGATCGCGGGGCAGCCGGTGGCGCTCACCCCCAAGGAGTTCGCGATCCTCGAGCTGCTCATGCAGAACGCGGGGCGGCTCCTGACCCGCACCCAGATCGAGGAGGAGGTCTGGGACACCGACCTGCACACCGAGTCGAACCTGCTCGAGGTCTACATCGCGCGGCTGCGGCGCAAGCTCGCCGCCGCCGGTGCGACCGACCTCATCACCACCATCCGCGGGGCGGGGTACCGCCTGGAGTCCGACGGTTCATGCGTGCCTTCCTCGGACGCACCCGCGTCCGCCTGACCGCCACCTACTCGGCGCTCTTCATCGTCCTGGCGGCAGCGGTGTCGACCGGCTTCTACGTCGCGTACGCGCGCTCGCAGTACTCGTCGACCGACACCGAGGTGGCGGAGCGGGTGGCGGCGCTCATCAACGGCCTCGAGACCGATGCCGTGCCGATCACCTTCGACCACAAGGACACCATCCCCGACGCCACCCAGGGCGAGGTCAGCGCGATCCTCCTCGGGATCGACGGCAGCGTGCGCGACACGATCGGGGCGAAGCCGGTCACGCCCGCGCTCGCCCGGTCACTCCTCGGCCGCCATCCCACCGCGGCCAGCCCGCTCGTCGAGACGGCCTCCGACACCGGGGGCAGGGTGCGCATCCTCGCCAAGCCCGTCGACGGCCCCACCTTCCACTTCCTGGTCGTCGGCAGCCACCCGATGACCCAGATCCAGACCGCCCTCGACCAGGCGAAGCTGCTCCTCCTCGTCGTGGTCGTCTGCATGGTGGCGATCGCCTCGGCACTCGGCTACTGGCTCGCCGGGCGGGCGCTGCGACCGGTGCGGATGATCGCCGGGGCGGCGCGCGCGATCAGCGAGCACGACCTGCACCGGCGAATCGCCCTCGACCTGCCCCCCGACGAGCTCGGCGAGCTCGCCGAGACCTTCAACGGGATGCTCGCCCGGCTGGAGGCGGGATTCAGCACCCTGCAGCGCTTCACCGCCGACGCCGCGCACGAGCTCCGCGCGCCGCTCGCGATGATCCGCGCCGAGCTCGAGGTCTCGCTCGAGCGGGTGCGCTCGGTCACCGACTACCAGGCGACGCACCGGCTCGTGCTCACCGAGGTGGAGCGGATGGCGCGGCTCGCCGACCAGCTCCTGCTCCTCGCCCGCGCCGACGCCGGGTCGCTGGCGCCCCGCTTCCAGCGCGTCGACCTCAGCGATCTCCTCGAGGAGACCGTCGACCGGTGGCGGCTGCTCGCCGGCTCGCGGGGGGTGACCGTCGCCCTGGAGCCCCCGCCGCACGGCGCGATGTGGGCCGATCCCGAGCTCCTCCGCCGCCTCGTCGACAACCTCCTCGACAACGCGGTGCGGCACAGCCCGCGGGGCGAGGCGGTCACCGTCCAGGCGGCGTGCGAGGACGGCCGCTGGCGGCTCGAGGTCGCCGACGCCGGCCCCGGCGTGCCCGACGAGATCCGCGACCGGCTCTTCCAGCGCTTCACCCGCGCCGATCCCGCGAGGGGACGGGATACCGGCGGCGCCGGGCTCGGCCTCGCTCTCTGCGCGGTGATCGCCGACCTCCACGGCGGCAGCGTCGTCCTCGTCCCGCCGAATGGACCGCCGTCGGGGGCCCACTTCGTGGTCGACCTCGCCGCCGACCCGCGCCAGGGGGCGACGGTCTAAGGGTAGGCCGGGGCGACGAGCTCGACCCGGGCGTCCCGCTCGCGGGCGACGGCGAGCACGGTGTCGAGGCTCGTCGAGGGCCGCGGATGCAGCCGGGTCCACGCGCTGTCGATCCGCCCCGAGCGCACCACCACGACGCCGCAGTCGCGGAAGCCGGTGACCTTCACCACGACGTCGCCTCCCTCCTCGACGAGGTGGGCGAGGAGCCCGTCGACGCGCAGGAACCGGGTGACCCCGACCAGCAGTGGGCGCCCCCCGAAGAGCTGGGGCAGCATCTCCGCGGTGACGGGGCGGACCCGGACGACGTCGAGGAGGACGTCGTCCCCCGCGGCCCGGCGGCGGACCAGCTCGCCGGCCCGGGGCCCGATCACGATCTCGTCGCCGCGGTACGAGCCGAGGCCGCGCTCGCCGCGGGCGAAGAGCAGGACGCCCTCGAAGTCGCGTGCCTGGGCCCGGAGGTAGCCGGTCAGCCGGTCGGCCCGGAGGGTCGCGACCAGGGCGTCGAAGTCGATGAAGGCGCTCTTCAGGCGCCGGTACACCACCACCTCCTCGGGGAGCGGGGGGAGGTCCTCGACGAGGGTCGCGGTCGCCCGGCCGGTCGCCCGGCGAGCAGGGGCCGGCGTCTGCGCCGCGGCGACGGCCGCCGGTCCCGACGGCGGCGCCTCGCCGGTGGACGCGGCAGGTCTGGACCGTCCCGCGAGGCTGTCCAGGACGCTCCCGACACCCCGATGCTCCGGTCCAGCCGCCGGCGAGCTCCGCTTCTCCACGCCCCAACGCCCCCCGGTTCTCTGGCCGCGCGGGTCGTCAGTATATGTCAAGGTGTCAAGGCGGGCAAATGGAGCGTTCGACGCTTCCGCCGGGATCCTGCCGGGTTATTGTCAACTCTGGCTGCATCATGTGCGCGCCGAGTGACGCGAGCCGCCGTGTTCGCGGGTCCTGTCGAAAACGGCAACATCCCTTGTGCTGCAAGGAGATCGCGCACACGACGCGGGCGTCGGATATGCTGCGCTCGTGATGCCTCCGGTGACATCGCGCCGCCGGCCCAGCGTGGGCGCCGCCGCCGTGGTGTTCCTGGCGCTCGTGGGTGCCTGGCTCGGCCACACCCTCGAGTACCTGCGCGTCGAGGGTGGTCCGGGAGTGGAGCGGGCGCTGCTCGCCGGCGTCCACGCCTACATGCTCCCCGTCGGCGTCCTCCTCGCCGTCGGCGCGGCGCTCGCCGGCGTCCGCTGCCGGCACGCCTGGCTGGTCCTCGGACGCCGGCTCGACCGCGCCCGCGCCTCGCTCCGCGGTCTCGCCCGCGGCGAGCGGGTGGCCCCCTCGACCCTCGCTCCCGCCGCGGAGGTCTCGGCCCCCGCGGGCCTGCTCGCGTTCTGGCTCCCCCTCGGCGCCGCACAGCTGGCCCTGTATCTCGCGCAGGAGAACCTCGAGGCGGTGCTCGGGGGCGCCGCCCCACCCGGGCTGGGCCCGGTCACGGGCGTCCACCGGGCCGCGGCGGCGCTCCAGCTCGGCGTGGCGCTCGTGCTCGCCGCCGGGCTGCTCGCCGTGGGCCGTCTCCTGCGCCGGCGCGTTCACACGATCGCACGTGTCGAGCGGCTGCTGCGCCTCCTCTGGGATCGCCTGCTCCACGGCCGCCGGTCCCCGCGGGGCGCTCGCGCCTGGCGCCCGGCGCCGGTCGAGCGTTTCGGCCACCAGCTCTGGAGCCGCCCACCGCCGGCGTTGCGCTGACGTCACCGGTCCCGCCGGCCACCGGCCGGCGATCCCGGGCGCGCCCGAGTGCGCCCGCCGACCGACAGTCAGAGGAGAACCTCCGTGCCCACGGAGCCCACCGCGATCTCGACGCCCGTTCCCACCGGCCGCCCACGCGTGGCGCGGTGGCAGCGCTCGCGCCTCGCCGCCCACCGCGCCGCCCCTCCCGACACGGCCCCGCTCCTCGACGACCGCCGCCTCGCCGGGGTGCGTTCCCGCCTCGACGAGCTCTGCGCCCGGGGACGGCTCGAGCAGGTCCCGCCCGACCCGCACGCGGTTGCCGACGGTGTCCACCTCGCGGCGATGAACTACCGCCGAGCCGTGCGCCACATCGAGGACCCCGACGTCGCCGTCGTGTTCCTTTACCAGTCAGTGGTGAACACCGCCGACACGGTGCTCCTCTGCCTCGGCCATCACGCCCGCGACTTCGAGGGCCACAAGCTGGCGATCGCGATCACCGCGGAGCTCGTGGCCGCGCTCCAGGGAAGCTCCCGCGCGCGGCTGATGTCGGCGACGAGCGACCGCCTGCGCCGGCGGCGCCACGAGGCGCTGTACAGCCGGACCGGAGTGATGACCGAGATGGACGTGCGCGTCACTCTCGAGGAGTGCCGCGAGTTCCTCCCGCGCCTGTGGACCCTCTCGGGCCGGCTGGCGGGGTGCGTCCGCGGCGTCGCCTGACCCTGAACCACCCTCCACCTCCCCGGCCGGCCCTCGCGGGCCGGCCGGGGTTCGGGGTGACGGGGCGTCAGTCCTTCGGCTGGCGCCGCAGACCGAGCGTGCGCAGGCCGACGATCGCGGCGACGACGAGGGCGACGATCGCGACCGCCATCGCGTGGTTGGCGTCGTCCTTGGCCCCCGCGTCTTGGTTCGCGGACGCCTGGACCGCCTCGATCCGCGGGGTCTGCTTGTTGACGAGGGTGGCGAGGTCGCTGTTGGTCGGCACCTTGTTGGGGAACTCGACGTCGGTGGGGTTGTCGACGATGGCGAAGGTCTTGTCGCTCGCGGTGACGGTCTCGTCGACGGGGGTGCCGTTGACCTTCCCGGAGATGTGGAAGGTGTAGTTGCCCGGGGTGGTCGGGATGAAGTGCATCTCGTACTCGCCGGGGATGCCGAGGCCGGTGTCGGGGTCGGCGCTGGGCACGAGCGGCATCGAGTCCATCTTCTGCTTGTCGAGGCTCACCACGACGGTGAGGTCCTTGTCGGTGATGCCGGTGAAGGCCTTGTCGTCCTGCTTGACGAGCACCTGGACGGCGTTGTCCATGCCGACGTAGGCGGGCTCGTGGAGCCAGCCGAGGGCGATCGTGTAGGGACCGAAGGGATGGACGTCGTGGGCGAAGACGGGATGGACGGCGCCGAGGGACAGACCACCGGCGACGACCGCGACGGCGGCCGCGCGAAGGGCTCTGGATGTTCTGCGTGTCACGAGGGTCGACTCCTCACTGGACGGTGATCGCGCAACGCCGTGCGCGGGGGGCGGGCATGGTGCCCGACCGGTCAGGCGTCCGTGGGTCTGGGCCGGCGGAGGCCGGTCAGACCGGGAGGAGGAGCGGGGGAGGACGTCGCCAGAGGCTGCTGCCGAGGCGCTCTCGGGGAGTGGCGTCGCAGGTCCGCGCCGCGTGGGGGATCGCCTCGGCGCGGCCGAGGCGGCGGAGGAGGGCGGTGAGGAGGCGTTCGCAGGCCGCCAGCAGCCCGCGGCGCTCGCCGAGGCGGCGGAGGACGATGAGCACGGCCCAGGCGAGCGCCCAGGCCACGAGCACGTGGACCGCGAGGACCGGCAGGTGGATCCCGGTGACGGCGGCGAGCCCCGGTGCGGCGCGGTTGGCGATCAGCGCCTCGACGTTCTCCTGGAGGAGGTAGAGGCCGACCTGCACGAGGCAGAGCGGGAGCCAGAGGGCGAGCAGCTGTGCCCCCTCGGAGGGCCGCGCCGGCGTCTCTCGCAGGGTCCACGGCCCGCGCCTGCCCCGGAGCGCGCCGGCGAGGGCGATCCGGGTCCGCTCGAGGCGGCGGCCGAGGGCCCACCAGGCCCTCCAGACGCCGACCCCGGCCAGCGCCGCGGCGAGGGCGAGGAGCCCCCCGACCGGGAGCATGTAGACGTGGACCGAGGAGAAGGCGGCCGCCGACACCCCGGACGCTGTCCCGACCCGGAGGTGCTCGACCGTGTGGGTGAGCCAGACCCCGATGAGAGCGACGAGGATGACGCCGGGAGCGAGCATCCGTGGCCTCGGCGGAGGAGCCATCGCGGCCAGCATAGCGCGCACGAACGGCCGAGGCTGTCAGACTAGTCCGGTTCGGGCACAGTCCGGTTGGGAATTCGTCCTGCGCGTGGCAGTGACGCCGGGTGGAGGAACTCATGTCCACGTCGGCCTCGAAGCCGAGCGGCGGCGCGGCGGTCGCCACGCCGAGCCCCGGTGACCACCTGGTGGTCGCCGCGGAGGCGCTCATCGTCCGCGGGAAGGAGCAGGGCTACCTCACCCCGGACGACGTCCTCACCGGCTTCCCCGAGATCGAGGCCGAGCCCGATCACCTCGAGCGCATCTTCCAGCTCTTCCGGGACATGGGCATCGAGGTCTCGGACGGCGACCGCGACTTCGAGGCCATCGACGACGACAGCGACGACGCCCTGGAGAGCTCCGAGGCCCTGGGTGCCATCGCCCTCGACGACCCGGTGCGCATGTACCTGCGCGAGATCGGCCGCGTCCCCCTCCTCCGCAAGGAGCAGGAGGTGGAGTACGCGATGGCGATCGAGCAGGGCGACGAGGAGGCGCGCCGCCAGCTCACCGAGGCGAACCTCCGCCTCGTGGTGAGCATCGCCAAGAAGTACATCGGCCGCGGCATGTCCTTCCTCGACCTCATCCAGGAGGGGAACATGGGCCTGATCCGGGCGGTCGAGAAGTTCGACTACCGGCGCGGCTACAAGTTCTCCACCTACGCCACCTGGTGGATCCGCCAGGCGGTCTCGCGGGCGCTCGCCGACCAGGCGCGCACCATCCGCGTCCCCGTCCACATGGTGGAGAGCATCAACAAGCAGATCCGGGTCTCGCGCCGGCTGCTCCAGGAGCTCGGGCGCGAGCCGACCGAGGACGAGATCGCGGACGAGATGGGGATCACCCCCGAGCGGGTCCGGGAGATCATCACGATCGCCCGTGATCCGGTCTCCCTCGAGACCCCGGTCGGCGACGAGGACGACTCCCACCTCGGCGACTTCATCGAGGACAAGCTCGCTCCGGCGCCTCTCGAGGAGGCGTCGATGGCGATGCTCCGCCTCGAGGTGGAGCACGTGCTCGACACCCTGACGCCGCGCGAGCGTCGCGTCCTCCAGCTCCGTTTCGGGCTGATCGGCGGTCACCAGCGTACCCTCGAGGAGGTCGGCAAGCGCTTCGGGGTGACCCGCGAGCGCATCCGCCAGATCGAGTCGAAGGCCCTCCGCAAGCTCCGCCACCCCGCCCGCAGCGGCCGCCTCTCCGACTTCATCGACTGACGGACGCGCCGGGCTGCACGCCGGGGTCCCCACATGGCATCGTGTTCGCCAGCCGTTGCTGGCGATAGAAGCTCTGGAGGGCTCGACGATGGCGGTCAGAGTGCAGTCGGCCGTCGACAGGTTCATCCGCTCGCAGGGCTGGATGGACGGGGTCGCCGAGGCGGTGCAGGGGCTCGTCGGCAGGGCGTACGAGGCGCTCGGTCCCAACGGGAAGACGCTGAGGAACGCGCTCCACGGCACCACCGTGCTCGGCCATCCCCTCCACCCCGCGGTCACCGACCTCCCCATCGGCGCCTGGATGGTCGGGTTCGTCGCCGACGGCACCGGGCAGGACCGGGCCGCGGACACCGCCCACCTCCTCACCTTCGGAGCGCTGACCGTCTCCGCCCTCAGCGGGTACACCGACTTCCACGAGACCTACGGGCACGAGCGGCGGGTCGCCCTCACCCATGGGCTCACGATGACGACCGCCTACGGGCTCGAGGCCGCCTCGCTGCTGCTCCGAGCCGCCGGAGCCCGCGGCACCGCGAAGATGCTCTCGGCCGCGGGTCTCGGCCTCATCGCCGCCGGGGGCTACCTCGGGGGCGACCTCGTCTACGGCATCGGCACCATGGTCAACCGCAACGCCTTCCTCGAGGCGCCGGAGGACTTCGTCGACGTCGGAGCCTCCGGGGACTTCCCCGAGGGCGCCCTGCGCCGGGTCCAGGCGAACGGGGCCGCGGTGCTCGTCGTGCGCCAGGACGGCCGGCTCAACGCCATCGGTGCGGTCTGCTCCCATGCGGGCGGCCCGCTCGACGAGGGCACGCTCGAGGGCGGCTGCGTCACCTGCCCCTGGCACGGCTCGGTCTTCCGGATCGACGACGGCACCGTGGTGAACGGTCCGGCGACCTTCTCCCAGCCGCCGTTCGAGGCGCGTGAGCGCGACGGACGCGTCGAGGTGAAGGTCGCGGTTCCGCTGCATTGAGCGCGCAGCGGCGCATCGCCGTCGTCGGGGGCGGGTCGGGCGCGCTCGGCCGCGCCGTCGCCGTCCGCCTCGTCGCCGACGGCTTCCCGGTCGTCGTCGCCGCCCGGCGGCCGCCCGACCCCGACGTGCCGGGTGCGGTCTTCGTCCACTGCGATCTCGGGGTCCCCTCCGACGTCGAGGCGCTCGACGCCAGGGTGCGCGCCGACGGTGGCTGGGCGGCGGTGGTGAACGCCTCGGGCGGCTACGCCGGCGACCTCGCCCACCGCATCGGCGAGGAGGAACGCGCCGCCCGGCTGGACCTCAACCTCCTCGGTCCGTGGCGGCTCGCCGCGAGCGCGGCGCGGGCGATGGAGGAGCAGGGGGACGGCGGCCGCATCGTCAACGTCATCAGCCGGGCGGCGGTCGAGGTCGCCGCCGGGCAGGCGGCCTACCAGGTGGCCAAGGCCGGCCTCCTCCGGCTCACCGAGGTGATGGCCAGGGAGCTGCTCGACTCGGGGATCACGGTGAACGCCGTGCTGCCGAGCATCATGGACACGCCCGCGAACCGGCGCGGCATGCCCGGCGGGGACACCTCTCGCTGGGTGCCGGTCGAGCGGGTCGCGGCGGTCGTGTCGTGGCTGCTCTCCGGCGAGGCGGGCCAGACCAGCGGTGCGGCTGTGCCGGTGTACGGGCGGGCCTGAGCCGGGCGGTCCGGGCTCACAAACCGCGGGCGCCGGCGGCTGTGCGCCCCACGGCGGGCGCCCCGGGGGCGGTGGTTTGTCCCAACCCCGGCCGCAACGACCCCGACGGCTGTCCGGTGACGCGGCCGTCCGTGCTCGGTACGGTGTCCGAAAGCGCGACGGAGGGATTCGACCAGAGTGCTGCCCGCACGCGAGGACGACACCGACACCGGGGAGCCCCGCGTCCTCACGCTGCGCGGCCGTCCCGCGACGGCGGCGGGTCACCGCCGGCGGGCCGCCGTCGTCACGGTGGCGGACTGCCTGCGCCTGTCGACGCTGCTCGGCAGCGAGGTCGTCGCCGGCGCCGCCGCGCTCGACGCGGCGGTGCATCGCGCCTCGACCGCGGCGCACACGCAGGGATGCCTCCCCGGCGAGCTCCGCCTGCTCGGACGGATCCTCACCTCCGACGCGGTGCACGTCGCCCACGAGCGCGGCGCCGCGGCGCTGGCCGCGGCGGTCGTGTCCCCGGAGGCGGCGGCCGCGGCGAAGGTCCTCGGGATGCCGCTCATCCGGCTCGCGCATCACGTCGACCTCGACGTCATCGCCACCGAGCTCACCGACTTCATCGTCAGCGCGCTCGAGGAGAGCCTCGCCAACCTCGGCCGGGTGACCTCGCGGCTCGCCGCCGCCGGCGCCACCGACCTGCGCACCGAGAGCCTCGGCGACGCGCTCGCCTCGGCGATCGGCGCGATCGTGATCATCGAGGACTCCGAGCACCGCGTTCTCTTCACCAGCGACCCGGGTGTGGTGGAGAGCGCGAGGCTCGATCCCGACTTCTGCCTCGGGCTGGTCAGGACGGGACGTCCCGCGTGGCTGCCCGGCCAGGCGACGCCCCGGCTGGTGGCGCCGATCGTCGCGGCCTGCGAGGTGCTCGGGTACTGCAGCGCGCTCTTCTGCGAGGGCACCCCCGACCAGCGCGTGGTCACCATCGCCCTCGAACAGGCCTCGAAGCTCGTCGGCCTCGCCCTGCTCCACGAGCGGGTGATCGGATTGAGCCGGCGTGCGGCATGCGCGAGCATGCTCGTCGACCTGCTCGACGGGCGGATGTCGACCCAGCTGCTGCGCACGCGCGCGGCGCAGCTCGGCGTCGACCTCGGCGACTCGATCGCCGTCGCCCTCTTCGTGGGGCCGGCGGACCAGCGCCCGGAGGCGTGGCTCCGCCATGCGCTCACCAGCCTCGGCGGTCGCCGGGACACCCTCGTCGACGTCGTCGCCGGCGCGGTGGTGGCGCCGCTCGCCGGCTGGGACCGGTCTCGCGCGCTGCGCTGGCTGCGCGGGCTCTGTGCCGCCTGCGGCGGCGGCGCCGCCGTGCTCGGACGCCCGGGCGCCCTCGAGGGCGCCCCCGCCGCGTACGCGGAGACGCGCCGCGTGCTCGACCTCGTCGCGCGCTCGGAGGCGGCGTCGCGCGGCACCGTCATCGACGTCGAGGACCTCGGCCTGCTCGGCGTCCTCATCGACTCCTCGAGCAGCGACGCGCTCGAGCGCTTCTGGCGTCAGCGCCTCGCCCCGCTGCGCGACTACGACGCGCGCGAGCGCACCGACCTCTGCGGCTCGCTCGCCGCCTTCTTCGAGGAGGGAGGGCCGCGCCGTGCGGCGCGGCGCATGAACCTCCATCACAACACCTTCAACTACCGCCTGCGCCGCGCCGAGCAGATCGGCGGTTTCTCGCTCACCGACCCCGACGACCGTCTCGAGCTCCAGCTCGCGCTGCTCTGCCGGCGCCTCTTCGGCGGCTGACCTGGCGCCCGTCGTCCGTCTCGTCGCCGCCGCCGCGGTCGCCGCCGTCGCGGTGCTCGCGACGCTGATCGTGCCGATCACCCGGGCGGACGACCGCCTCGAGCCGGTGGTGCTCGGCGGCGTCGCCGTCGTGCTGGTGACGGCCCTCGGTGTTCTCGGCGCGCGCCGGCTGCTGCAGAGCGCCGCCGCGGCGGCGATCCTCGGCGCAGCGCTGCTGCCGTCGTTCACCGCCGACGCGGCCTGGATGCAGGGTGTCGACCTCGCCGTGGTCATATCGATCGCGGCGCTCGGCGTCGTCGTGGTGACCGGGTGGGGTGGCCAGCCCTTCCTCGCGCCGCTCGCGGTGAGTGGCGCGTCCGCGAGCGTCGTGGCCGCGCTCGTCCAGATCGGGCAGCCACCGATATCGGGGGTGTGCTGCGCGATGGCGTTCGCGCTCGGCATCGGCCTGCTTCTCGGTGCGGTGTGTGGCCGAAGAACGCGGAGCGCGGTCGCGGTGCTCACCCTCGGTGTCGCCGGACTGGTCGACGCGACCATCCTGCGCGCCGGCGGTGCGCGATCGCTGCCCGGGTACGACCCCGGCTCCCCGGTCCTCCGGCACGATCTGACCCTTGCGCTGCTCGTCGCCGCGCTGCTCGCCGTCGCCGCGATGCGTCGTGGATGGCTGAGGCTCGCGCTCGTCGCCGGTCGCTCCGGGGCGGCCGCGGCGGTGCGCGGCGTCGACGTGCGTGCGGCGAGGCTGGCGGCGTGGACGGCCGCGGCGGCCCTCGGCGGCGCCGCCGGCTGTGCATTCGTCCTCGATCGCGGGGCTGTGACCCCGGCGCCGCTCGGCACCGCCGCGTCGGTGCGGGTGACGGCGGTGGTGATGATCGCCGGCGCATCGCGCAGCGGCGCGGCGATCCTCGCCGGGGCGGTCTGCGGCCTCGCCGCGCAGGCCGACGGAACGGCGCCCGCCTGGCTCGACCTCGTCGTTGGGACGAGCGTCGTGGCCGGGCTGCTCGGGCGCGAGTGGTGGGGGGCCGGCCACAAACCGTCGCCGAGACGGATCGGGCGGGCCGCCGGACTGCTGCTCCGATGCGTGACTCCATCCCAAGAACACGGGACCGGTTTCGGCCTGATGTCCGGTGACGCCGAATGAGGGGCTCCATACGCTGACCGTCATGAATCGGTTGGCGGTCTGTGCGTCCGTGCGTGTCGAGTGCAGCCATCGCACGCGCGGCGTCTGGTCTCGGATCCCCGGTGTGACGGCGATCGCCGTGACGCCAGGCGGAGGTTCGGACGCGGAATCGGAGGAGACACATGGCTGAGTTCGAAGCACTGGGAAGACGCAGGAGACGCCTTCGCCTGCTCCCGCTGCTCGTGGTTCCGGCGCTCCTCGGGGTCGTGGCCTTCGGAGGTACACGGATCTCGTCGAGCAAACCGGTGGCGGCGGCGGGCGAGCTTCCGCTGGTTCCCCCCATCTTCCACCTGAACGACGGACCGACGTGGTTCGACACCGGTGTCGACGTCTCGGGCACCCACTCGCTCGCGGTCGCCACGCCGGGAACGACGGTGAAGTTCATCGTCGGCCCGCCCGAGACCCTGAGCGACCACGACCCGGACAGCGTCATCTGGCCGACCGGCGCCGAGGGCATGCCGTTCCACAACGACGGCGGCTTCGTCGGTGAGAAGTCGGTCACCCTCACCACCCCGGGTCTCTACGCGTTCCAGTGCACCATCCATCCCTACATGCTGGGTGCGGTGCTGGTGGTGGATCCCGCGCAGGCGGTGAACGGCACCCTGATCCCCGACTTCGGGAAGATGCTGAGCGTCCGCGGCGTCGACAAGCCGCTGCCCTCGGCGTCGGACTACATCTACCGGCTGGTGCGCACCTTCTTCATCATCACCAACGCCGAGAACTGGAAGCGGTACTACCCGGACAAGGCCGGGTCGTGGATGCCCCGCTACGCTCCGGCGCCGATCATCGTGCACGACGCCAACGGGGTTCCCAACCTGATCCCGAACCTCGAGGCGTTCTTCCATCAGTACTTCCATGAGCCGATCGCGATCCCCGCGATCACCGATGCGATGCATCCCAAGGTCCCGGGCGTCGGCGAGGTCATGCAGTCGACGCAGATGGAGGAGCTGAACGAGAAGTCCTATCCGGGGACGGTGACCTTCACCGACACCAACACCTGGAAGGTGGCCCGGAAGTTCGGCCTGCCGGCGATCAACAACGGCGGCGGCCTCGACAACCCCCACAACCAGTGGGTGAACCGTGACGAGAGCATCGTCTACTCCGACGAGTGGTTCTCCAACAAGACCACCGCGTTCGACCGCATGACCGGGCAGATGATCCGCCAGACGGACGTGGGGCTCTCGCCCGCGCACGTCATGACCCGCAGCGGCACCGACGAGCTCGTTGTCGGCATCAACGGGGAGAACAAGCTCACCGAGGTCGCCCCGGGCGACACCGGAGTGATCAAGAACTTCTCCGCGGTCCTGCCCGGTGAGGGCGTCGCCCACCCGCATGCCCACTGGCTGAGTGCTGACGGCAACACCGCGGTGGCGCCGAACGCCAACTTCGACAGCGCCTCGCTGTTCAATCTCAACGCCCCCGACCCCAACCTGTCCATCACCAAGCGGGCGTTCGTCGGCAGCATCCCGATCGCGACCGCGATGAGCTCGACCGGTGACCGGGCCTACTCGGCCGGCCTGATGAGCGCGAACATCGTGTGCATCTCGACCGCGGGCCCGGCGTGCCATGACAACGGCAAGCTGGTCGACACCAAGAACATCTCGCTGATGAACGGCTACGACTACGTGACCGGGGCGCAGGGCGGTGGCAACACAGGCCTGCCGATTCAGTTCCCGCCGTTCAGCTCGGACGCCGGTCAGGCGGCGCCGGGCCTCCTGCCCATCCAGAACGCGGTCAGCCCCGACAACAAGGTCATGGTCGTGGCCAGCGCGGTCTCGGGCAACATGCAGGTCATCGACCTGGCCAAGGACCAGGAGATCAAGGTCCTCCCCTGTGATCCCGGATGCCACGGCGTCAACTGGGGAGCCAAGAAGGGCGGCGGCTACTACGCCTACGTCACCAGCAAGTTCGCCAACGTCACCTCGGTCGTCGATCCGGATCCTGCCGGTGACGGCGACATCTCCAAGGCCACGATCGCCGGCAAGTTCCTCACCGACATCGGGCCGGGCACCAAGAGCGACGTGACGCCGAAGAAGTTCAACGGCCTGACCGGCACGTACACCCTCGACGGGATGGGCGGCCAGGGCGTCCTCGGCCTCCCCATCGTCTACAACGGCTGGGTCCAGAAGCTCCCCGACGGGCTGAAGGCCGAGCTCACCTGCCAGCAGCGCGATCCCATGAATCCCAGAGCCTGCCACTGACTCGAATGAACATCTGATCGCCTTCGGGTGCCCGCCCCCGACGGGGGCGGGCACCACTTCCCTGCGTGATGCCAACAGCGAGGACGGAGATGACAGAAACCGCGAGCACTCTCGACGTGACCCGCCGGCGATCAGCGCGGCGGGTCGCGGTCGCACTGATGCTGATCGCGCTGAGCGTGGCGGTCGCCGCGCTGCGGCTGGCGCCGAGCCCGGTCCGTGCCGTGACCGGGGCGGTCACCATCAAGGACTTCAGGTACACGCCGCCGGAGACCAGGGTCAAGGTCGGTGACGCAGTCACCTGGTCGAACATGGAGGCCAAGAAGCAGAGCCACACCGTGATCCAGGACGACGGCGCCTTCAGCTCGGACGGCAACCGCAAGAACGACCCCGACGCCGAGATCAAGCCCGGCTCGTCCTACACGATCGTCTTCGACAAGGACAACGCCACCTATCCATACCACTGCCGGCTGCACGCGTACATGAAGGGCAAGGTGATCGTCGGCAAGGGCTCGCCCCCGGGCGCAGCGCCGCCGCCGCCGTCGACCGAGGAGCCCGAACCCGACCCGACCCCGCAGGTGGGGCCGCAGCTGCCGCCGTGGTTCCCGCCGCTGCCCGGCAAGTCGCTGCCGGTGCGCACCGGCAGGGTGGTCGCCAACGCGCAGCCCGCGGCCGCGCAGCCCCCGTACGAGCCCACCGAGCTGCCCCAGGGCGTCTCCGGACCGGGCACCCTGGGTGACGGCACCCGGCTCGCGCGCTACACCACCGACAAGGACGGGGTGAAGGAGTTCCATCTGCGGATGGCGCCGGTCACCTGGACGACGAGTCCCGGGAACACCCAGACGGCGTACGCGTTCAACGGCACCATCCCCGGACCGGTGATCCGGGTGAACGAGGGCGACCGGCTGCGCATCGTCGTCACCAACGCACTGCCGGTGCCGACGAGCGTCCACTGGCACGGGATGATCCTGCCCAACGACCAGGACGGGGTGCCCGGCATCACCCAGCCGCTCATCCAGCCGGGCGGCGTCTACACGTACACATGGACCGCGGTCGCGACCGGGACCCACTGGTACCACACCCACACCTCCGGAAAGGACGAGGGCCTCGGCCTCTACGGACCGCTGGAGATCGTGCCCCACCAGGGAGATTTCCCCGCCGACCGCGACTACCGCGTGATGATCGGCGACACCAATCTGGGCCTCGTGCTGAACGGGAGGGAGTTCCCGTACACGTATCCCCTGAAGGCGAAGGTCGGCGAGCGGGTGCACATCCGGCTCATCGACACCGGCGACCAGGTCCATCCCATCCACCTCCACGGCTTCCCCTTCCAGCTCGTGGCGCGTGACGGGATCCGCCTCGCGGTGCCGGAGTGGATGGACACGACGCTCATCGGCACCGGGCAGACCCTCGACCTGATCTGGCAGCCGATGTCACCGGGCAACTGGCTGCTCCACTGCCATATCTTCGCCCACTCCCACGACGAGTCGGGCATGATCGGTCTGGTCACCGCGCTCGAGGTCGCCCCCGCGGACGGTCCCGTGCCCGGCGTCCCGCAGCTCCCCGCGCTTCCGACGCCGAAGGCGGTGCCGGACTACGGCGCTCCGCCGGTCACGCTGCCGCCGTCGGGCACAACCCTGCTCCCGTCGCTCCCCGCGGCGGCGGTCCAGCCGCAGTCGGGTGGTCTG
>DATKEY010000224.1:0-4102 GCA_035544475.1 Candidatus Dormiibacterota bacterium | reverse complement strand
CTGCCGCAGTGGTCCGACGAGCGCGGTCACGCCGGCCGGGGTCGTCGCCCGCGCGGCCTCCTGTCCGATCGACTGGAGCCGGGCCTGCCATTGGGCGCCGGTCGCCGGATCCATCGAGCCGAGCAGGCCCTGGGCGGCCGTGACCTCCGTCTGCAGCTGCGAGCGTGCCGAGACCATCGCGCGCTGACGAAGCGCCGCCGTCCTGCGCTCCAGGGACGAGAGCTCGCCCGCCGGCGAGTCGTGCCACCAGCCGAGGCCGGCGATCCCGGGCGACGAGTACGCGCTCAGCTCGCCCCGCAGCGGGGCGATCCACGGCGCCGGCACACCGTCGTGGACGTCCCTCTCCCACTCTGCGCGGAGCGTGGCGGCGCCCGTCGAGAACTGCGACCCACGGATCGCCGCCACCGGGATGAAGACCAGACCGAGCACGACGGCGAGCGCCGGCGGCGCCAGCCACCATCGCACCGACCGCCGGCGCCGCCCGGCGAGTGAGGTGAGGGGGCCGAGGGTGACGGCGGCCCCGGGGTGCGGGCGCGATCCTCGCATGCCCTCCAGAATGCCCCCAAACGCGCCAATCTGCAGACGCGAATCCGTCACGACAGGGAGGTGTCGCGGCGCCGCGGGATGCTCCGCATCGACATCCACGCACCGCGACTGGGGGGATCCCGTGCACCAGACCGACCGCGTCGGGCTCTTCGAGAGCCTTCTCGACACCTTCCTCACCCGCGCCCGGGAGAAGGGCTACATCGTCCTCGAGGTCCTCGGGCATCCGGAGGAGTTCGTGCAGTTCCAGATGCACAGCGGCCGCGTGTACGGCGAGGTCGGGGCGCGGCAGTGGTCGGAGCCCGAGCGCCCGCTCGGCCCCGGACCGGTCGCCGCCCTCGCGGCGCTCGGCTTCGCCGGTGGCGGCCCCGAGCGCAACCACCGCCGTGACGGCCTGCCCGCGAACGCCGCCGAGCTCGCCCGGCTCGCCGACGCACTGCTGCGCGCCGCGTACGAGCTCCCCGAGGACTTCGACCCCGTCGTCCGGGAGATGAACCTCAAGGACGTCACGATGCCGCGGGCGAAGCCGTTCACCCGCGACATGATCGAGACGCATCTCCGGGCGCACGACGTGCACTTCCTCCGCGACGAGGACGGCGACTTCCGCGTCGAGTTCCACGGCCAGGACCGCCCCGGCACGATCACCGTCTGGCTCGTCGCCCGCGGCGACGGCGACACGACCTACACGATCACCGCGACCGCGGACGGAGCGCCGCTCCCGCGCACCCGCGCCGAGGCGCTGTCCCGCTGCAACCGGTGGAACAACGAGCGCTGCCTGCCGAAGGCGTTCGTCGTCGACCAGGGTCGCGCGTGGTACATCCGCCTCGCGGCCGACCTTCCGCTCGAGAGCGGGATCCACCAGCAGCTCCTCGACGGCTTCACCGAGCTGGTGATCGGCGGCATCCTCGAGTTCTGGTCGTGGCTGGTGCCGGTCGCCGAGGAGAGCCGGCCGGAGCGGACGCCCCGGCGGCGCAGCCGGCAGCCGCGCACGGACGCGTAGCCGGGCGACGTTCGCGGTGGACCGGCGCCTGCTCAGCCCGTGGCGCGAGTTCCGGACAGCCGCCGGGCGATCGACACCAGCTCCTGCTCACCGATCCCGTTCATCCTGGCGCCGAGGATCGCGTAGGTCCGCGTGCCGGCCGTCAGCATCAGGAGATTGATGGTGGCGGCGTTCCACCGGCAGCTCGCCTTCTGATCGGGGAAGAAGTAGGCGCCACCCCCGCTGCAGAGCACGGTGTAGAGGACGGACGGCATCCACCCCTGGCAATAGGTCGCGCTCGCGTGCGCGACGTTCAGCGAGACCGGCCGGCCGTGTGGCCCGATCGGGGTGGGCGCTCCGCTCTGGTCGGTGATGGCGATGACGAGCACCGGATAGTTCGCGTCCGGATCGGCGCAGGAGCGGTTGTAGACCAGGGTGGTCTGCTGACCGCGGGCGCCGTAGTCGCCGCTGTAGTCCCAGAGGAAGCGGTAGCCGCGCGCGATGCGCGCCGGCGCTCCCGCCGGCGGCGTGTGGAAGCACCACTCCGCGTCCCCGTCGGCCTGGGTCGCCGCCGTCGTCGTGGCCGTCATCGGTGCCGGATGTGGATGAGGCCCCAACGCGCGACCGGCGCCCACGAGCGTGAGCGCGGCGACGGGGAGCGTGACGAGCAGGCCCAGAACACCGCCATGCCCGAGCGGCGTCCGCGGCCGCCGTCCGCCGGTGCCGCGGTCCTGGTCGGGAGGATCCCACCCGGTCGTCACCCCGGCAACCGTAGCTCGCGCGCGGATGCCCGTCCACGAGGTCGCCATCCGAACTGCAACCGGCACGGCGGCACAGCTTCCCGTATCGTCAACGACCACAGGGATGGGTGGCGCAGGGAAGGGGATCCTCACGATGCGTGCGGGACGTCGATGGAGTGCATTGCTCGCCGCGGTGTGCGCGCTCCAGGTGCTGCTCTGCCTTCCGGTGGACACGTCGGCGACGGAGTCCGTCGACCGCGGCGAGGCGGCCGGCGACGTCTATGCGCTGACGGTGAGCTCCGCGCACGGCTCGCCACAGGCGGCGACCGGAGTCGGCCCGCTGGCTCCCGCGGCGGCGGCGGTGCCGCCCACTCCGACCGCATCGCAGCGCACCCGGACCCAGGGGTGCTCGTCCGCCGGCGCACCGCCCTGTCCCGCGCCGGTACGTTCGATGGAGGTCACCGACGACGCCGTCGTCGCCACCCTCCAGCCGGGCAGGCGCAGCTGCGTCGCCGGAGCGATGATCGCGGGCGCCGTGCTCGCCCCACCCGCCGCCGCCGCCTGCGACGCGATCGAGCACGTCGAGGTCGGCGCGGGTCTGATCACGATCGTCGCCGACGCCGTCGACAGCCGGTCGGTGAGCCAGGCGTGCACCCGTCCCGTGGGGTGGGCGAGCATCGCGTCCCTGCGCGTCGCCGGCCTCCCGGCGCTCCCGGCCACGAGACCGCTGACGCCGAACACGACGATCGTGCTGCCACCGGGAGCGAGCGGTGCGACCGTGGTCGCGACCGCCGTCCTCGACGAGCAGATCCCCGACACGAACGGCGCCGGGCTCACCGTCAACGCCGTCCACCTCCGGGGCGGACCGGCGCTCGGGGCAGGCGCCGGGCTCGACGTCGTGATCGGTCACACGTACAGCCGGGCCACGTGCCCGCACCTGACCCTGCAGCAGGAGGCGGTCCCCGGCGGCGAGATGACCTTCGCCACCGTCGATCCCGCGGTGTTCCCTCTCGACGCCGCCGTCGTCGGCGGTGGCACGCCGGCGTGCTTCGCCGGAGACCGCCGCGGAAACGGCTGCATGGAGCCGATCGCCACGATGCTCGCGCGCAGCCACGGACTGCTCGGCGTCACCGCCAACTACACCGACTGGATCCACGTGCTCGGGACGGTGATCGTCGACCATCATGCGTGGACTCCCGTCGATCCCCACACCACCAGCCTGTGCATCGGCGACGGGCTCGATCCCGGTGCGCCCCTCGTCCGGGTCGTCAAGACGGCGGACGCCGGCGCCTGCCGGGCGGCGATCTCGGCGCAACGGGTGGTGACCGCCGGGCGTCCCGACGTCGAGGGTCTCTCCGACGCCGGCCACCACGGCCGCTTCTGGTGGAGCACCCGGCCGCCGGTCGCAGAGCCTCGCGCGCTGGTCGGGGTGCGCGCCGACGGGACCGTCGTCATCGCGCTCGCGACCGCGACCCGACCCGGGGTCGAGGGCGGAATCAGCCAGCCCGACGCCGCCCGCTGGCTCGTCGACCACGGAGTGGTCGACGGGCTCGAGATGGACGGCGGCGCGCAGGGGGACATGGTCGTCGCCCCGGGCGTGCACGTCGTGCCCCTCGAGCGCGGCGTGCCGAGCATGCAGGTGACGCTCCTCGTCGACCCGCCGGGCTCGGAGGCGGCGTCCGGCTGAGCCGGCGGACGGCGCGTCTCCGTCACCCGGCCCGCCCGCGGTGGCTGTGACACGATGTCCGGCGACATGGGAGCGGTCACACCGGGCGGCGACGAGCGGGACCGGCGGCTGGTGGAGGCGGGTCTCCTCCTCGCCGAGGAGCCCACCCTGTGG
>DATKEY010000223.1:0-11069 GCA_035544475.1 Candidatus Dormiibacterota bacterium | reverse complement strand
CTCCGACGCC
This sequence comes from Candidatus Dormiibacterota bacterium, assembly GCA_035544475.1. Classification (GTDB taxonomy): domain Bacteria; phylum Chloroflexota; class Dormibacteria; order Aeolococcales; family Aeolococcaceae; genus CF-96. The sequence continues at coordinate 11,059 of DATKEY010000223.1, read as the reverse complement.
GTCGCCGGCCCCGACGGCCACAGCCACCCCCACACCCGTCCCGACGCCCGCTCCGACGCCCACCCCGGCGCCCACCCCGACGCCGACCCCGCCTCCTCCGCTGCCGACGCCCGCGCCGACGTCGCTCCCCGGACACCTGGTGACCACGACCCTCGCCGGCCACAGCGTGATCGTCTACGTGCCCGGCGCCTACGCGGCGCTCCCGACCACGCGCTTCGGCGTCCTCTACTTCCTCCACGGATCGCCGGGAAACGCGGAGAGCTGGATCGGCGGCGGCGGCATGCCGGCGATGCTCGACGGGATGATCGCGAGCGGACAGCTGCCCCCGGTGATCGCGGTGTTCCCCGACGACCAGGGCGTCGTCTCCGACGACTCCTGGTGGGGCGACACGCCGCTCGGTGACACCGTCGAGACCTGGCTCGTGAACACCCTGGTCCCCACGATCGACGCCCAGTACCGCACCGTCGGCGCCGCGCGGCGCGGGATCGCCGGCCTCAGCGCGGGCGGGTTCGGGGCGGTCAACATCGCCATCCACCACCCCGGGCTCTTCAGCTGGGTCGGCAGCTACTCCGGCGTCTTCACGGCGCCGGCCAACCTCTTCGGCGCGGAGAGCGACGCCAACAGCCCGGAGCTCACCGCCCCCGCGCTCCCCGCCGCGCAGCGGTTCCCGCTCTACCTCGGCGGCGGCTCCCAGGACAGCGAGTTCCTCCCCGACACCGAGCAGTTCGCCACCACCGTCGAGGGGCTGGGATGGGCGCCGCTGCACACCGAGATCGTCCCCGGGCCACACGGGTGGCAGGCGTGGACGGCCGAGGCTCGCGACAGCCTGACCTGGCTGGGACAGCTCTGGCGGTAGCCTCCGGCCGGGACGTCAGAGCTGTTCTTGATCGAGCCTCGGTCACGGGCGCGTCCGGCCGCGACCGGCTCAGAAGAGCAGGCTGCGTGGCCCCGGGAGGTCCCGGCCGCGCGCCGCCTCCTCGGTCTGGATCACGTGCATGACGGCGTTGATGAGCGCGAGGTGGGTGAACGCCTGGGGGAAGTTGCCGAGGTGCCGCCCGGTGTTCGGGTCGATCTCCTCGGCGTAGAGCTCGAGCGGGCTCGCGTAGGAGAGCAGCTTCTCGCAGAGCTGACGTGCGCGGGCGTGGTCGCCGATCTCGGAGAGCGCCGAGACCAGCCAGAAGGAGCAGATCGCGAAGGTGCCCTCCTCGCCGCTCAGCCCGTCGTCGGTCTCCTCGACGCGGTAGCGGAGCACCAGCCCGTCGACGGTGAGCTCGTCGGCGATCGCGCGCACCGTCGCCTGGATCCGCGGGTCGGTGGGCGGCAGGAAGCGCAGCAGCGGCATCAGCAGCAGCGAGGCGTCGAGCGCGGTGCTGCCGTAGTGCTGGGTGAAGACCCCACGGGAGTCGACACCGTTCGCGCAGATGTCGTCGTGGATCTCGTCCGCGGCGGCCTGCCAGCGGGTGGCGTCCCCCTCCTCCTCGCGGATGCGGGCGAGGCGGGCGCCGCGATCGGCCGCGACCCAGCACATCATCTTCGAGGAGGTGAAGTGCTTGCGCTCGCCGCGCACCTCCCAGATCCCGTGGTCGGGCTCGCGCCAGTTGCGCAGCGCGTTCTCCACCTGGTGCTTGAGGACCGGCCAGAGCCGCTCGTCGAGGTGGTCGCGGGAGCGGGCGTGCAGGTACACGGACTCGATGACTGCGCCCCACACGTCGTGCTGCCGCTGCCGGTAGGCGTCGTTGCCGACCCGCACCGGTCGCGCGCCCGCGTATCCGTGCAGGTGGTCGAGGACGACCTCGTCGAGATGACTCTCACCGTCGATGCCGTAGACGATCTGGAGGTCGTGGTCGCTCTCGGCGATGTCCGCGATGAAGTAGAAGAAGTCGTTCGCCTCCCAGTCGAAGCCGAGCGAGTAGAGGCCCCAGAGCGTGAACGACGAATCCCGGATCCAGCAGTAGCGGTAGTCCCAGTTGCGCTCGCCGCCGGGGGTCTCGGGGAGCGAGCTCGTCGGCGCGGCGATCAACGCGCCGGTGTTGGCGTAGCTGAGCCCCTTGAGTGTCAACGCGCTCCGCTGGAGGTAGCTGCGCCAGCGGTGGTCGGGGAAGTTGCCACGCGCCAGCCAGTGCTGCCAGTGATGCGCCGTCCACACCAGGCGGCGGTACGCATCGTCGAACGTCGACGGCGGCTGGTGCTGGCTCCACGACAGCGCGCAGAAGCGGGTCTCGCCCTCCTTGAGAAGCGTCCGCGCCGTCGCCCGTGGACCCTCGAAGCCGATCCGCATGTCGGTCGTGAGCTTGAGCTCGAGATCGACGGTATCGCCGCGTGCGACCCCCTGGTGGTACCCCATGTCGGTGTACTCCCAGCGCGCCTTGCGGCGGCCGTAGTCGAAGGCCGGCTCGCAGTCGAAGACCAGCTGCACCTCGCCCTGCACGCAGCGCACGGTGCGGAGCAGCACGTGGTCGGCGTCGTAGTCGGTGGGAGACCGGCGGTAGGTGCGGGAGAGCTCGTCGCGGTGATGCCAGGGACCGATCAGCAGCACGTCGCGGACGATCGCCCAGCCCGCCTCGGCCTCCCAGCTGGTCTCGAGGATCATCGTTCCCGGCAGATAGCGGCGCGACGCCGGGACGTTGACCCCGGCCGGGCCGAGGCGGAAGCCGCCCGCCCCGCGATCGAGGATGGCTCCGAAGACGCTGGGCGAGTCCATGCGCGGCAGGCACATCCACTCGACGTTGCCACTCGGGGCGATGAGCGCGGTCACCTCGCAGTCGGAGAGAAAGCCGTAGTCCGCGATCGGCGGGAAGGGCGAGGCCCCCTGGTGGCCGGTGATGTCCGGGCGCGGGCGCAGCGCGGGGAGACCGTCGGCGTCGGCGAGCGTGCCCACGCGGCGTGCCTTGCGATTCTTGTGATCGGAGGCCATGTAAACCCGCAGTCTGGCACGATCCGGGAGGCCGTGGGAACCACCCGCTCAGGCGGCGCGCAGTGCCTCGATCGGTGGGAGCCTCGCGGCCCGCAGCGCGGGGAGCACGCCGAAGACCACTCCGATGCAGGCGGCGATGACCACCCCGATGCCCGCCACACCGGGCAGGAAGTTGACGTTCATGTTCGCGTAGTGGGTGAGCGCGTACGTGCTCACCCCGCCGAGGGCCACCCCGAGCACGCCACCCCCGGCGCTGAGGCTGGCCGCCTCGATGAGGAACTGGCGAAGGATGTCGGTCCGGGTCGCTCCCAGCGCCTTGCGCAGGCCGATCTCGCCGATGCGCTCGGTGACCGACACCAGCATGATGTTCATGACCCCGATCCCGCCGACGAGAAGCGAGACTCCGGCCACGCCGGCGAGCAGGAGGGTGAGCGTGGCGCTCGTCGAGTCGAGGGTGTTGAGGATCTGCTCCTGGGTGGTGGTGAGGAAGTCCGCCTGGGTGGGATCGGTGATGCCGTGGGTCTTCAGCAGGAGGTTGTTCACCTCCTGACGCGCGACGTCGATGGTCTCGCGGCTGGTGGCGCTGACCAGGATGCGCTGCACCGAGGTGAGCATGTTGTTGAGACCGACGGTCTGTGATCCCACGGTGACCGGGCTCGCCTGACCGAGCCGGACCGGGACGCTCGAGGTGGGATAGAGGAACGTCGCCTGTGCCGTCGTGATGGGCACGATCGCCTCGTCGTCGGGGTTGAACTGCCCGCTCGCGCCGACGACGGTGAGGACCCCGACGACCCGGAAGGGAACGGTCTGGATCCGGATGTAGTTGCCGACCGCGTCGCCGCCCGGGAAGAGGTTGTTGGCGGTGATCCGGCCGAGCACCGCGACGTGCGCGTAGGAGCGCACGTCGGCGTCGGAGAAGAACTCCCCCGCATCCATGAAGCGGGCCGCGGTGATGAGGAACGAGGGCGTGGTCCCGAGCGCGGTCGACGTCCAGGTGGTGGCGCCGGAGGACATCACCAGGCCGCCGCGGCTGACGAGCGGGGCCACGGCCATGACGTCGGGCGCCACCGACGGGTCGGAGAGGGCCCGGACGTCGGCCCAGGTGAGCGTGGTGCGCACCCCGAGACCCTGGCGCACGCCGTTGACGGTCACCGTCCCCGGAGTCACCGCGATGATGTTCGTCCCCAGCCGGGTCAGGCCCTTGCCGATGCTCGCGCGCGCGCCGGTGCCGATCCCGACGGTCACGATGAGCGCGCAGACGCCGATGAGAATTCCCAAAGAGGTGAGCAGCGAGCGCATCCGGTTGCCACCGACGGCACGCAGGCCGCTGATCATCGTCTGGATCAGCGACATCCGCCGCTCACGATCATCCGGGCCGTTCCCCCGCTCTCCTCCTGCCTCTCGTACTCCTTAGCTTACGCGAAATGATCCGCGGGTGCCACCGCCCCAAGCCCTTCCGCAGGTTAGCGAACGGGGTCAGGACGATTAACCCGTGACATGCGAACACCCGTGCGGCGAGCGCGGATGCGGCCCCTCCCCGGCTCCGCTTTTGCAGGTTAACAGCGGGTTGGGAAAACGGAAACTGTTGCCACGGCGAGGACATCGCCATAGACTGACTGTCGCCCGGTCGGGGGTCGCGAGAGTCGACCCCCTCCTCGCCCGGCAGAGAGGGGTGTGCAGGCATTGAAAGAATCGAGCTCCCCGTGAGCATCTGGACACGGTTCGACGGCAAACAGCGCGAGCTGCCGCACCTCTCCGGCGAGCGACCGGCCGACTGGGTCCTCCCCCGGCGACTGGAGTTCCTCCTCGACTGGCTCGAGGAGCGCTGTCCGCACTGGGAGGACGCGGTGATCATCGGCGCCTTCCTCGGGCTCTCGTGCGGGCTGCTCGCCATCGTGGTGCCCGGCCTGTAGCGGCGGCCACAATTGGCCGATGCGCTATCGAGTCGTCGACGTCTTCACCGACCGTCCGCTCGCGGGCAACGCGCTGTGCGTGGTCGTCGACCCCTGTCCCGAGGAGCGGATGCAGGCGGTCGCACGCGAGGCGAACCTCAGCGAGACCACCTTCGTCACCCACCGCGGCGAGGGCGAGTACACGCTTCGCATCTTCACGCCCACCGTCGAGCTCCCCTTCGCCGGCCACCCGACCCTGGGGACGGCGTGGGTGATGGGGCCGGGACGGTGGTTCCAGACGACCTCCGGCGGGCGGGTCGCGGTGACGGTCGACGGGGACGGTGCCGAGATGGTCCAGCCCGACCCGGAGATCCGCGAGGTCGACGAGCCGCAGCTGCGCACCGCACTGCGCCTGGACCGCATCGTCGGATCGTGGCGCGCCGAGGCGGCCGGCACCGGCCACCTCATCGCCGCCGTGGACGAGCCGATCGACTCCCTGCGGCCGGACCCCGATGCGGCCGGCGAGCTCCTCGACCGCCACGCCACCGCGACCCTCGCCGTCGTGCGCCGGCTCGAGGGCTCGACCCTCCACGTCCGCGTCCTCTTCCGTGGCGTGGGGATCGCCGAGGACCCCGGGACCGGGTCGGTCGCGGGCCCGATCGGGATGCTCGCGCGCCGGCTCTGGGAGCTCGGTCCCGACCTGCTCATCCGCCAGGGTGACGAGATCGGCCGCCCGTCCAGAATCCGCGTCCACGCGGAGCCCGGCGACCTCCGGGTGGGCGGACGGGTCGTCCTCGCCGCCGAGGGCCGCTTCGCGCTCCACCGATGAGTCTTCCGCGCCCGGGCGGTCACATGGGCAGACGGAGGACATCACCGCTGGAGGAACACCCGTGAGCAGCGACCTGGCCGGCAGGACCACCATCGTCGTCGGCGCCAGCCGCGGCCTCGGCCGCGGGATCGCCACCGCCCTCGCCGGGGCCGGTGCCCCGGTGGTGGCCGTGGCCCGCACCGCCGCCCCGTTCGGCGAGCAGGGTGCCGGCGCCGGCCCCATCCACCAGGAGACCGCCGATGCCGCCGACGCCTCGGTGGCCGGCACCCTCCTCGACCGTCACGACCCTCACGCTGTGATCCTCGTCGCCGGCGCGACCCCGCTCGTGCGCCCGCTCCAGCACCAGACCTGGGAGACCTTGTCGGTCAACTGGAACACCGACGTCCGGATCACCTTCCACTGGCTCCGCGAGGCGCTGCTCAGGCCGCTGCGTCCCGGCAGCCGGGTGGTGGTGATCAGCAGCGGGGCCGCGCTCGCCGGGTCGCCGCTCAGCGGCGGGTACGCGGGTGCCAAGGCCACCCAGCGCTTCCTCACCCAGTACGCGCAGGACGAGGCGCAGCGCGCCGGGCTCGAGATCACCTTCACCGCGGTGCTTCCCCGGCTGACCCCGCTCACCGACCTCGGCCGCCCGGCGGTTCGCGCCTACGCCGCGCGCAACGGCCAGACCGAGGAGGAGTACCTCCGGCAGATGGGCGAGCCGCTCTCCCCGGAGGCCGCCGGCGCCGCGCTCGTCGAGCTGATGCAGGCGGACACGGCCACCGTCGCCCCCGCCTACCTGCTGACGGGAGCGGGGCTGCAGCGGCTGCCCGGACCGGCCTGAGAACACCACCGGGGCCGCCTGCCGGATGCAGGCGGCCCCTCGGTGTGTGGTCGGGATCCGTGTGCTACCCGCTGCGGCGCAGACGCAGCCGCCAGGAGCGTCCCTCGCCACGCCGGCCGAAGCGCAGGTAGAGCGAGGGGACCAGGAACAGGTTGAGCAGCGTCGAGGTGAGCAGGCCGCCGAGGATGACCACCGCGAGCGGGTACTCGATCTCGTCGCCCGGCCGGTAGCCGAGCACCACCAGGGGCACCACCGCGAGCCCGGTCGCGAGCGAGGTCATGAGGATCGGCGCCAGCCGCTCCCGCGCACCGCGCACCACCAGCTCGCGTCCGAAGGGCTCACCCTCGACGTCCTCGAGGTGCTGGAAGTGGTTGATGAGCAGGATGCCGTTGCGCGCGGCGATGCCGAAGACCGTGAAGAAGCCGACGAGTGAGCCGATGGAGATGATCCCGCCTCCGAGGTAGGCGCCGATGGCGCCGCCCACGAGCGCCATGGGCAGGGTGGCGAGGATGAGGACGGCGAGCCGCCAGCTGCGGAACGCGGTCTGGAGCAGGAGCAGGATCGCCAGGGCGGCGATGATGCCGACCCAGAGCATCGAGTTCTGCGCTCCCTGGCGCTCGGTGTACTCGCCGAGCACCGCGGCGTCGTAGCCCTCGGGCATGTCCATGCTCGAGACGACCTTCTCGACGTCGCCCACCGTCGAGCCGAGGTCGCGTCCCTCGACCGCGGCGGCCACGTCGATCTTGCGCGAGTCGTTCTCGCGGTCGATCGAGCTGGGGTTGGGCTGGACCGTCACGGAGGCCACGTCGCCGAGCCGGACGATCTTCCCGCCGGCGGTGTTGGTGTCGAGGGGGAGGTCGCTGATCGCAGAGACGCTCGAGCGCGTCTCCGGCGTGCTCCACACCACGGTGTCGAACGCCTTTCCGTTGCGGAAGATGTCGCCGACCTCCTCACCGGCCACCAGGGTGGACGCGGCCCGGCGCACGTCGCCGGGCTTGAGCCCGTAGGCGGCGGCCCTCTTGAGGTCGACCTCCACCTGGATCTGCGGGGTGTCGAAGGCCAGGTCGACGTGGTCGTCCGCGATCCCGCGGATGCCGGCGAGCTTCTGCTGGATCTGCACGGCGATGTCGTGGAGCCTGTGCAGGTCGGGGCCGTAGACCCGGACGACGATCGGCTCCTTGGAGCCGGTCAGCACCTCCTCGATCCGCTCGTTCAGGTAGGTCATGACGTCGCGGTAGACGCCGGGGTAGCCCGCGATGACCTTGCGCACCGCCGCCAGGGTCTTGTCGAGGTCGGCGTTCTCGTCGATGCGCAGCCAGTTCTCGCCGAAGTTGACACCGGCGACCTCCTCACCGAGGAAGGCCTGGCCGATGTGGGTGCCGAAGCTGAGGACCCCCGGGATCTTGCGCAGATCCGTGCCGAGGCGCTCCACCATGCGCTCCTGCTCGATCGCCGAGGTCCCCGGCGTGGTGAGCAGGTGGATGAGGAAGTCGCGCTCCTTGAAGGTCGGGAAGAAGCTCGATCCCATCTGGGGGACGAGGAACGCCGCGGCGACGGTGACCGCGAGGAAGCCTGCGTAGACGCTGCGCGGCCGCACCACGATGCGGGAGAGCGCCGAGGTGTAGCGGGTCTGCAGCCACCGGGTCACGGGGGACTCCCGCCGCTCGACATGGCGGCGGTCGAGCAGGATCAGGGTCAGCGCCGGCGTCACGGTCAGCGCCACCGCCATCGAGGCGACGATCGCCAGCGTGTAGGAGACCGCCAGCGGTTGGAAGAACGAGCCGGTCAGCCCGGGCAGCAGGAACACCGGGACCGCCGCCGCCACGATGATCAGGGTCGCGTAGACGATCGGGCTGCGCACCTCGAGCGAGGCGTCGAGGATGATGCGGGCGGTCGGCGTGTCACTGCCCGCCCTTCGCGCCTGACGAAGACGTCTGAGGATGTTCTCGACGTCGATGATGGCGTCGTCGACCACCGCCCCCAGCGCGATCACCAGGCCGGCGAGGGTCATCGTGTTGATGGTGTCGCCGCGCAGGTAGAGGACGAGCATCGCCGCCATCAGCGAGAGCGGGATGGTGAGCAGGCTGATCAGCGCGACCCGCCACTCGAAGAGGAAGAGCAGCAGGATCGCCACCACCAGGATGAATCCGAGGACCAGCGCCTGGGTGAGGTTGTGGATGGCGGTCTGGATGAAGTCCGCCTGCTGGAAGATCTTGGTGTCGAAGGTGATCCCCGGAAGCCCCGGTTGGAGCATCCTGACCACGTTCTCGACGCCGTCGGTGACCTTGACCGTGTCTGCCCAGGGCAGCTTCTCGACGACGAGCATCAGCCCGGGACCGTCGCCGATGATGGCGTCGCCGATGAGCGGCTGGTGGTCCTCCTTGACGTCGGCGATCTGGTCGAGCTGGACCGGGAGACCGTCGGCGTTCTGCACGGTCACCTTGCCGAGGTCGGCGGGGGTGACGACCGGCAGGACGTGTGCGATGTTGATCTGCTGGTTGCCGGTCTCGATGTTTCCGCCCGGTCCGATGAGGTTGCCCGGCGAGAACTTGAGCAGGCCGGTGTCGACCGCGCTCGAGGTCGCCTCCATGACCCCCTCGAGGGTGACCTGGTGGGCCTTCATGTCCTCGGGGCGCAGCTCGACGGCGCGCAGCTGGAGCTCCTCGCCCCAGATGGCGACGTTGGCGACGCCGTCGACCCGCAGCATCCGCGAGACGATCGTCCAGTACGCCATCATCGACATGGCGATCTGGGACGTCGTCTTCGAGCTCATCCCGATCTGCATCACCCGGGCGGTCGCCGCCAGGGGCGGCAGCATCACCGGTGGGGCCGCCCAGGTCGGCAGGCTGCTCTGCACGCTCGCGAGCCGCTCCTGCACCGCCTGGCGCGCCGACCAGAGGTCCGTGCGGGTCTTGAAGACCATGACGATCGACGAGAGCTGGGGCACCGACTTCGACCGCATGACGTCGAGGCCCTTGGTGCCGTTGAGCGCCTGCTCGAGGGGCACGGTGACCAGCTGCTCGACGTCGGTCGTCGAGAGGCCGGTGCAGATGGTCTGGACCTCGACCTGCGGAGGTGCGAACTCGGGGAAGACGTCCACCCGCATGTTCTGGATCTGCAGGACCCCGAACACCATCATCGCCACCGCCGCGGCGACCACGAGGAAGCGGAAGCGCAGGCTCGAGCCGACGATGAACCGCATCAGGGTGCGGCTCCCCCCACCGAGGTTCATCTACTCGCCCGCGACGCCCAGCTCGGCCCCGAGCAGCTCCTGCGCGCCCACGGTCACGACCTTCACGCCCGGCTTCGGACCCGAGGTGAGGATCGCGTTGTCCCCGTCGATGCGCTCCACGGTCACCGCCTCACGCTCGAAGCTGCGCGGCCCGTCGACGACGTAGACCCAGGTCTTGCCGTCCTTGTCGTAGATGACCGCACCGGCCGGAACCGTGATCCCCGACGACGCGCCGGCCGTGTCGGCCGTCGCCGGCATCACCGCGGCGCCCGCGGAGGCGGTCCTCACCCCGAGCTTGGTCGCCGCCTCGGGGGTGAGGGTGACCCGGTTGATGTCGGAGTTGTCCTTCAGCGGCGAGACCTGCGCCGGCCCGCTCTGGCTCACCTCGCCGTACTCGGTCCTCCCCACGCCGCATCCGGCGAGGCCGATGCTGACGACGGCGAGTCCCGCGGCCACCCAGTGATTGCGGCGATGCATGTCAGGCTCCCCCCACGGAAGTGCTCACGACCGCCCGCTCGGTCTCCTCGCGCGGCTCGCCCCGGGAGGGACGGCCGGTCAGGGTCACGGCGGACGAGAGACGCAGATACAGGGCCGGCAGCACCCCGAGGGCGAGGAGGGTCGAGGTCACGACCCCACCGAGCACCACCGCGGCCATCGGCGACAGGACCTCGGTGCCGGCCCGGCTCCCGGCCACCGCCATCGGGATGAACACCGCCGCCACGGCGGCCGCGGTGAGCAGGAGCGAGCTCAGGCGCTCACGGGTCACGCGCAGCACCACAGTCGCGCGATCCTCGCCCGGATCGGCCTCCTCCGCCCGGCGATACCCGCAGACGAGCAGGACGAACGCACGGGCGCTGAGACCGAGGACCAGGAACAGGCCCAGCAGCGCCGGCAGCGACATCGCGCCGCCGTCGAGGAGGTTCCCCACCACTCCGCCCACGAGGGCCACGGGCAGCAGGCCGAAGGCGAGCGTCGCGAGGCGCCAGCTCCCGAAGGCCGCCTGGAAGAGCAGGAGGATGACCACCGCCGCGCCGAGCGCGAGCAGCGACATCGTCCGGTCCTGGCCCTGCGCCTGGGAGAGGTCGGAGAGGACCTCGGCGTGGTACTCGAGCGGCATCGACATCGAGTCGATTCGCGACTGGACGTCGCGCATCACCGCATCGACGTCACGGCCGCTCACCCGGGCGTCGACGTCGACGTACCGGGAGGTCCCGTCGTGCCTGAGCACGTCGGGGAAGGGGACGATCTTCACCGAGGCGACGTCCCCGAGCCGCACCTGCCCCCCGGACGGGGTGTCGATCCGCAGGTCGGCGAGATCGGCGGGGCCGCGGCGGGTCTGGGGAGCGCCCCAGACGATGACGTCGAAGATCCT
>DATKEY010000222.1:0-4521 GCA_035544475.1 Candidatus Dormiibacterota bacterium | reverse complement strand
GCGTCGCCGCCGGGCGGATGGTCGACGCGCTCCGCGCCGCCGCCGCCGACGGCGGCTTCCCGGGCATCGACCTCGACTTCGAGAGCGTCCCACCCGCCGACCGCGACCATCTCAGCGGCTTCATCAGCGCCCTCGCCGGCGGGCTCCACTCCGACGGCCGCAGGCTCGCGGTCGCGGTCGTGCCCCACAAGCCGAACCACCTCAACTTCTACTCCGGCGCCTACGACCTCGCCTCGATCCTCCACCACGCCGACCTCGTCACCCTGATGGCCTACGAGGAGCACGGGCCGAGCACTGTCCCCGGCCCGGTAGCCGGCCTGGACTGGGACCGCCTGCTCCTCCAGGGCAGCCTCAGCCACCTCTCCGGCGGCCGGGCGCTGCTCGGCATGCCCCTGTACGCCCGGTCCTGGACGCTCACCGGCGCCCCCGCCGACGGCTACGCCCCGGCGCTCGAGACCGCCCTCGCCGTCCCCGGGTCGCGGCTCGACTACGACTTCGGCGGCTCCACCCCGTTCATCCGCAGCGGCGCCGGCGACGCGGTCGCCTACTTCGACGACGCCGACAGCCTGGCGCGGAAGCTCGCCCTCGTCGGTCCGAACGGGCTGCGGGGCACCGCGGTCTGGCGCCTCGGCTTCGAGGACCCGGCGATGTGGTCGCTGTTCCCGACAAAGCCGCCCCGGCCCTGAGCCGCCGGGCTAGCTCCCGCCCTGCTCCTCCTTGCCGAGGTCGGGGAGGTCCATGGAGTTGATCATCTCGCGGAAGACGGCGAGCTTCTCGTCGTCCTCGGCGGGCTTCTCGGCGTCGCCGCCCTCCTTGTCGGCCTCTGGGAGAACGCCGGCTCGCTCGAGGACGTCGCCCGCCACGAAGATGCGCGCCCCGACCCGGACGGCCACGGCGATGGCGTCGGAGGGGCGGGCGTCGATGTCGAGGGCTCGGCCGTCGAGGCGGGCCATGATCCGCGCGAAGAAGACGTCGTTGCTCAGCGAGGTGACCACGATGCGGTCGACGGTGACGTCGACGGCGCCGAGGATGTTCACCAGCAGGTCGTGGGTGATGGGGCGCTCGGGGGTGATCCCGGTGATGCGCAGCGCGATCGCGTTGGCCTCGTTGATGCCGATCCAGATGGGCAGGTAGCGCTCCGCCTCCTTCTCCTTGAGGATCACCACGTGCTGCCCGGTGGGCATGTGGACGCGGATGCTGTCGACCGTCATCTCGATGAGCTCGGACATGGCCTGATGATAGCGCCGCCCACCCGGCACGGCCGAGGCGCAGCGATCGCGTCGCCCGCGGTCAGGGTTCCGTGACCGTCGCCCCCTGACCCGGGCTCTCCTCGACGGTGAGCTCGAGGCGGACCGGGACCTCGCCGAGGCGCTCCCGCAGCCTCCCCAGGAGCATCTCGGCGAGGCACTCGCAGGTGGTGTTGCGGACCGGGAGCAGGCGGGTGTCGGACACGGGGAACACGAACCGGCGGTCCCCCTCGCGCACCTCGACCTCGCCGCCGCCGAGCTCGGCGACGCCGACCTCCGGGCTGGCGGTGGGGACGAGCATGCGGTGGTCGAGCAGGTCGCACTCGGCGCGGAGCGCCGCCTTGAGGATCCCGAAGTCGATCACCGTTCCGTCGGCGCGCAGCGGGCCGCGGGCGCGCAGCGACACCCCGTAGTTGTGCCCGTGGAGAGGTTCGGAGCCGCTCTCCACGATGCTGAAGTGGGCGGCGGAGAAGCCGATCGACCCCTTGTCGACCAGCACCGTCACCTCGGGCTCGCAGGGCATGGGCGGCTACCATAGCGCGTCGTGCCGCGAGAGACCCTCCTGCTCATCGACGGCCACGCGCTGGTCTTCCGGGCCTTCTTCGCGATGCCCGCGCTGAGCAACAGCCGCGGCCAGATGACGAACGCCGCCTACGGCTTCACCTCGATGCTCCTCAAGGTGTTCGCCGAGCACAGCCCGGTGTACGCGATCGCCGCCTTCGACCCCCCCGGGCCGACATTCCGCCACGAGGAGTTCGCCGCCTACAAGGCGCAGCGGCCGCCGACCCCACCCGAGCTCGCCGGCCAGCTGCCGCTGAGCCGCGCGGTCGTCGACGTCCTCGGGATCCCGGTCGTCGAGGTGCCCGGCTTCGAGGCGGACGACGTCATCGGAACCCTGAGCCGGAAGGCGGAGGAGATGGGGCTCGACGTCCTCATCCTCACCGGCGACCTCGACGCCCTCCAGCTCGTCACCGAGCACACCCACGTCTACGCGACCCGCCGGGGGATCACCGACACCATCGTCTACGACCTCGACAAGGTCCGCGAGCGCTACGGCTTCGAGCCCCCGCTCGTCGTCGACTTCAAGGCGCTCCAGGGGGATGTGAGCGACAACATCCCCGGTGTGCCGGGGATCGGGGAGAAGACCGCCAAGTCGCTCGTCGCCGAGTACGGCACGGTGGAGAGCATCCTCGCCGCGGTGCCCTCGATGAAGCCCGGCCGGGTGAGCCGCGCCCTCGAGGAGTACGCCGAGCAGGCGCTGGTGAGCAAGCGGATGGCGACGATCGTCCGCGACCTCGACGTCCCCCTCGACCTCGAGGGCGCCCGGATCGGCGAGTACGACCGCGAGCGTGCCCGCGACCTCTTCGAGGAGCTCGAGTTCCGCAGCCTGATCCCCCGGCTGCCCGGAGGCGGGCTCGGTGCCCCCACAGGGCCGCTCCCCGGGGCGATGGTCCCGGCCACGGGGCAGGTCTCGCTCCCCCTCGTCCCGGCGCCGTCGGCGACCCACGTCACCGTGGTCACGACCGGGGCCCAGGCCCACGAGATGGTCGGCCGGCTCCGCGCCGCCGGGCGGATGGCGGTGCGGACCCTCGTCGAGGAGCCGGCGCGGCGCGGCGCCGTGGTCGGGGTCGCCCTTGCCACCCTCGACGACGCCGAGCGCGCCTGGTACGTGCCCGTCGCCCACGACCTCGGCGCACTCGGGGACGAGGTGCAGCAGGTCGCGGAGCCGAGCGCCCTCGGCGCCCTCACCGCACTGCTCGCCGACCCTGCGGTCGCCAAGACCGCCTACGACCTCAAACGCGAGCTCCTCGCCTGGCGCGGGCGCGGGGTCCGGGTCGCCGGCTGCGACACCGACCTTCTCCTCATCGCCTACCTGGTGAACACCCGGACCCGGGTGCCGCCGCTGAACATCCTCGCCGAGGAGCTCTGCGAGGCGCGGCTCGACGGCGAGGAGGTGCTCCTCGGCTCGGGCCGGAACGCGCGCCGTCCCGCCCAGCTCGGAGTCCAGGAGGCGGCCTCGCACTTCGGCCGCTACGCCGCGCTGATGGGTCCGCTGCGCACCGCGCTCGAGGCGCGCCTCGAGGAGTGGTCGATGCGCCGGCTCCACGACGAGATGGAGCTTCCCCTCGTCCCCATCCTCGCCGACATGGAGGTGCTCGGCATCGCCGTCGACGACGGCACCCTCGGCACCATGAGCCGCGAGCTGTACCAGCGCATCCAGGCGCTCGAGGCGGAGATGTACGAGCTCAGCGGCTACACGTTCAACGTCGGCAGCCCGCAGCAGCTCCAGCGGCTCCTCTACGACGACCTCGGCCTCGCCGCCGGCCGGCGGATCAAGACCGGGCGGAGCACCGACGCCGACACCCTCGACGCACTCCGCGAGGAGCACCCGATCGTCGACCTCATCCTCGAGTGGCGGCAGCTCACCAAGCTCAAGGGCACGTACGTCGACGCCCTGCCGCTGCTGCGCGAGCGCGACGGCCGGGTGCACACCACCTTCAACCAGACCGTCGCCACCACCGGGCGGCTCTCCTCCGCCGACCCCAATCTCCAGAACGTCCCGCTGCGCACCGAGTGGGGACAGCGAGTGCGCAGCGCCTTCGTCCCCGACCGCGGCCAGGTGCTCGTGAGCGCCGACTACTCGCAGATCGAGCTGCGCGTCGTCGCCCACATCAGCGGTGAGCCGGCGCTCATCGAGGCCTTCCGGCGCGGCGAGGACATCCACCGGAGCACCGCCGCCGCGGTCGCCGGTGTCGCTCCCGACGCGGTCACCTCGGACATGCGCCGCAGTGCGAAGGTCGTGAACTTCGGGGTGATGTACGGCCTCAGCGACTTCGGGCTCGCACGCGACACCGGGATGAGCCGCGAGGAGGCGGGCTCTTTCATCACCGCGTACTTCCAGAGCTTCAGCGCGGTGGCCTCCTACCTGGAGAGCATCCGCAACTTCGCCCGCCATTGGGGCTACGTCGAGACCCTCTTCGGCCGCCGCCGCTACATCCCCGACATCCGCGCGGCCAACCGGCAGCTACGACAGGCGGCGGAGCGGATGGCGGTGAACATGCCGATGCAGGGCACCGCAGCGGACATCATGAAGCTCGCGATGATCCGCACCGACCGCGCGCTGCGGGACAGCGGGCTCAGCGCACGCCTGTTGCTCCAGGTGCACGACGAGCTCGTGCTCGAGGCACCTCGCGAGGAGGTCGAGCCGCTCGCCGCGCTGCTCCGCGACGCGATGGGCGGCGCCGCGGACCTGGTGGTGCCGCTCGACGTCGAT
>DATKEY010000221.1:0-5558 GCA_035544475.1 Candidatus Dormiibacterota bacterium | reverse complement strand
TCGTCGTGATGGCGTATCACGACATCGGGTACGTCTGCCTCGACGAGCTCCTCTCGCTCGGCGCCGACGTCGGCGCCGTGGTCACGCACCGCGACCAGCCCGGCCGCGAGCTGATCTGGTTTCGCTCGGTCGCCGACCGGGCGCGCCGCGCCGGCGTGCCGGTCCTCGAGCCGGAGTCGGTCAACGCCCCGTCGGTGGTGCGCGAGCTGGCACGCATCGCACCCGAGATGATCCTCTCCTTCTACTTTCGCGACGTCCTCGAGCCGGCCGTGCTGCGCCTCGCCCCCCGTGGCGCGCTCAACCTGCACGGGTCGCTCCTGCCGCGCTATCGGGGCCGCTGCCCGATCAACTGGGTGCTCATCCACGGCGAGCGCGAGACCGGCGTCACCCTGCACCACATGGAGGCCCGCCCCGATACGGGCGACATCGTCGCCCAGCGCGCGGTGCCGATCGCCGACGAGGACACCGCGCTCAGCCTGAACCAGAAGCTCGGCGAGGCGGCGCGCGCCCTCCTGCGTGAGACCTTCCCGCGGCTCGAGGCGGGGACCGCGCCGCGCATCCCACAGGATCGCTCGCGCGCGAGCTACTTCGGCGGGCGGCGGCCCGAGGACGGGCGCCTCGCGTGGCGTCGGACGGCGCGCCAGCTCGGCGACCTCGTGCGTGCGGTGACCTATCCGTATCCGGGCGCGTTCACCACCTGGCGCGGGCAGCAGCTGTACGTGTGGCGCGCCCGGCCGCTGGCGCAGGCGGCGAGCGGGGCGCCGGGCGAGGTCTTCGCCTTCGACGCCGACGAGAGCCCGCTCGTCGCCACCGGGGACGGGGCGCTCGTGCTCACCGAGGTGCAGGTCGCGGCCCACGAGCGGGAACGGGGCGACGAGTTCGTGCGGCGGGTGGGCCTGCGCCGCGGCGAGCGGCTCGGGGGAGGGGAGCCGTGCTGAAGGTGCTCATCACCGGGGGCGCCGGCTTCGTCGGCTCGCACCTCGCGGAGGCGTTCCTCGCCCGCGGCGACGAGGTGACCGCGCTCGACACGGGCTCCCAGGCCAAGGTCCGCCATCTCCTGCCGCAGGCCCGCTTCCGGCTGGTGGTGGACTCCGTCATGAACCCCGAGATCCTCGACGGCCTCGCCGCCCACGCGGACGTGATCTACCATCTCGCCGGCGTGGTCGGCGTCGAGCACTACGTCGCGGACCCGTACCAGGTGCTGAACGTCAACATCAACGGGACGCAGAACGTGCTGCGTGCGGCGTTCAAGCACGGCCGCCGGGTCGTGTTCGCCTCGACCTCCGAGGTCTACGGCCGCAACCCCGCCGTGCCGTGGCGCGAGGACGCCGACCGCGTGCTCGGGCCGAGCACGATCGACCGCTGGTGCTACGCGACCTCGAAGGCGGCGGGCGAGCACTTCTGCCTCGCCTACCGGCGCCTCGGCCTGCCGATCACGATCCTCCGCTACTTCAACGTCTACGGGCCCCGTCTCGATCGCCTGGACGTGGGCCGGGTGATCACCATCTTCATGGGCCAGCTGCTCCGCGGCGAGCCGCTCACCGTGATCGGCGACGGCAGCCAGACGCGGTGCTTCACCTTCGTGAGCGACGCCGTGCAGGCGACGGTGGCGGCCGGCGTCCTGGCCGCCGCGGAGGGGGAGGTGATCAACGTCGGCACCGAGGAGGAGACCTCGATCCGGCGGCTGGCGGAGCTGATGCTGGAGTTGGCAGGCGGCTCCTCGGGGCTCCGGCTGGTGCGGCAGGAAGCCGTGTACGGCGAGGGCTACGAGGACGTGCCCCGGCGCGTGCCCGACCTGGCCCGCATGCACCGGCTCCTCGGCGTCCGCGCCACGACCCCGCTCGCCGAGGGGCTCGCGCGGACGATCGCCTGGTTCCGGGAGGGAGTGGCCGAGGCCGAGAGGGCGAGCCGCGCGTGACGTCGCCTGGAGACACCCGGCTCGGCCTCAAGATCGACATCGACACCCACGATGGCCTCGCCCGCGGCGTGCCCGCGATCGCACGTTGCCTGGCGGCCCGCGGCCTGCGCGCGTCCTTCTTCGTCGTCTGCGGGCCGGACCGCATGGGACGGCGGCTGGCGCGCCTCCTGAGCCCGCGCTTCGTCGGCAAGCTGCTGCGCACCCGGGCGGTGCGCGTCTACGGCTGGCGGACGCTCGTCTCGGGAACGCTCCTCCCCGCCCGCCCCGTCGCCGCGGCCTTCCCCGACACCCTTCGCGCGCTGGTCGCGGCCGGTCACGAGGTCGGGGTGCACGGCCACGATCACGCGCGCTGGCAGGACCGTCTGCCGCGACTCACCGAGGCGGAGGTGTCCGCGGAGGTCACGGAGGCGGTGGGTGTCTACCGAGCGGCACTCGGCACCTCTCCGGAGGGCTTCGCCGCCCCCGGCTGGCGGTGCACGCCGCACAGCCTGGCGGCGGTCGACACTGCCGGATTCGCATACCGGAGTGACACGCGCGGGACCCATCCGTACCGGCCGGCCACGGCCGGGCGGGTGTTCCGCGTTCCCGAGATCCCCACGACGCTCCCGACGCTGGACGAGCTGTACGGGGTCGTCGATCGCCGACCGGGCAGGCTCGCCGACCTCATCCTCGGCGGGATGCAGCCGGGCCGGCTGAACGTCCACACCCTCCACGCCGAGCTCGAGGGCGGACCGCATCTGGACGTGCTCGACGCCCTGCTGACGCGTGCCGAGTCCCTCGCCCGGGTCGTCCGTCTGTGCGACGAGGCGGCGAGGCTCGAGCCGGCCGCGCTCCCGGTCTGCGCCGTGCGCGAGGGCGCGGTCCCGGGCCGCGCCATGCCGGTGGCGGTGCAGGGACCGCCGCTGCCGCGCCCGGAGCCGTGAGCCGCGTCGACGGTTGGCTCCTCGCGGGCGCCGCGATCCTGGCCACGGCCGCCCTGGCGAGCGGTCTCGGGCGGACGGACCTGTGGGCCCCCGACGAGCCGCGCGTCGCGGAGATCGCCCGCGAGATGTCGGCCGGCGCGAGCTGGGTCATCCCGACCCTCAACGGCCGCCCGTTCGTCGAGGAGCCGCCGCTCTTCTACTGGTTGCAGGGGAGCCTCTATCGTCTCGTGGGAGCGCCCTCGACCGTCGCCGCCCGCGTCCCCGCCGCCACCGCTGCCATCGCCGGCGTGGTCGTGACCGCCGCGCTGGCCGCGCGTCTCGGCGCGAGCCCGGTCCTCGCCGCCCTCGTGCTGGCGAGCGTACCCGAGTACTGGTGGATGGCGCGGAGCGCGACGCCGGACACCACCGCAACCCTCGGCACGACCCTCGGTCTGGCGGGCTTCTTCGTCGCGTGGCGATCCGGACGGCGCGCGCCGCTGGTCGCGACGGCCGGCGCGATCGGCCTCGCCTTCGCCTGCAAGAGCCTCCTCCCGGTCGGGCTCGCGGTGCTCGCCGCGGGCGCCTTCGTCGCGGGCGCCGGCGTGGGCCGGCTATCGGTGGCCGCCGTGGCGTGGACGGTCACCGGAGTCGCGGCGGTCACGGCGGCGTGGGTTGCGCTCCTCGCGGCGCGGCTCGGCGTGGGCGCCGCCGGCTTCTTCCTCTTCGCCAATCACCTCGGGCGGCTGGTCGGCATCGAGGCCGAGGGCCACGTGCGCTCGCCCCTGTATTACCTCGCGAATCTCTCGCTCGACGCGTTCCCGTGGTCGCTCGTCCTTCCCGCGGCCGCGGTCGCCGCCTGGCGCGCCCGGGCGTTGCCCGAGTGTCGCTTCCCTCTCTTCTGGGCCGCCGCCATGTTGATCGGGCTCACCCTCTCCGCGAGCAAGCGGGCACACTATCTGCTCCCCGCCTATCCGGCCTTCGCGATCCTGATCGCCCGTTGGTGGCCGCAGGCGTGGGACGCCCGACCCGACCGGATCTCCCGGCGCCTCATGGTCGTGAGCCTCGCTGCCGTCGGACCCCTGCTCGCCCTCGTGCTGCTCGGCATCCCCGCGGCGGAGTTCGCGGCGGCCGCGCACCGGCTGCGTTCGCTGCCCGCGGTATCGGTCGCCGCGCTGAGCGGCTGGTCGCCGACCGTGGCCGGCGCGGTCGTCGCCACCTGTCTGGCACTCGCGGGACTCCCGCTGCTGGGCGCAGACCACCACGGGAACATGGCCCGCACCGCCACCGTCATGGGGGCCTATCTGGCGGCTGTCCACCTGCTCCTCGTGCTGGTCGTCCTGCCGCGGCTGAACCCGCTCGCCACCTCCCGCCCGGAGGCCGAGAGGCTGGGGCGCCTGGCGGCGCAGGGCGTTCGCGTGGTGGCGTTCCGCCCCGGGGACAGCCAGACGCTGAGTCCAATCCTGTTCTACGCCCGCCGGGAGCTGCCGGAGATCGAGAGCGCCGAGCGGCTGCGCGCGGAGATGGGAGCGGGCCCCGCGTGCGCGCTCATCCGGGCGGAGGACCAGGCCGCCCTCGCGGACAGCCTCCCGGGATCGCCGGTCCGGGGCGGCGTGCTCCCGGGCTCCCGATTCGTCCTGCTCGAGACCGCACCGGGGCTCTGCACGGCCGATCGGCCATGACGTTCGAGGGGAATTCCATGTCGAGACTCGCATCCGGAGCGAAAGCCGACCACCCGCTCGAGGCGCCCGCGCCCGTGGTGAACTCCTGGAACGAATGGGACCCGCTCGAGGAGGTCATCGTCGGTCGCCTCGAGGGGGCGGCCGCTCCGCCGAGCCACGTCACCATGGTCGGCAACCTCCCGCGGAGAGCGGCGCGCCTCTATCCGCTGCTCGCCGGTCGTCGCTATCCCCGCTTCCTCGTTCGCCCGGCCGAGCGCGAGCTCGACGGCTTCGTGCGCCTGCTCGAAGCGGAGGGCATCACGGTCCGCCGGCCCGACATCGTGGACTTCTCGCGCCGCTATGCCGCCCCGAGCTGGCAGTCGAACGGCTTCTGCACCGCCAGCCCGCGCGACGGCATCCTCGTGATCGGCGACGAACTGATCGAGACGCCGATGGCCTGGCGCTCGCGCTACTTCGAGACGCACGCCTATCGCGCCCTCCTGAAGGAGTACTGGTCGCGGGGCGCGCGCTGGGTGTCCGCGCCGAAGCCGGAGCTCCTCGATCGCCTTTACGCGCGCGGCTTCGTGCCGCCGCGCAAGGGCGAGCCGGTGCGCTACATCATCAACGAGTTCGAGCCGGTTTTCGATGCCGCCGACTTCGTCCGCTGCGGCACCGACCTGTTCGTGACCCGCAGCAACGCGACCAACGCCACCGGCATCGCCTGGCTGCGCCGACATCTCGGTCCGACGTTCTCCATCCATGAGGTGAAGAGCCACTGCCCGCAGCCGCTCCACATCGACACCACCTTCATGCCGCTCGCGCCGGGCAAGGTGCTGATCAATCCCGAGTACGTGGATTCCCGCGAGCTGCCGCCGATCCTCAAGTCGTGGGACATCCTGGTCGCCCCGGAGCCGGATCCGATCCGCGGGCTCCGCAACCTCCACCTCTCCATGGTGAGCAAATGGATCAGCATGAACGTGCTCATGCTCGATCCGGAGCGCGTGGTCGTCGAGCAATCGCAGAGCTCGATGATGCGGCTCCTCGAACGCCACGGCTTCACCCCGGTGCCGTGCCCGTTCA
>DATKEY010000220.1:0-24707 GCA_035544475.1 Candidatus Dormiibacterota bacterium | reverse complement strand
GGTCGAGCTCGACCCCGCCCCGTAGCCTCCCACTGCACCCCCCTCCCACTGCACCCCCCACCCCCTGCCCTCTGCAGAGGAGCCGGAGGCCCGAAATTCGGCCCCTGCTAGACTGGCCGGACAGTGACCCCCCGCATCCTGTCGCTCCAGTGCCGCGAGTGTGGCACCGAGATCCCCGTCAGTCCGACGCACGTCTGCGACCTCTGCTTCGGCCCGCTCGACGTGCGCTACGACTACGAGGAGGTCGCGCGCCGGGTGTCGCGCGAGGCGATCGCCGCCGGGCCGCCGAGCATCTGGCGGTACCGCGACCTTCTCCCCGTCGAGCTCGACCCGGGAGAGGAGCCGGTCACCCTCGGTGAGGGCTTCACCCCGCTGGTGCATGCGCCGCACCTCGGCGAGGTGCTCGGACTGCGCAACCTGTACATCAAGAACGACACCATGAACCCGACCAACTCCTTCAAGGACAGGGTGGTCAGCGTCGCGGTGTCCTGGGCGCGCAAGCGGGGGTTCGACACGATCGCCTGCGCGAGCACCGGCAATCTCGCCAACGCGGTCGCCGCCTACGCGGCCCGCGCCGGGCTGCGTGGCTACGTGTTCATCCCCGCCAATCTCGAGGACGCGAAGGTCGCGACCACCGCGGTCTTCCGGCCGACGATGGTGCGCATCGACGGCAACTACGACGAGGTCAACCGGCTCTGCACCGAGCTCGTCGACCTCCTCGACTGGGCCTTCTGCAACATCAACATCCGGCCCTTCTACAGTGAGGGAAGCAAGACCCTCACCTACGAGACCGCCGAGCAGCTCGGGTGGCGCCTCCCCGACGAGATCGTCATCCCGATCGCGTCCGGCTGCCAGTTCGTCAAGCACCACCGCGCCGCCCGCGAGCTCATCGACCTCGGCCTTGTGACCGGCACGAGCGCCGCGATGCCACGGCTCACGGGCGCCCAGGCGTTGGGGTGCTCGCCGGTCGCGGCCGCCTTCCAGCGTCCGGACGGACACGTGGTTCCTGTCAGGCCCGACACCATCGCGAAATCGATCGCCATCGGCAACCCCTCCGACGGGGGCTACGTGGTGCAGATCGCCCGCCGCACCGGCGGGGTGGTCGACACTGTCACCGAGGAGGAGATCCTCGAGGGCATGGAGCTTCTCGCCCGCACCGAGGGCATCTTCACCGAGACCGCCGGCGGGGTGACCGTCGGGGTGCTCGCCAAGCTCGCCCGCTCGGGACGCTGGCGCGGCGACGAGACCGTGGTCGCCTACATCACCGGTCACGGGCTCAAGACCGCCGAGGTGCTCGGCGGCCGCTCGATGCTCGAGGAGCCGATCGCGCCGTCGGTGCGCGCGTTTCGTGAACGCTTCGGCCGCCAGGCCGAGGCTCCGGCGCCCGCTCGCACCACCGCCGGCACGCGCTGAACGCCGGGCCAAAGGCTCGCCGGTATACTCGATCAGGTCTTCGGTCCCCGCCGCAGGAGGTCAGCAGGATCCATGGCAGTCACCATCCGCGTCCCCGGGCCGCTTCGCCGGCTCACCGGCGGCCAGCCCGAGGTCGAGGTCGACGGCGGCACGGTGTCCGAGGCGCTTCGCGACCTCGACGCGCGCTATCCGGGGTTCAACGACCGCCTCTACGGCCCCGAGGGCCAGCTGCGGCAGTTCATCAACATCTACCTCAACGACGCTGACATCCGCTTCGGGCAGGGCCTCGACACCCCGGTCGGCGAGAACGACGACCTGTCGATCGTTCCCGCGGTCGCCGGCGGACTGTAGACGCCTGGTGGCCCGCCGGCGGGTCAAGCTCACCTTCAGCCCACGGCTGGTGACCGAGCCCGTGATCCATCAGCTCGGGAGCCGCTTCGCGGTGGTCACGAACATCCGCCGTGCCGACGTCACCCGCGACGAGGGCTGGGTGGTGCTCGAGGTCGAGGGGGAGCTCGACGACGTCGACCGCGCCCTCGCCTGGTGTGCCGAGCTCGGCGTCCGCGTCGACCCCGTCGAGGGCGAGCTGGCGACGTGAGCGCCCGGCCCGCCCCCGCGGTGGTGCCCGACGATCCTCTGGACACGGTCCCTCCCGGCTCCACCGTCGCGGTGGCGATGTCCGGCGGGGTCGACTCGGCGGTCGCGGCGGCGCGCTGCGTGGCCCGCGGTCTCGACGTCGTCGGGGTCACACTGGCGATGTGGCCGCGCCGCGCCGAGGTCACCCGTGACCGCGGCTGCTGCGGCGTCGACGCGGTGACCGACGCCCGCCGTACCGCGGCGAGGCTCGGAATCCCCCACTACGTGTGGAACCTCGAGGAGGAGTTCGCCGACGCGGTGATCGCCGACTTCGAGGAGGAGTACGCCGCCGGACGCACCCCGAACCCCTGCGTGCGCTGCAACCACCGCGTCAAGTTCGGCGTCCTCCTCGACCGCGCGCTCGCTCTCGGCGCCTCCCACCTCGCCACCGGCCACTACGCCCGGACCGGCCGCCGCGACGCGGCCTGGACGCTCCATCGGGGCGCCGACCCCGGCAAGGACCAGGCGTACACGCTGTATCAGCTCGACCAGCGCCGCCTCGGCCGCGCCGTCTTCCCGATCGGCGCGCTCCCCGACAAGCGGGCGGTGCGCGAGCTCGCCGGCGGCCTCGGTCTGCCGGTCGCCGCGAAGCCCGACTCCCAGGAGCTCTGCTTCGTCGACGGCGGCGTCGGGGACGAGCTGGCCCGGCGGCTCGCCGGACGTTTCGCCCCCGGTCCCATCGTCGACCTCGGCGGCAGCGTCGTCGGCGAGCATCGCGGGCTGCCCTTCTACACCGTCGGACAGCGCTCCGGCCTCGGGATCGCGCCCCGGCGCCCGGACGCCCGGCCGCTCCACGTCGTCGAGGTCGACGCGTCGCGGAACGCCCTCGTCGTGGGGCGGCGCGAGGCGCTGCTCCGCGGCAGCGTCGAGGCCGTGGACTGCTCGTGGGTGGGCGAGGCGCCCGCGGTGGGGGAGGGCTGCACCGTCCAGCTCCGCGCCCACGGTCACGCCCACCCCGGGATCGTCGAGCTCGCCGTCGCCGGCCGCATGCGGGTGCGCCTCGATCCACCCGCGTCCCAGGTCGCCGCCGGTCAGCCGGTCGTGCTCTTCCGGGGCGACGAGGTGCTCGGAGGCGGAACGATCGCCACAGCGGCCCGCTAGGCTTCCCGCCCATGCCTCCCAGCGCGGCCCAGGTCGTCATCGGCAGCGTCGCCGTGGCGATCGCTCTGACCGTCGCCGCCTACGCGACCCGGGCGGTGCTCCGGGGTCACCGGCTCTGGGCGGTCTGCGCCGCCGGCTGCCTGCTCGTCGTCGTCGGGGTGGTGGGTCAGCGGACCTTCCCCTCCGCCGACGCGGTGTCGAAGCTCGGCCAGGACGCCGCCTCCCGCCAGCTCCCCGGAGCGTGGGATGCGGGGGTGGGCATCCCGCTCGTCGGCCTGCACGTGACCCCGGTCGCGCTCGTCGGCCTGCTGCTCACCGTGGCCGGCACCTCGCTGGTGCTGTTCTTCGAGGCGCCGTCCGCCGAGCCCGGAGCGAGCGGCCCCGCGCTGCCGCGCCTCGAGGAGGACGACGCGGTCTAGGACCGCCCCTCTGCGGGTGGCGCACCCCGGCGCTCTCTATACTGGCGCGCCGTGCCGTCCCTCTCCGCCGTGGCAATCGCAGTGCTCGTGGGGATCGTCCTGCCGGTGGGTCTCCTGGCCGCGGCGCGTGCCCTCGGCGGCAGCGCCGCCCAGGCGCGAGGGGCCGTTCCCGAGCTGCCTCGGCTGCTCCAGCTCACCCTCGGCGCGATCGTGGTGTTCTGCGCCGTCCCCTTCGTGGTGGCCGTAGGGGGGCTGCCCGGCGGCTACACGGTCGTCGAGATGCTCCTCTTCGCCGCCCTGCTCGGCGCCGCCGCCCTCTATGTGGCCCGCGCCGGCTCCCGCGGATGGGGGTGAGTATGTGAGCGTCAACGGCCCCCTCTTCTTCCTGAGCGCCGCCGCGACCGTCGCCGGGGCCGTTCTCGTCGTCACGCTCCGGGACCTGCGCACCGCAGTGAGCGCGTTCGCGGGCTTCGGGCTGGCGCTCGGCCTGCTCCTCCTCGTGGTCGGAGCCGACCTCGTCGCCGGGCTCGCCGTCATCGTCCTCACCGGGGTGGTGCCCGCGGTGGTGCTCGCCGGCATGGTCCTGACCACCGATCCACCGGGGCCGGGTGAGGACGACGCCCGGTCGCGGCGGCCGGTGCTCAGCGCCGTGCTGCACCGCTGGCCGCTCGCGCTCGGGGTCGCGGCCGGGGTCTCGGCGCTGCTCATCGCGGTCGCCGCGGTGAGCCGGGGCGACTGGGTCACCGGGGACTATCCGAAGGAGTTGATCGACCGGGGCACGACCGCGACCCTCGGGCACGTCCTCTTCGACAGCTACGCGCTGCCCTTCGAGGGCGCGGGCCTCCTCCTCCTCGCCGCCGCCGTCGGCGCCACCGTCGTCGCCCGCCGCGACCGGATGGAGCGAGACATGGACCGCGCCGAGCGCGAGCGCGCGGAGCGCGCCGAGCGGGTGCGCCGCCGCCGCGAGGACCGGATACGGGCCCGCGAGGGCCGCCGGCCCGGCGACCCCGGGATGGCCCCGGCGCTCCCCGGCGACGAGGACGGCGGATGAGCATCGGCGTCACCCACCTGCTGGTGGTCAGCGCGCTGATCTTCGGCACCGGCGCCTACGGCGTGCTCGCGCGGCGGAGCCTCTTCGGGGTGCTGCTCGCTCTCCAGCTCATGCTCGCCGGGGCCGGCGTCGCCCTGGTCGCCTTCGCCCGCTTCGGCGACGCCGAGGGGCAGCCGCTCGACGGCATGGCGTTCGCCTTCCTCGCCTTCCTCGCCGGCGCCGCCGACGTGATGGTGGCGGTGGCCCTGGTCCTGCTCGCGTACCGCCGGCACCGGACGGTGCAGGTGGACGAGCTGGACGAGCTCGCCGGATAGGAGTCGCGCATGTACAACCTCGCCTGGGCGGTGGTGCTGGTGCCGCTGGCGGCGTGCATCCTCAGCTACCTCCCGGAGTCGCCGCGCCGCGCCGCCTTCCTCCCGATCATCGGCTCGGTGGTCGCGTTCGCACTCTCCGTGCTCGTCCTCGCCTACCGGCTCGAGCACAACAGCGCCGCGCCGTACCAGTCGGTGATCACCTTCATCACCTTCTCCCCGAACCAGGACCTCGGCGGGGGCGTGGTCGGCGACTTCCATCCGCAGCTCGGCGTGCGGGTCGACGGGCTGAGCGCGGTGATGATGCCGGTGGTGGCGCTGGTCAGCCTGCTCGTGCAGATCCACTCGCTGGGCTCGATGCGCGGCGACGCCGGCCTGCGCCGCTACTTCGCGCTCCTGGGGCTCGGCACCTTCGCGATGCTCGCGTTCGTCGCCAGCCCCAACTACTTCCACCTCTACGTGATGTGGGAGGTCGTCGCGGTGGTCTCCTGGCTGCTCGTCGGGCACTGGTGGCACCGCCCCGAGTCGCTGCGCGCCGCACGGCGCGCCTTCGTGATCAGCCGCGTGGGTGACGTCGCGCTGCTCCTCGGGCTGGTGCTCACCTACGTGAAGTTCAGCGCCAACGTCGCGCTGCTGCCCCCGACCCCCGGCCAGGACATCAACGATCCGCTCAGCTTCACCGTCCTCGGCCAGGAGTGGCACCGCGGCCACCTGGGCGCGGTCGCGGGCGTCGGCGTCCGCACCCTGGTGGTCACCGCGCTGCTCTTCCTCGTCGCCGCGGCCTTCCGCTCGGCGCAGCTGCCGATCCAGAGCTGGCTCGCCGACACGACCGACGGCCCCGCCCCGGCGGCGGCGGTCATCCAGTCGGCGACGGTCGCGACCATGGGGGTCTTCCTCATCGCCCGCAGCTACCCGCTCTTCCTCGAGGTGCCCCAGATCCTCGTGCTCGTCGCGGTGCTCGGCGCCGCGACCGCGGTCGCGGGAGCGCTCGTGGCCCTCGCCCTCGCCGACGTGCAACGGATCATCGCGTACGTCACCTCGAGCCACCTCGGGATCGCCCTCGTGGCGCTCGGGACGGGCGCGCTCTCCGCCGGCGTCTTCCACCTCTTCACCCAGGCGTGGGCGGTGGCGCTGCTCGTGCTCGCCGCCGCCAACGTGGTGCGCGCCTACGGCACCCGCGACGTCCGCCAGCTCGGCGGGGTCTGGGAGCGGATGCCCTGGACGGCGCGGGCGCTGCTCGCCGGCTGTGCCGCCTCCTCGGGGGTGCTGCTCCTCTCCGGCTTCTGGTCGCTCGACGGGGTCGTCGCAAGCGTGCTCCGCAACCGCCTCCCCAACGGCACCGGCGCCCCGGGCGTCGTGCAGGCGCTGATCCTCGTCGGGGTGCTCGCCGGGATGGCGCTGGGCGCGCTCGCCCTCCTGCGTCTCTTCGCGCTCACCTGTCTCGGCGAGCCGGCGCGACGGCGCGGCTTCCAGCCCGAGCGCGTGCGCGAGGCCGGCGACAGCATGCGCGGGCCGCTGATCCCCCTCGCCGTGCTCGCCGTCGTCGTCGGCTTCGCCGGCATCCTCGGAGTCCGGGCCACGTTCGGCAACGTCGTCTTCGCGGGGGCGACCCCGCAGCACGAACCGTTCTCCGTGGCCGCACTGCTGCTCACCGCCGTCCTCGGCACCGGGGGCGCGGCCCTCGGCTGGCTCATCTGGGTCCGCCGCGATCGGGCGGCGGTCGACCTCGCCGAGCGGACGGCTGCGATGGCGCCGCTCGCCGGGGTCGACGCGGTGCTCGCACCGGCGCGGGCGCGGGTCGCCGCTCTGTTCCTCACCCGCGTCGCCACCTTGCCGCCGCTGCTCGAGACGGCGGTCATCGAGCCGGCCACCGAGGCGGTCGCCGGCGCGGTCGAGGTGGCGGGCTGGGGCCCACGACGGCTGCGCACCGGGCGGCTGAGCAGCTACGCGCTCACCGCGGTCGCCGCCACCGCCCTGCTCGCCCTCGGCGTGACCCTGGCCGCGACCGGCCACTTCCCCGGGGTGGGGGCGTCGCGATGACCTCCCTCCACCTCATCCTCGCCGCCACCGGCACCGGCATCACCGGGAGCAGCAGCACCAGCTCGACGACGGCCGGCAGCTCCGGGGAGTTCCCCACGGTCCTGCTCACCGCCCTGATCTGGTGCACCGCGGCGACCGTGCTCATCCTTCTCGCCCTCCCCGAGCGCACCGACGAGCAGCGCAACCGGATCCGCCTCGTCGCCCTGAGCGGCAGCGTCATCCCCCTCGTTCTCGCCACCTTCGGCCTCAACTACCAGATCGGCCAGGAGTTCATCGGCGGCACCACCTCCTTCGAGGAGCAGCACCAGTGGCTGTCCTCGCTGCCCGTGCAGAGCACCTATCACCTCGGGGTGGACGGCATCTCCCTGCCCCTGCTGCTGCTCAGCACCCTGCTCTTCGTGGTGGCGATGCTCGCGTCCTGGCGGGTCGGCCCACGGGTCCGTCTCCATCTCTCGCTCCTCCTGATCATGGAGACCGGGGTGAACGGGGTGCTCTGCTCGCTCGACTACCTGCTCCTGCTGTTCTTCTGGGGGATGCAGATCGTCCCCGTCTTCCTGCTCGTCGCCGTCTGGGGAGGCCCGGGGCGGATGCGCGCAGCCTGGCGCTACCTCGGCATCGGCTCGATCGGCGCCGCGCTACTCACCGCCGCGGCGCTGCTGCTCGCCGCCAAGGTGAACACCGGCCAGCCGAGCTTCGACTTCGTCAAGGACAACACCGTCACCCTGGCGAAGGGCATCAGCCGCCTGGGCTTCTGGCTCAGCTTCTCCGCCTTCGCGCTCACCCTGCCGGTGGTGCCGCTGCACACCTGGCTGCGCGACGTGATCGACGAGGCGAGCACCCCGGTGGCGGTGCTGCTCCGCGGCGCGGTCATGCCCCTCGCCGGGTACGGTCTGATGCGGGTCACCCTGACCGCCTTCCCCGACGCCGCCCACAGGTACGGCCTGGTGATGGTGGTCTTCGGGGTGGTGAGCGCACTCTGGGGGACGGTGGCGACCCTCGTCCAGGACGACCTTCGGCGGCTGCTCGTGTACGGCGCCATCGGCCAGATGGGGATGGTGCTCGTCGCGATCGGCAGCGCCTCGGCGATCGCCCTCAACGGCGCGGTCCTCCTGCTCGTCGGTGACGGCCTCGCCGGCGCGCTGCTGCTCCTCCTCACCGGCGCGGTCCAGGAGCGGACCCGCACCCGCAGCATCGCCCGGCTCGGGGGTCTCGCCTGGCAGATGCCCAAGCTCGCGGCCCTGTGGCTGCTCGGCGCCCTGACCGTCATCGGGGTGCCCTTCCTCGCCGCCTTCGTCGGCGAGCTGATGATCTTCACGGGCAGCTTCCCCGTGCACCGGGCCGCCACCGTTCTGGTCATGCTCGGCACGATCATCACGACCGGCTACACCGTCTGGACGATGCAGCGGGTCTTCTTCGGCCCCAGCCGCGAGGCCTTCGCCAGGCTCAAGGACGCCACCACCCTCGAGCTCACCTACATGCTTCCGCTGGCGATCGCGGTGGTGATCTTCGGGGCGCTCCCCGGGCGGGTCCTCCCGGTCATCAACAACGGCGTGCAGTCGGTGGTGGCGCGCTTCACCGGAGGCGGGTGAGGTGCACGGCTCGTCGCTTCGCCTCGCCGCCGACCTCGTCCCCGAGGGCATCCTCGTCCTCGGCGCGCTCGTCCTCGGGGCGATGGCGCTGCGCCGGACGGCCGCGCCGCGGACGGTCCAGGCGCTCACCGCGCTCACCCTCGTGGTCGCCGGCGCCGTCCAGCTCGTCTATCTCAGCGGGATGCCCGACGCCGGCTACCGGGTGTACTCCGACGGGCTCGTCGTCGACCGCTACACCGTCTTCCTGGTGCCGGTGATGTGCCTGCTCGCCCTCGTCTCCGTCGCCGCCTCGGGGCCGCTGCTCACCCGCATCGCCACCCACGTCGCCGAATACCACGCCCTGATCCTGCTCACCGTGACCGGCGGCGCCCTGCTCGTCGCGGCCCGGGAGATGGCGGCGTTGTGGATGGCGCTCGAGCTCCTCTCCCTCTGTCTCGTCCTGCTCGTCGCGACGGTCAAGACCGACCGCAGGGGGAGCGAGGCGGCGGTCAAGCAGCTCGTGGTCGGCGGCGCGGCGAGCGCGACCCTCCTGTACGGCTTTGCGCTCCTCTACGGCGCCGGCGGCAGTACCGTGCTCACCGACGTCGCCCTCCAGGTGCGGCACGCCACCGCGGCCACCGCCCTCGGGATGGCCCTGGTGGTCGGGGGGATGCTCATCAAGCTCGGAGCGGTGCCCTTCCACCAGTGGGTGCCCGACACGACCCGCGGTGCCCCGCCGGCGGTGAGCGCCCTCGCGCTCGGCGTCGGCGGCGTCGCGATCGCCGGCTCGCTCGCGCGCGTCGTGGTCACGACCTTCCCCTTCGAGACCGGCAACTGGACGGCGCTCGTGGCCCTGGTCGCCGCGCTCACCATGCTCTACGCGAGCGTCGCGGCGCTCTCCGAGGGGAGCCTGCGCCGCCTGCTCGGCCTGCTGGCCGTCGGCCAGGTGGGTGTCCTCCTCCTCGGCCTGCTCGGCCACGAGCCCGACCAGAAGGGGATCGCCGCGCTGATCTTCGGGCTCGCCACCGGCGGCGTCACCGTCGCCGGGATGTTCGCCGTCCTCGCGGTGCTCGACGGCTCGGTCGGCGACTCCCTCGACGACTGCCGCGGGCTGAGCCGGCGCAGTCCGCTCGCCGCGCTCATGCTCGGCCTCGGGGTCGTCTCGCTCGTCGGTGCCCCACCGCTCATCGGCTTCTTCGCCAAGCTCTTCCTTCTCCAGTCCGCGGTGCTCGCGGGCTACGCCTGGTTGGTGCTGATCGCCCTGGTGACGACGGTGATCGGGGCGGTGCCCGCGGCCCGGCTGCTGCGACTGATGTTCGTCGAGGCTCCGGACGAGGGCGAGGCCCCGGTGTCCTCGGCGGCGACGGCCGCGCGCCTCGCGGTCGGTCTGTGCGCCGGCGCCACCGTCCTCCTCGGCGCTCTGGCGCAGCCGCTCTTCAACCTCGCCTCCGGTGGCGCCGGGACCCTCCACTGAGCCGGACGCCTCCGCATCCGCTGCTCCGCGGCGGGCTGCGCCTCACCACCTCGCTCACCCGGGCGCTCGGACCGGCGCGCTACCCCCTCGCCGACGCCGCGGCGCTCGGCGTCTGGGCGTCGATCCCGGCCCGCCGCCGCCGGGTGGAGGCGAACCACCGTCGCCTCTCCCCGGGCATCGACGAGCGTGAGGTCCGGCGGCGGGGGCGCCGGTCGTACCGCGAGTACGGGCGCACGATCGCGGACTTCCTCTGGGCGATCGACCTCGACGCCGCCACCGTGGCCCGCCGCAGCCGCGTCGACGGCCTCTCCCACGTGCGCGCGCTCCAGGCGGAGGGGAAAGGCGCGATCCTGACCCTGAGCCACTTCGGCAACTGGGACATGGCGGCGAACATCGCGCTCTCGATCGGGGTGCCTCTCACCACCGTGATGGCGCCGTTCGGACCGCCGCCGATCACCGAGCTCGTCGTCTGGGCCCGCGAGAGCAACATGCTCGAGGTCTTCACCGCCGACGGGGCCGCCCGCGGCCTGATCCGGGCTGTGCGCCGCGGCCGCTTCGTCTGCCTGCTCTGCGACATCCCCGGCGCCGGGCCGACGGTGACCGTCGACTACTGCGGTGGGCCGGTCGTCTTCAGCGCGGCCCCCTCGTGGCTCGCTCGGGTCACCGGTGCGCCGCTGCTGCCGGTGGACTGCCGGCGGGAGGCCGGCGGCTATACCGCCCACATCCACACCCCCATCACCGCGGGCCGCGACGAGGACGACACCGCGGTCATGCAGCGGGTCGCCTCGGCGCTCGAGGGGGCGGTACGGCGCCACCCCGAGCAGTGGTACCCCTTCGGAGAGGTCTACACCGACGCCTCCTGACCGCGGGGTACGTTCCGGACCCCGCGGTGGGACGCTGGAGTACCCTTGGACGGGGATGACCACCGCCCTCGCACCACCGTCGTACGGCGCGGAGTCGCCGTCGGTGCGTTCCGGGTGACCGCGTCGCCGGTGCGTGTGGCGTGGTTCGGCCACGCCGAGGGCCGCCGGGCGGACGGGCTTTCGACGTACAGCCGTGAGGTGGTCGGGGCGCTCGCCGCGCGGGGCCTCGAGGTGCGGTTCTTCTCCCACGACGCCGACGGCGACGTGGTCCCGGCGTCCGCGGTGCAGCTCCGCGCGCTCCGGGTGAAGACCCTGACGGTCTCACTCCCCGGCTCTCGCGAGCGCATCGAGGAGACGCTCGCCGAGCTCCGGCCCGACATCGTCCACTGCTCCTGGAGCTTCTCGACCCTCGACGGCGAGATCGCCCGGATGGCGCACGCGGCCGGCGCCGCCACCGTCGCCACCTTCCACCTTCCCTATGCCGCGCCGCGGAGCGCCCGGGGAAGGGTGCTCCGCGGCCTCTACCGCTGGCACGTGCGCAACCTCTCCGAGTACGACCACTGCGTCGCCCTCAGCGAGGACCAGCGCCAGCTCATCACCACCGCCGGCTACCCGTCGGAGCGGGTGACGGTCATCCACAACGCGGTCGACACCGACGCCATCAGCCCGGGCGACTCCGACCTGCGGCGGCGGCTCGGCGCCCGCTTCGTCGTCGCCTACATGGGGCGGCTCGACCCCGAGAAGCGCATACCGGCCCTGGTGCGGACCTTCCTCGATCTCGGCTGGCCGGAGGACCACGTGCTCGTGATCGCCGGCGGCGGCGCCCACGACCGGCGGCTGCGGCGGATGGTCGCCGACCAGCCCAACGTCCGGATGCTCGGCGTCGTCACCGACCCGACGCTGCGCCTCGAGCTGCTCCGCGCCGCCGACGTCTACGTGCTCCCGTCGACCGCCGAGGGGCTCGCGCTCAGCATGCTCGAGGCGATGTCCGCGGGCTGTGCGGTGGTCGCCACCGAGGCGGGCGAGGACGGTCCGGCTCTCGGCGACGCGGGCATCCGGCTGCCGGTGACCCCGCTCGAGCCGCACCTCGGCGACGCACTGCGGCGGCTGCGCGACGACGCCGGGCTGCGCGCCGAGCTCGGCGCGCGCGCCCGCGCCCGGGTCCTCGAGCACTTCGCGCTGACCGCGGGCATCGATCGCCTCGTCGACCTCTACACGCAGCTCCGTGCCGCCCGGGCGGCGGCATGAGCTCCGCCCGCCGGCCGTGCGCGCTGGTGGTGGACAGCGGAGCGGTGATCCCCCCCGCCCCCGATCACGGCGTCCACGTCGTCCCGCTGCGCATCGTCTTCGGTGATCGGGCCTTCCACGACGGCGTCGACATCACCCCCGACGAGTTCTACGCCCGGCTGGCGGCCGGGGAGACGCCGACCACCTCGACGCCGAGCCCCGGCGAGTATCTCGAGGCCTTCCGCGCCGCCGACGCCGACCACGTGGTCTGCCTCACCATCCCGGCCTCCCTGAGCGCGATGAACGACTCCGCCACCCTCGCCGCCCGGCTGCTCGCCGACGAGGATCCGGGGCGGACCGTGGAGGTGATCGACACCGGCAACGCCGCTGCCGGGCACGGCCTCGTCGCCCGTGCGGCCGCCTTCCTCTGCGCCACCGGCGCCCCGCCGGAGGTGGTGCGCAAGCGGGCGCTCGAGGCGGGGAGGGAGGTGCTGATGTACGGCACCCTCAGCACCCTGCAGCACCTCGCACGCAGCGGGAGGGTGCCGTCGATCGCCGCTGGCATCTCCGACCTCATCGGCGTCCGCCCGATCTTCGAGCTGCGCAACGGCGAGGCGCGGCGTGCCGCCCTGGTGCGGGGCGAGCGCCGGATGCTCCGCTCCTTCCAGCGGCTCGCCCTCGAGCGGCTCGGCGAGGACCCGCCGCAGGTGTGGCTCCTCGTCGTCCACGCCGCCGCGCCGGAGGCCGCGGCACGGCTGCGTGACGCCCTCCACGAGGTGCTTTCCGTCGGCCGCAGCGAGATGATCTCTCTGACCCCGGTGATGGGCGCCTACACCGGGCCGGGGATGACCGGGTTCGCGGCCATGCCCCTCCGCGGCGCCGAGGCCGAGGGCGTTCCCTGATGACCCTGCCGGTGACGACCTGGACGGTGGCGGCCCTCGGCCTGCTCGCCTACATGGTCGGCGGCATCCCCATGGGCCTGGTCCTGGTGCGGCTGACGAGGCCCTGGGTCGACGTCCGCTCGCTCGGCACCGGCAACATCGGGACCTCGAACATCTACCGCAACGTCGACGCCGGCCTCGCGGTCGTGGTCGGGCCGCTGCAGTTCCTCCAGGGCTTCCTCCCGGTCCTGCTCGCCGGGCACGTCGGCATGCCGGCCGCCGTGGTCGGGCTCTGCGCGCTCTGCGCGGTCATCGGCAACGGCTGGCCCGTCTACGTCGGCTTCAACGGCGGGCGCGGGATCGCCGTCGCCACCGGCGCAGTGGCCGCGATCAGCCCCGCCGGTCTGCTCGTGCTCCTCGCCTGCTACGGTCTGGGGGTGCTGGCCCGGGAGATCGCCGTGGGGGTCCTCGCCGGGTTCGTGTTGCTCCCGCTCGTCGGGGCGCTGGCGCTGGGGAGGTCGTATGCGGGGATCTTCGCCGCGCTCCTCGTCCTGGTCCTCCTCCGCCGGCTCGAGGGAGCACTCACCGACGCCCGCCGTGACCGCCGTCCGTGGCGGATGCTGGCCCTGCGGTTGACCCGCGACCAGCGCCCCGGCCGGCCGCTGGTGGGCCGGAGGACCGACGCGTAGGCGCGCTGCCGAAGCGGCCGCCGTGGCGAAGGCCGCCGTCGCTGATCCCCGCCGTGATCGGCATCGCGGCGGTGGCGACGCTCATCGCTGTCCTGAACCCGGGGCAGTTCGCCCGCTCGGTGGCCGGCTTCCGGCTGTGGTCGGTGCCGGCCATCCTCGCCCTGTCGCTTCTCTACTACCTGCTCCAGGGGCTGCGCTGGCAGCCGCTGCTGCGCGCCGTCGGGGTGCGCCTTCCCCTGAGCCGGACCCTGCTCCTGAACATGGCCGGCCAGGCCGCCGGCCTGCTCCCGCTCGGCGAGCTGACGCGGGCGGTGCTCGTCAGCGAGGCCAGCGGCGCCGAGTTCGGGACCGTCGTCGCGACCATCACCGTCCAGGAGCTCCTCTACACCCTGATCATCATCGCGGCCGCGGTCCCGGGGGCCCTCGAGCACCCGGCCGCGGCGGGGGGCGTCATCGCCGCCCTCGCCGGCACCGTGCTCGTGCTCCTCATCCTCACCGTCCGCCGCCTCTTCGCGGCGGTGATCGGCCTGGTGGAGCGGATCCCGCTCGCGCGCCGCGTCGTCCCCCAGGCGCGGGAGCTGCAGCGCGACACCGTGAAGCTGCTCCGCCGCTGGGACACCTGGGCGTGGTCGGTGCTGAGCATCGCGGGCGCGCTGGTGGCGATCACCCTCTTCTGGCTGGTGGTCTCGAGCCTCAAGCCGGGGTTCGTGAGCTGGCAGGACGCCGCCTTCGTCTACGCGGTCTCCCACGTCGTCGGGGCGATCTCACTGAGCCCGGGGGGGCTCGGCGGATTCGAGGCGAGCGCGGCCGGTCTGCTCATCATCGTCGGCCTCGGCCCGGGCACCGCCGCGGCCGCGGCCCTGGTGCAGCGGGCAGCCGACAAGGGGGTCGCCACCGTCGCCGGCATCGCCGCCTTCCTGGTGGCGCGACGGCGCTACTCGTTCGTGGGACGCGACCTGTTCCGCCACCCCGCCGCGTCGGGGTAGACGTGGATCGGGACCAGGTCGAGCCGGCCCATCAGCCGTGCCGGCCGCGGCGGCAGGCGGTGCTCGACGAGGAGTGCGAGGCCGCCGAGCACGGCGAATGGGATCATCTGGAGGTCGACGAAGAGGCAGAGCGCCGTCGCCATGCCGGGGCTCACGTGGGCGTGGACCAGCAGCGCGAAGATCACCCCCTCCCGCACCCCCAGCCCGTTCGCGGAGATCGGGACGAAGGTGGCCAGAAGTGAGATGGGGAGGGCGACGGCGAAGATCGACCACGAGACGTTGCCGCCGAGCGCGATCGCGAAGGCCTGCATCGAGAAGAGGTTGAGCCCCCAGCCCACCGCGCCCGCGGCGATGCTCTGGGCGAGGATCTGGGGCCGGTTGCGGTAGCTCTCGAAGGTGCGGGTGAAGGGCCCGAGGAAGCGGGCGAAGCGGTGGATGATGCGGCGGCGCTCGCTGATGCGGCAGCGCACGCCCTCGGCGAGGAGCGCGAGCACCCAGGCGACGAGCATGAAGGCCGCGAAGGC
Organism: Candidatus Dormiibacterota bacterium; assembly: GCA_035544475.1. Lineage (GTDB taxonomy): Bacteria > Chloroflexota > Dormibacteria > Aeolococcales > Aeolococcaceae > CF-96. The sequence continues at coordinate 9,524 of DATKEY010000220.1, read as the reverse complement.
GACGAAGCCCGCGAACACCGGCACGTGGAGGATGTCGCGGAGCAGCACCGCCGCCGCGAGCGCCCAGAGCGCCATCCCCAGGGTGCCGGCCATCCGGCTGCCGATCAGCGACGCGACCATGGGCCCGTGGCCGGTGATCCGCCCGATGCGCAGCGCGCGCATCGCGTCGCCGCCCACTCCGGCGGGGAGGACCTGGCTCACGAAGAGGCCCTTCAGGTACCAGGAGCCCAGGAACGGCCAGTCGAGGCCGTGGCCGGTCCCCCGGAGCAGAACCCCCCACTCGAGCACGCTGGAGATGACCGAGAGGGCGGCGAGCCCGATCGCGAGCATCGTCCACCACGGGTTCACGTGGCTGAAGAGACGCCCCGCCTCGCCGAGGTCGACGGCGTGGAGGAAGAGGGCGACGCCGAGCCCGGTGCCCGCCAGCCGGACCCATGGAGAGCCGAGAAGCTTGGGGCAGGCGCGGGTGAGGCGGTCGAGCATGGCCGCACAGCCTAGCGGCATCCGCCCGGCGCTGCGCTCTGCCGTTGCAGGGATGTGGCTCGGTCGCTCGACGGGGTCGCGACGGTGGCGCCCGTATCATCAGGCCGTGACCACACGTCCCCGGATCGCCCTCGCCCTCAAGGAGTGGGACGTGGTGGTCGCGGCCCTCGAGCAGGGGCGCCAGGCCCTCCTCGTGCGCCGTGGCGGGCTCGACGACCCGGGCCACCGCTTCGCCGCCCCCGGCTCGGATCCGTTCTGGCTCTACCCCACGCTCTTCCACGAGCGCGGCGTGTTCCTCAAGCCCGAGTACCGCGAGCTGCTCGTCCCGGGGATGCACCGTGCCCCCCGGGAGGTGGCCGTCGCCGCGGGCCGGCCCGCCGGCCACCCCCGGCCGGTGAGCCCGGGGACGGTCTCGCTGCGGGCGGTGGCCGAGGTCGTCGCGACCTTCGAGGCGGGCTCGCTCGAGCGGCTGCGAGCCCTCGAGGAGCGCACCGTCTGGACCGACCACTACCTCACGCTGCGGTTCAGGCAGCGGCAGCTGTCCGCCGGGGCGTCGCTGCGCCCGCTCGTCGCCGTGCTCCGGGTGAGCGCGCTTCCCGAGCCGGTCGAGGTCCCCGACCTCCCCGAGTACGGCGGCTGCCGCTCCTGGGTCGAGCTCCTCGACCCGCCCGACCTCTCCGCGGCTGCGCCGGTCTGGGACGAGGACCGGCTGAGGGCCGAGGTCGAGGCCGTCGGCCGGCTGCTCGGCGAGGATGGCGCGGAATGACCGCCGGGCCGGTCCCGCTGCGCCCCGAGCCCGCGATCCGCCTGCGCGGGCTGACCAAGATCTTCGCCGACCGGGTCGCGGTGAACTCGATGACCCTGGACGTCGCTCCGGGCGAGCTCTTCGGCTTCCTCGGACCCAACGGTGCCGGAAAGACGACGACGATCAAGCTGCTCACCGGCCTGCTCCGGCCCACCCTCGGGAGCGCCGAGCTCTGCGGCCACGACGTCGTCACCGACTCGCTGCGGGCCCGGGCGGTGGCCGGGTACGTGCCCGACCAGCCGGCGCTCTACGACAAGCTGACCGGCCGGGAGATGCTCGGCCTCGCCGGCGACCTCTACGGCGTCCCGCGCCGCGCCCAGGCGGCGCGCATCGACCCGCTGCTCGGCGCCCTGGGGCTCGACGACCACGCCGACCGCCTGGTCCAGTCGTACTCACGGGGGATGCGCCAGAAGCTCGCCCTCGGGGCGGCGCTGCTCCACGACCCGCGGGTCCTCCTCCTCGACGAGCCGACCGTCGGCCTCGACCCCGCCGGGGCCCGCCAGCTCAAGGACGTGCTCCGCGGGCTGTGCGCCGACGGCCGCACGGTCTTCCTCAGCACCCACGTCCTCGAGGTCGCCGAGCTGCTCTGTGACCGCGTCGGGATCGTCCACCAGGGCCGCCTCGTCGCCGTCGAGACCCCCGCCGAGCTGCGCACCGCCCTCGGCGCCGGCTCCCTCGAGGAGGCCTTCCTCCGCCTCACCGGCGCCGACGGCGACTCCGATCTTCGGCCGCTCCTCCGCGCGCTCGAGTGACCGCGCCGGCCGGCGTCATCGCGCCGGTGACCGGGTGGTGGGGGTTCCGGCCGGTGCCGGGGCTGCTCCGCTCGCGCGTGCGGATGGCGGTGAACGCCGCCCTGCGCGCCGGGCCGGAACAGCGGGGATGGACCCTGATCCTCGGCACCCTCGGGGTCGCCTGGTGGCTGGGCACCCACCGGATCGCGACCGCCCTGTTCTCGACCGGCGCCCCCGCGCCGTCCCGCCTCGAGCCCGGGCTGGCGGCGGGACTCGCGACGCTCTGCGGGGTGGTCGCGGTCACCTCGGTGAGCTTCGCGATCAGCGGCCTCTACCTCGCCCGCGACGTCGAGCTGCTCCTCGTCGCGCCGCTCTCGCCGAGGGCGGTCCTCCTCGCCAAGCTCTGCGTCCAGCTCGCCACCGGGGTGGGGATCGCCACCCTGCTCGGCGGGCCCTGGCTGGTCGCCTACCTCTCCGCCGAGGGCGCGCTCGCGGCGCTCCCGCTCGTCGCCGTCGCCGCGGTCGCCCTCGCGGCGCTGCCCCTCTGCGCCGGCACGGCGGTGACCATCGCGGCGGTGCGGGTGCTCCCCGCGCGGAGGGTCCGCGACGCCGCGGCGCTGCTCGTCACCGGAACGGTCTTCGTGATCACCGCGGTCAACGTGGTGCTGCGCAGCCCCGACGGGACGCGCTCGACCACGCCGCTCGCGCTCGACGCCCCCGGGCGGGGACGGGTCGCCGACCTCGCCTGGCTGCCGACGGGGTGGGCGGCCCGGGCCGCGGTCGCGGCGGTGCGCGGCCGCCCGGCCACCGCCGGGCTGCTCACCCTGCTCCTCGTCGTGACGGCCGCGGCCGCGCTGCTCCTCGTCTCCCGTCTCGGCGAGGCCGCCTTCGTCGTCGGGCATCAGCGCGCCACCGAGGCGGGGGAGGGGAGGGGCCGGAGGCGCGCCGCGCGGCTGCTCCCCGCCGGGCGGGGCGGTCCGCGGCCGGTATGGCGGGCGATCGCGCTCAAGGACCTGCGCGAGCTCCGTCGCGACGCCTCCCAGCTGGGGCAGCTCGTCCTGCCGATCGCGCTCTTCGCCCTCTACATCGCGGTCCCCGGGCAGGGGACGTCGGCGGGGATCACCAGCGCGCGGCTGCCGGGCTGGTTCGCGGTCGCGCTGACCGCGGGCTTCGCGTCCCTCTTCGCCGCCTCCGGGGTGGCGCTCCGCGGGGTCGGGTCCGAGGGGCGCCGGCTCTGGGTGCTGCGCTGTGCCCCGGTGCCGCCGGGTCAGGTGCTCCTCGCCAAGTACTGCGTGGGTCTCGGGGTCGCCGCCGGGCTGGGGCTCGGGTTGCTCGTCGCCGGCGGGCTGCGCGCCCACCTCTCCCCGTACGAGCTCGGCCTGGGTGGGGCCCGCCTGCTCATCGTGGTCGCCGGGCTGGTCGGGCTCGCCACCGGCTTCGGCGCGGTGCGCCCCCGGCTCGACTGGACCGACCCCCGGCGCAGCGTCGGCGTCGGCCAGAGCCTCGGTTTCCTCGGGATCGGCTCGCTCTACCTCGCCCTGTGCTTCACGGTGCTCGCGCTCCCCTACGCCCGCCCATCGGTCGTGGTCGCCGCGGAGGGCCTCACCTGGGGCGACGCCGTCCTGGTCGTCATCGCCGCCGGCAGCGCCACGCTCGCCCTTCGTGCCGGGGTCGCCCGGCTCCGGTCGCTCGAGCTCTGAGCGTGCTCGAGCAGCGCGCCCGCGAGCTGCTGGCGGAGGAGCCGGGCGGCGCGGGCGCCGCCGTGGCCTCCGGGGCGGCACCCGGGAGGTGCACCCTCGTCGGCGAGCACGTCGACTATGTGGGCGGGATGGTCCTCTGCTGCCCCGTCGACCGGGGGGTGGCGGTCGCGCTCCGCCCGTCGGCGGACGGTCGCTGGCGGCTGGTCAGCGCCGGGCGGCGCGTGGAGCGTTCGACGCCCGAGCCCGCCGGGGACGTCGGCGATCGCGCCTTCGCCGCCGCCGTCGTGCTCGCCGCCGGCGGGATCCGCCTCCCCGCGCTCGAGATGGCGGTCGCCGCCGACCTGCCCGAGGCGGCGGGGCTCGCCTCGTCCGCCGCCGTCTGCTGCGCCGCGATGGTCGCCATGCTCCGGCTCGCCGGGGCGCGGCTGCCGACCGGGCGCTTCGTCGAGCTCGCCCTCGCCGCCGAGCGCGACGTCGTCGGCGTCCCGTGCGGCCCGCTCGACCAGGCGGCCGTCGTCGGCCTCCCCGCCGGCGGCGCGGTCCTCCTCGACTGCGGCCGGGGTGCCGCCGACGTCGTCCCCTGGCACCTCGAGACGGCGGTCCTCGTCGCCTGCGACACCGGCGAGACCCACGACGTCGGCGGGGCCGGGTACCGCGAGCGCCGGGCCGAGGCCGAGGCGGCGCTCCGGATGCTGGGGGCGACCTGCGTCGGCCGCATCGAGCCGTGCGACGTCGCCGCCGCCCTGCTGCCGGAGCCGCTCGACCGGCGGGCGCGCCATCTCGTCACCGAGACCCAGCGGGCCGTCACCGCCGCGTCGGCCCTCGCGTCCGGGGACGCGGCGACGCTCGGACTGCTCATGTCCGCGAGCCACGCCTCGCTGCGCGACGACTACGAGGTGAGCACGCCGGCGCTCGACGCCGCGGTCGGCGCCGCGCTCGCCGTGCCCGGCTGTCTCGGCGCCCGGCTCGTGGGCGCGGGCTTCGGCGGCACCGCGATCGCCCTCGTCGACGCGCCCGCGGCGGAGGGCGTCCGGATGGCGATGAAGGCGGCCGTTCCGGGCTCGCGGGGTGCGTGGAGACTGGCCCACGCCCCCGGTCTCGCGGTCACCGCCACCGACGTGCTCGAGGGCTGAGCCGGCGCCTTTCGGAGAACGGGCGTACCCCTATACTCGCGGCGATGGTCGGCACCGTGGCGGGTCTCGCCGGCTGCGCGCTGGGCTACTCGGTCGGGTCGATCCCCTCCGGGCTGTGGCTCGGCCGCGCCGTCCGGGGCCTCGACGTCCGTGAGCACGGCAGCGGCAGCACCGGCGCGACCAACGTGTCGCGGGTGCTCGGCCCCGCCGCCGGCGCCCTGACGTTCCTGTTCGACGTCGGCAAGGGCGCGGTCGCGGTCCAGGGCGCGCGCGCGCTCGGCGCCGGTCCCCGCGGCCAGGCGGCGGCGGGGGTCGCGGCGGTCGTCGGCCACTCCTGGCCCGCCTACGCCCACTTCCGCGGCGGCAAGTCGGTGGCCACCGCGTTCGGCGCCCTGCTCGTGCTCTCGCCGCCGGGGGCGGCCTCCGCGGTGGCCGGCGGGATGACCGCGCTCCTGGCCACCCAGATCGTCTCGGTGGGCTCGCTCGCCGCCGCCGGCTCGGCGACCGCGGGCACCGCCGCCGCCTGGGCGCTCGCCGGCGGCGAGGGGACGGGCGACCGGGCGCGCCGCTCCCGCGCGGCGGCCTTCGGCTTCACCGCCGCCGCCACCGGGATCATCCTCTACCGTCACTCCGCAAACCTCCGCCGCCTGGTCCGTGGCGACGAGCCCCGCGTGCCGCTCTGGGGGCGGTCTCGGGCTCGTTCGCGATCAGTGACGAACCCGTGACGGTTGTCGGGCGGCCGTTTTGGCGCGGTCCGCGAACCTATGATTTCGACCATGCGGAGATTGGGACGGGCCCTCCTGCGCTCTTCGTTGATGCGCCGGTCGGCTGCGCTGACAGTTCTCTTGGGACTGCTCGGCGGCAACACGGTGATGCTCACGTCCACGGTCTACGCGGCCACCCACGGCCCCGGCCTCCTGGGCTCGCTCGGCCTGGGTGGGAACGGGGACCAGCAGGGCGACGGCCAGGGCATCTCGCTTCCGCAGGCGGCGTGCCAGCTTGCCCCGCTGATCCCGCTGCTCTGCCAGTCGGGGACGCCGCTCGTCTCGATTCCGTCGGGCGTCGTCACCCTCGGCCAGTCACCCACGTCGCCCCCGCCCGCGCCTGCGCTCGGAGGCCACCACACGCGTCGCCACCTGCTCGCGCCGCTGACAGGCGGCGTGTGCTTCGGCATCGTCGACCTCGGCAACTGCTCCACCTCGACCTCCTCGTCCACGACGAAGTCGGGAACTGCCAAGCCGTCCACCACCACCACGACGACCACCACGACCACGTCCGGGTCGCAGTCGACCTCGACGCCGCCCTCGGTCTCCGGATCCACGGGCAACTGCCTGCTCGACCTGCTCTGCACGGGCGGCGGCAGCGGCGGCAGCACCGTCTCCGGCAGCTCCACCGGGTCGCCGACGCCCGCTCCGAGCCCGGCGCTCAGCTTGCTCGGCGGCGCCGTCCAGATCGGGGGCACGTGTGGCGCGAACAACCTCCTGTGCCTCGGTGGTCAAACCACCTCGACGTCTGGCGGCTCGGGCTCGGGCTCGGGCTCCACCGGAGCGAGCAGCGGCGCCTGTGTCGCCAACCTCCTCTGCCTGCTCGGCTCCTCGTGCACCGCCCAGATCGTCAACACCTGCCTCGTCGGTGCGATCCTCCCGGCCCTGCCGGGATCGTCGAGCGGCTCGCCGTCGGACCCGTCGGGGTCGACCGGCTCCTCGGGTGGCAGTGCAGGGCAGGGTGCCGGTGGTGCGGCTCCGCAGGGCGGCTCGCAGCCGACCGGTACGCTCAGCTCGCAGGGGAGCATCGGGACCGCGTTCGTGCCGGCCGGGTCGGACCAGCCGTCGGGGCCCGGAGGAGGAACCTCGCCGAACACCTCGATCGGCGGCGGGGCCGACCAGTCCGTCGGCCTGGTCTCCGGCCTGAGCTTCGGGCACGGCCTGATCCTCTGGCCGCTCTTCGGCCTACTCGACCTCGCCGCGCTCGCCGGCCTCGTGGTCGTGGTGCGGCGCCGGTGGTCGGCCACCTCGAGCTGACGCCCTCCCCGGCGACGGTGGAGGGCCGCGGGCGATGACCCGCATTCGATCCTCGTTCGCGCTGCGCCTGCTCGCCGCCGGGGTGGCGCTGTCCCTCGTGCTGATCGTCGGCATCAGCACCTTCCTGCTCATCAGCCGGCAGCAGCAGACCCGGACCGCGGCGGTGACCAATGCCGGCAACCGCGCCGCGGTCATCGGCCAGCTCTTCGACAACGTCACCCGCCCGGAGCTGAACCTCGACGCCAAGGCGGTCGCTCAGGAGCTGACGGACGTGGTCGCGGGCCGCACGTCCAAGGACTCCAGCCCCCAGGACATCCTGAGGGTCATCGACGGGACGGGAGTGCTGATCCAGCGGTCGGGCTCGGGCGCCTTCGGCGAGTACCCGGTGCTCGTCACCGCCGACCAGGTGTTCTCGCCTCCGGGCGTGCTCCGCCCCTCGCCCGCCTCGCTGACGCTCCGTGACGCACTCCAGGGCAAGGCCGACTACGGCATCGAGCTGCTCCCCGACACCAACGGTCCACGGGCCGTGTCGGACGCCGGCAACACCGTCTTCGACCTGCTGAAGAGGCCGATCGCCGCGGTCGTCTACGTCGTGCCCATCGTCGACGAGCTCCAGCACTTCAAGGGTGTGATCGGCTACTCGACGGCGTTCATCCCTGTCGCGAGTCCGTCCGTCATCGCCCGCCTCTCCAAGGACGGCAAGCACGCCTCCGGGGGCACCACCCCGTCGGTGATCGAAGCCGGGGTGCGCGCCGGTGACCCTCAGCACCCTCCGCAGGGCACCTACGACCTCTCCGGCCTCGGCACCGTCGCCGGGAGCTTCGTCCCGCTCCTGGGGCCTGACGGGAAAACCGCGGCCTACGTCGGCGTCGAGGCACCGCTCTCCGAGTTCGTCGGCGACGTCCGGAGCGACGAGTTCACCCTCGGGCTCATCGGCATCTTCGCCATCCTCGGCACCGCGCTCCTCGTGTTCTTCTTCGTCGAGCGCTTCGTCCGCCGGCCGGTGAACCGGCTCGAGCGCGGCGTCGCCCGGATCGCCGGCGGCGACTACTCGACGGACATCCCGGTCACCTCCTCGGACGAGCTCGGCCGGCTCGCCGTCGGCGTCAACCGGATGCGCGCCGAGATCGCCGACTACATCACCCTGATCGAGCAGGCGAGGGCCCGCCTCGACGGCGCCGTCGACGAGCTCGGAGGCGTCTCGCGCGCACTGACGACCACCACCCGTGGCGTCGCCGGCCTCCAGGAGGCGGTGGTGGGAGCCGCCGCCGCGATCGCCGGCCATGGCTCCGCGGCCCTGCTGCTCATCCGCGACGGCGACAACCTCTCGCTCCGCGCCGCCCACGGGATCGAGGGCAGGCCGCCGGACATCTCGGGCTGGAAGGTCGGGCCCGCGCTGCTCGAGGGCCGCTCGGTCCGGGTCGACCAGCCACCTCCCGGGTGGAAGGCGGGCGGGATGCTCGCCGTGCCGATGTTCTACCAGGACGCCGTGGTCGGCGCCCTCGCAGTCGTCACCCGCGCCGGCGAGCCGCCGGCCGAGGGCCAGGAGCAGAGCCTCGCGGTCCTCGCCAACAACGCCGCGATCGCACTCGAGAACACCCGCCTGTTCGAGCAGGAGCGCGAGACCGTGCGCCGGCTGCGCGAGCTCGACGCCCTGAAGTCCGACTTCCTCGGCACCGTCCAGCACGAGCTCCGCACCCCGCTCACCGCGATCATGGGGATGGGCGACCTGCTCGAGATGTGCTGGGAGACCTGGGACGACGCCCACAAGACCGAGGCGCTCCACGACATCCAGGTCGCCGCCAAGAAGCTCTACGACATCGTGGAGACGATCCTCGACTTCTCGCTCCTCGAGTCCGACACCCTCAGCCTCAAGCAGGTGCCGACCCAGGTGCGCGGCGCCGTCGAGGAGGCGGTGACCGCGGTCCAGGCCCGCCTCAAGGAGGGGCTGCAGGTCTCGCTGAGCGTCGACGTCCCCACGGACGTCGAGGTCTACGCCGATCCCGCCCGCTTCAACCAGGCGCTCCGGGCGCTCCTCGACAACGCCGTGAAGTTCACCCCCGAGGGCGGCAGCATCTGGGTGCGCACCCACCGCAACGGCGGGAACATGGTGCGCATCGAGGTCGCCGACAACGGCATCGGCATCCCCGAGGACGCTCTGCCCCGGGTCTTCGAGCGCTTCTACCAGGTCGACAACACCGCCACCCGCACCTACGGCGGGACCGGCATGGGGCTCGCCCTCGTCCGCCGTCTCGTCGAGGCCCACGGCGGCTCGGTCGAGGTGGAGAGCCGGGTCGGGGTGGGGACCTGCTTCGCCCTGCTCTGGCCGGTCGCGCCGATCGTCATGTGATCGCGCCGCCGGCCGCGCCGCCGGGGGCTCGGCGCGCGGGTACAATCGGCGGCGGTCGCGCTAGACGGGGAGGTAGCGGTGCCCTGTACCCGCAATCCGCTATAGCGGGGTCGAATTCCCCACCGAGGGGGTGCGTTCTCGGGTCTGCTCCGACGGCATCGGCGCTGACGGCCGGGTCCTGCGCAACCCGGGCCCGTGAACCCCGTCAGGTCCGGAAGGAAGCAGCGGTAAGCGGTCCCCCGGGGGTGCCGCAGCCAACCTGGCCCGAGCTGGGCCGTCGGGTGAGCGCCGGCGACACGCC